>PMBA01000047.1:767-896 GCA_003152795.1 Acidobacteriaceae bacterium | reverse complement strand
GAGGTGACGCTGAAGGTCGTTTTCCTCGCGGCGAAGATGCGGAAGCCGCTTCTGATCGAGGGTCCGCCTGGCTCCGGCAAGACGGAACTCGCGCGGGTGGTTTCCCTTGCCGCGAACACGCGGATCGAG
>PMBA01000047.1:0-660 GCA_003152795.1 Acidobacteriaceae bacterium | reverse complement strand
TGGCAGATCAGCATTCCGAAGCTTGGAACGATCAAGGCCCAAAGCAAGCCCTTTGTGGTGATGACCTCAAACGAAGAGCGGCGGATCGGCGATCCGCTGCGGCGGCGCTCCCTGTATGTTCGCTTCGAACACCCCACGATCGAGCGGGAAACCAAGATTCTGGGGCTGCGGACGACCACGCAGCATTCCGGCCTGCACGGTCAGTTGGCCGGCTTCGCGCATGCGTTGCGCGGCTACAAGCTGGAGAAGCCACCGTCGATCGCCGAGATGCTGGATCTGGCCGAAGCCTTGCGTCTGCTTGAGGCAGACGGAATCACGGCGGACATGCGGGATGTGCTTTTGCCTTTTATCGCGAAGACTGAGGCTGACCGGCGCCGGCTGCTCTTGCGAGACGGCTTCGAAAGCCTGGTTTTCGACACAAGACGCTATTGCGAAGAGCTTTCCGGACGGGGAGTTTCCGCGTGACATGCGAGCGACATGCGCAGTAATCGGATTCTGTCTTGTTGGCCAGGTGATGTTTGCAGAGGAAACGCTCAGCATTCGGGAATACTCGGAACGGTGCGTCAGCTACTATTCCCGAATGTACGCGGTCTCGCCGGCGCTGGTGCGCGCGATCATTCAGATCGAATCCGGCTGGCAACCGGGAGCTGTGTCACCGAA
>PMBA01000402.1 GCA_003152795.1 Acidobacteriaceae bacterium | reverse complement strand
GCTTCTTCGAAGGTAAAGGGCGGCAGGATGGTTGGCATGCGTTTTGCGAGCATGGTTTTTCCCGAACCTGGAGGCCCGATCATCAGAATGTTGTGGCCGCCGGCGCAAGCGACTTCGAGGGCGCGCTTGGCGGTTTGCTGGCCGCGGACATCCTTGAAATCCACGTGGAATTGCTGCGCCTGGGTCAGCAGCTGGGCGGTATCGACCTGCAGGCGGGAGACGCCGTTGCCGGAATTAATCAGGTGAATGACCTGCAGCAGTGACGTGACCGGATAAACCTCAACGTCCCCGACCATGGCGGCTTCGCGAGCGTTGACTTCGGGGACGACGAGGCGTTTCACTCTGGTTCGACGGGCCTCGATGGCGATGGGGAGAGCGCCACGCACTCCGCGCACTCTTCCGTCGAGAGAAAGTTCGCCGACAAACAGGGCGTCGGGCACCTCCTTCTTATTCAGACCGCCATAGGCGCCGAGGATGCCGAGGGCCATGGGCAGGTCGAAGCCGGAGCCTTCCTTGCGAATGTCGGCCGGAGCCAGGTTGATGGTGATCTGGGTGGGAGGAATGTCGTAGCCGCAGTTTTTGAGAGCCGAGCGGACCCGGTCGCGGCTTTCGCGGACGGCGGCATCGGGCAGGCCAACTGTGTGGAAGTGGTCTTCCGTCATTTTGACGCCGGAGACGTCCACTTCGACTTCGATGATATTGGCGTCAATACCATAAACGGCGGCACTCAGGGTCTTATAAAGCATAGGGGCACCAGTGGGCACACAAAGGGGGCAGCGCGGATGGGAGATTCCTGCCGACATCATAGCCCGGCCCAAGCGGGGATCGCTGTGATGGCGATCACCCCGTTACCGTGATGGAACGGGACGCAACGTTCTGTCGTGAAAGGCGGCTTTCAGTGCTACCCTTAAGGCAATCTGGCGGGAACGTTGGACAGTGATTGAGAAATCGTTTTTTGCGCCAGCGGAGTCCCCATGCGCGACGATCGTCCCACTTCAAACCGGCTCGATCCGGCGTCAAACCGGTTGGAGCGCGAAGAGAGCCAGTTGTGGCGATGGGCGCTTGGCCTGCTCATATTGTTTGCAGCCGCGGTGGCGGCATTGTCGTGGCAGCAACTGAAAGACCTTCCTTACCGGCTGTGGGCGATTCCGGCCGGTCTCTTCCTGCTTGCCATCCTGTTCGCAACCTATGCATTCGGGCGCAAGCGCGAGGTTTCTGAGCTCAAGCAGATTCTGAAGGGTTTTCAGAACCAGTCGGGAGTCACACCCTCCGAAGAGCAACTGGATCAGTTGGGCCAACTGATCATGCGTTCGCAGCGCAACTTCAAGGAACTGATCGACTCGCTCGACGATGTCGCGCTGGCCATCTCCCTCGATGGAACTCTGAGAACTGTAAATCGGCGAACCACGGAAATTCTGAATGTTCCCTATGTCGAGCTGGTGGGGCACAAACTTGAAGAATTCATGGGCGCCCCACTGCGTGCGGAGGGATCAGGGAGCATAGCGCAGTTTCTGGAGAAGCGGCACTGGTCGGGAGTGGTCGAAGTCCACCTCAAGAACGATTCCCGGCGTTTCTACGACTGCATGGTCAACGCCATCGTCAAGAACGGCGATGTAACTGGGGCGAGTGTGCTGGCGCGCGACATCACCGGACATCGCGACAAGGAGCAGCGCTTCACGCAGTTGTTCGAAACTCTGCAGGAAGGGGTTTACATCAGCAATCCCGCGGGCAAGCTGCTCGAGGTGAACCCGGCTCTGGTGACGATCCTGGGATACGAGAGCAAAGAAGATCTGTTGAACCTGCCACCCCAGCGGCTGAGCGTGGAAACGGGTGGGGATCCGGTGCTGGGACGCGGGGGAAGCCAGAGCGGCAGCACTCGCACCCGGGAAGTTCAACTGCGAAGAAAAGATGGTGGAGTGGCAGTGTGCGTGGACACCTCGACCGGGGTGGTGGAAGCGGGCCGGATTGTGCGGTACCAGGGCACGCTGGTGGATGTGACCGAGAAGCGCGCAATGGAGCGGCAGTTGCACCACCAGGAAGAGTTCCGGCAGCACCTGCTGGAAAGCTTTCCGGATCTGATTCTGGTGCTCGATATGAAGGGGCAATACACGTTCGTGAGCGCGCGCATCGGCGAACTCCTCGGCTACGGGCCGGACCACCTGTTGGGCAAAAACGTCGATGACGTGGTGAATACTTCACCGGAACTGGCCACACTCTACCGCACTGTCGCCACCGGCCAGAGTTCGCTGACCTCATGCGAATACGGCTCCCGGCACAAGGACGGCAGTTGGCGCACCATGCTGGGCATGGCGAGTCCATTACTGGACGCCGAAGGCAAACCAGCGGGCGTCATCATCTCTGTCCGCGATATGACGACGGAGAAAAAACTGGAACAGCAGATTATCCAGAGCGAACGTCTGGCGGCGATGGGGCAGATGATCGGCGGCTTCGCCCACGAACTCAATAATCCCCTGACCAGCATTCTGGGCATGGCGGAACTGCTGCAGGAAGGTGACGTCAGCGAAGGCGCCCGCAAACAACTCCTGATCCTGCACAAGGAAGCGCGGCGCGCTGCTGAAATCGTGCAGAACCTGCAATACTTCGCGCGGCCGCCGGCTCCGGGAAAGAGCCCGGTGAATCTGAATGAACTGGTGCAGCGGACGGTCCAGATGCAGGCATACGCCCTGCGCAAGAGCAACATCACGGTGGACTTTCTGCCCGAACCGGCAATACCGGCGGTCGTGGCCGATCCCAATCAGTTGATGCAGGTGTTCTTGAACCTGTTGCTGAATGCGGAGCAGGCGGTCCGCGAAACCCGCGATAAGGGCACGATTCGCATCCGCGTCGGGCGTAATCCCGACTCCGTATGGGTCGTATTTCAGGATGACGGTCCAGGAATCGCGCCGGAAAACCTGACCCACATTTTCGATCCTTTCTTCACCACCAAGCGCCCCGGCCGCGGCACCGGCCTCGGACTGAGCATCTGCAAGACCGTGCTGCGCGAACATGGCGGCAACATCGAAGCGTCTTCGGGCCCGGGCGGAGGAGCAGTGTTCACGATCACGTTGCCGGTGGCGGCGGCGGAGTCGGCGCCAGCGGCGGGTTAGCGAAGCAAGCGTGGGGACAGCCGCCCCCGGCAGAACTAATCACCGGATAGCCATCGAAGATGGTGCGAGGAGACATTGATATTCGTCTTCGCTTCGACCAGTCGGAGCGGCTCCTGGATTACTCCGCCCATAAGACCTTCACGGCACCATAACCTCACCGGTAAATTCACGGCATAGGTTTGAATTGTCTTCCTGAGCGAAGCGAAGGACCTGCTTTCTTGGTGGCGCACGAGACATCAGGTCCTTCGCTTCGCTCAGGATGACAAACGTAGTTTTACCGCTCCACCGCCATCGCCACCGCATTCCCCCCGCCGAGGCATAGTGCCGCAATGCCGCGGTGCACGTCGCGGCGGATCATTTCGTAGATCAGGGTGACGAGGACGCGGGCTCCGCTGGCGCCGATGGGATGGCCCAGAGCCACTGCGCCTCCGTTCACGTTGACGCGGTTCATGTCGAGGCCCAGTTCACGACAGACTCCGAGCGCCTGGACAGAAAATGCCTCATTCAGTTCGTAGAGATCGACATCGTCTTTCTTCCAGCCCGTCTTCTCCCAAATTTTCCGCGCGGCGCCAACGGGAGCCATCATCACCCACTTCGGATCGACTCCGCTGGTCGCCTGCGCGACGATGCGGACCATGGCAGTTGCGCCCAATTCTTTCGCGCGCGCGGCACTGGTGACGACCAGAGCGGCCGCTCCGTCGTTGACTCCGGGAGCATTGCCCGCCGTAACGGTTCCATCTTTCTTGAATGCCGGCTTGAGGGCGCGGAGGGCTTCGATGGTCGTATCCTCGCGCGGCCCTTCGTCCTTGTCAAAGATCGCGGGCGGCTCGCCTTTTTTCCTGGCGGGGATTTCGACCGCAACAATCTGCGAGGTGAAGCGGCCTTCCTTTTGCGCCGCGACAGCTTTGCGGTGCGAGTTCACGGCGTACTCGTCCTGCTCTTCGCGGGTGATGCCGTATTTTTCGGCGACGTTCTCACCTGTCAGCCCCATGTGATAGTCGTTGAAAATATCCCAGAGTCCGTCGTGCACCATGGCGTCGACGAGTTGTCCGTTGCCCAGCCGGTATCCCTTGCGCGCATTGGGCAGAAGATAGGGCGCGTTGGTCATGGATTCCATGCCACCCGCAACGACAATGGAACTGTTGCCGGTCTCGATAGCCTGCGCCGCGAGNNAAGTCCGCCGAATAACGCTGCCTGACGCGCTGGATTCTGACCGAGTCCGGCGGAGACGACGTTGCCCATGATGCACTCATCGATTTGTTGCGGCTGCAGATTCGCCCGCTTGACGGCTTCGCGCACTGCGACGGCGCCAATCCGCGGAGCAACCATGTCGCTCAGACTTCCCTGAAATTTTCCGATCGGCGTGCGGCATCCCGCGATGATCACGACATCATTCAAACCGGCCATGGTTGCGCTCCCCAGTCGTTCTTTCGACGCGCTGTAAAGCTACGCGTCGCTTGAAACCGCCATTCATTATAGATGGCGGAAAGCTTCGCCGGGGTCCGCGACGCTCGATCGCGCGGCCATCGCAGCAAAACGTTCTGCTGATACACGCGCACGGAATGCACAACTCGATTGAGAGAACGGTTGACCTTGAGGTGCGATGGCGCGCGAACTTTTTTTCGTGTCGGAGTTGCGCAGGTGACTTTGGTGCGGTGTTGCATGCGACGGTTTCGATCATTTTTCTCTTGACTTCGTTCTGCGTTGACTCTATACATTCAAACAGTTGCAACAAAATACCGTTGCGAAATTCCATGAAGAATGGAAAGGGAGAATAGATCCATGGCAACCAAAAAGAAAGCAAAGAAGAAAAGCAGCAAAAAGCACTAAGAACCTGCAACAGGCAACGACAAAGGGGACGCGATGAGCGTCCCCAAAGTTTTTTGCGGCGTTTTCAAATCTCCAACCCATTCGCCCCGGTGGAGAGACAGGCGCCCCGCCCGTCCCGCCGCACTAATGAACGCGAGACGCCGATTTCTTCCGCGGAGCGGCAACGGCCTTCTCTGTGGCTGGACAAAGATTGCGATAGGGACAAAACACGCAGTGATACTTGGGATTCGGCGGAAATTCTCCCCGCGCGATTCCTTCGGCCACTTCCTGCACGCGCAATTTCGCCGCTTCCAGTTCAGAGTCGGTCCGCGTTGTGGAGATGGCGGTGTTGTTTTCGAGGTTGTGAAAGATCAGGCGGTCGGCGTGTTTACCCCACCTCTCCCGCGCCGCCAGCGCATACAAGGACAGCTGCAGGCTCTTATCCGCATCTTCTTGTGATTTCGGTTTCCCCGTCTTGTAGTCCACGATGGCAACCGTGTCTGGACCGGTGCAATCCATCCGATCCACGCGACCCGACAGCTTCGCCGAGCCCACTTGCAGTTCAAATCTGCCTTCAGTCTCGATCACCTCAGGCGCCGAAGCGCGGGCAGCCTCGAAGAACTGGCGCAACTGCTCGATTCCCTGGCGCAGATACAACTCGTACTGATACCGGTCGGCCACACCGGCGGCAGCCAGGGCAGAGCGGAACTGTTCCAGCAGATCGTCGCCGCCGATCTCGCGCTGATAGCGCCGCGCGTCGTAAAACGTGCGCAGCACGCTGTGCATCGCCGCTCCGTAGTGTAACGATGCGGACACATCGCGCGGCAGGTTCCACTCCCTTTCCAGTTTGAAGCGCAGCGGACACTCTTCGTAGATTTCTATGGCCGACGCACTCAGGCCGCTGACGAAGTCAGCCGATGCCGGCATGAGGAGCCAGGCGGCCACATTCGATTGCTCCAGGGCGATTCTCTGTTCTTCCCCGGCAAACAACTCCTCCTGCACCGCGGCCGCTGGGTGTGTGGACCAGAACTTCCTGTAGGGCGGGCTGACCATGAATTCGCGCAGGAATTTTGTCGGACGAGGCTCATTCTTGGTGCTCTTGCCCTGGTTCGCGTAGATCGCCAGCGTGTCCCTGGCGCGCGTCATGGCAACGTAGAAAAGGCGCCGTTCTTCCTGCTCGTGCAGAACCTTATCGTCAGTGGACGCGGTTCCCGACGTACGCAGCTCCGCCGGGAAAGCGATTAGCGGTTCATGGTAGGAACTCGGGAACGAGACGGACGATCCGCGAATGATGGCGACGTGCTGGTACTCCAGTCCCTTGGCGGCGTGGGCGGTCAAAAGCTGCACCGCATCTTCCGTGCTGCGGGGAAGCGCAATTGTCCCGCCCGCCTGGACAAAATAATCGAGGTACTCGAGGAATTCGGAAGGGCTTCCGGTTTCGACAATCGCTTTCGACTGCCAGTCTTTGACAAATTTAAGAAACGCAAGCACCAACGCCGAACGCTGCAGGTCAAAGTGCCGGACCACAACGTTCACCGCATGATCCGCCCGCACTCCGTCCTTCCGCACTTCGCGATGCACTTTCTCCACGCTTTCCAGGACCGCCGCGCCTTTCGGCAATGTTCCTAGTACATTTCGGAGATCGAGTTCCTGCCGCCGCACCGCCCTCATCGCCGCCCGCAATTCCACTGGGTTGAGGGCGAATTGCGGCAGCGCCGCCACGCGAAACAAGCTGGTGGCATCGTCAGGAGACACGGCGACGGCCAGGCAAGCCACAACGTCGCGGACCTCCGACGTGTCCAGAACGTCCAGGCCCTCGATCGAAAATGGGATGCCGCGCTCGGCAAATTCATGGACCAACTCATCGCGATGGTTGTGCAGACGATAGAGCACCGCAAAATCGCTCCACTTGCATGGCTGGTCTCTGTTCTTGCGCTTTTTCTGGATCCGGTGGGCGAGGTCGGCAGCCTCGACTTCTTTCTCCCCCCAGGTGACAATTTCGACCTTCGGCGCGGCCGCAGTCTCCCCTTTTTGCTTCGCCTCTTCGTCGCGGAGCGATTCCAGGGGCGTCCGCTGGTATGAAATTGAATTTCCTTGATGCGCGAGAGTTGGCGAGAACACGGGCGGGTTCTCATTCACGATGCCGAAGGCGCAACCGAGAATCGGCGAGAGCGAGCGGCGGTTTTTCCCCAGCACAACAACTCGCGTGGCCGGAAACTTCCTGGCAAACAATGTGAAGGCCTCGCTCGAAGCGCCGCGAAACTGGTAAATCGCCTGGTCCGGATCGCCCACGGCAAACACGTTCGCCGCCGCTCCCGCGAGCAGCGAGAGAATTTCAACCTGGGCACAATTCGCATCCTGGAATTCATCGACCAGCAGGAAGCGAGTGCGCGCCCGTTCTTCTTCGAGCAACGTGGGATCGTCCTTGAGCAACCGATAGGCCCTGGTGATCATGTGCCCGAAGGTGCCCAGATTTTTTGCGAGCAGCATGTTTTCCACGGTGCTGAAAACACGAGCGATTTCCTGGCAGCGCTCCAGGATTTCCTCATCTTCCAATTCCGTCTGCTTCTTCGAGCGGGCAACCCGGGGAAGCGGTACCTCGCCGCGTTCGAGGCGCTCCACATAACGCGCGTACTCGGCAGGGCCAACCAGTTCGTCCTGGCAGCGGCGCATGAACTCGAGGAGGCTATCCAGAAACTGACCGACGTTGGCAGCGCGCACGAAGTGCTTCAAACGAAGGTCGCGGATTCGGCGCCGCAGGAACACCCAGAGATCCTTGTCGTCGAGCACGCTGAAGCCAGCGCCGCGACGCTGGAGCAGTCCGTTACACCACGCATGAAAAGTGCTGGCCTGCAGACCGTCGATGGCAGTACCCTTCAATTCTCCGCGGACGCGAGCCAACATTTCCGCCGCCGAGTTTTCCGTGTAGGTGAGGGCAACAATTTCGTCGGGGCGCGCGTAACCTTCGCGGATGAGATTGGCCACGCGCTGGGTGAGGACGGTAGTCTTCCCGGTGCCGGCTCCGGCGATCACCAGCATCGGCCCATGAACGTGTCCGATGGCTTGCTGCTGGCGTTCATCGGGAACGATGTTGATCGCGGGCGAGGCAGCGGAATTTAACTGATATGTCAATTGAGAGCCGCTTGCCGGAGAATATCAGAGCTTCTTGTGGATGTGCGAAATCACCGCAGCGCTTCCAGGGCCAGGGCAGTGGCGACGATCGCCGCCGTTTCGGCCCGCAGAATGTTGTCGCCGAGTGAAGCGCCGACCCATCCTGTTTCGTACAGCCACGACAGTTCCGGGTCGGCCCATCCGCCCTCCGGGCCTACGGCGAGCGCCAGCTCGTCGACGGATGATTCAGAATGCACAATTTCTCCCAACCGATCGTCCGCCTCCGATCCAGCGAGCGACTCCGCGAGAACGATACGCAGCGCGCCGGTCCCGATTACACCCGCGTCCGCAAGGTTTTTCAGCTTGACCGGGGCTGAAATCTCAGGCGGTGCAGACCTTCGCGACTGTTCGGCGGCCTGACGAACGATGCGCTGCCAGCGTTCGTGCCGCTTTACGGCAGCGGTAACCAGATGCGCATCGCTTCGGCGCGCGATCACGGGAACGATCCGCGCTACCCCAATCTCTGTGCACTTCTCCATCGCCCACTCCATCCGGTCGAACTTGAAGATGGCGAGGGCCAGCGTGACTCTGGGAGCGGCCGACGGCTTGAACCTTCGCCGATGGCAGGGCTTCGTGTCGAGCGCGAACTCAACCCGATCAGGGGAGATCGTGGTGATGGTTCCCCGGCGAACCTCGTCCCCGGTTGCGATGTCAAACTGCTGGCCAACTTCAGCGCGCAGCACGCGCGCCAAGTGAGCCGCATGGTCGCCCACCAGAGCAGCCGTGTCTCCGGTTACCTGGTCGGCGATCCAGCGGCGGCGGGTCATGATTTAGTTCTCGGTTCGCGGTTCTCAGTTCTCAGTAAAGGCTGTTTCATTTGGATGATAAGGCTCTGGAGCGTGAGTCTGAGACCGACAACTGCCCTACGCGAACATGTCCTTCACGCGTCCCAGCAGCGACCGGTGCTGCGGTTTGTTTTCCACGGGGGACAGTTCTCCCAGTTCGGCCAACAGTTCACGCTGGCGCTTACTCAGTTTTCCGGGTGTTTGGATTCGCACCTCGACGTACAGGTCGCCCTTGCCGTGCCCATTGAGCACGGGCACGCCTTTGCTTCGAATGCGAAACGAGGTTCCCGACTGCGTGCCTTCGGGGACTTTCAGCTTGTGGTCTCCCTCGAGCGTGGGAACCATAATCTCGGTTCCGAGGGCAGCCTGAGGGAAGGATAGCGGAACCACGCAGTGCAGATCGTTGCCNNGCTTCGCCCAGACCGGTGAAACGAATTCGCGTGCCATCCTCAACGCCCGCGGGCACTTTGGCTTCGACCACACGTTCCCGCAGCAAGCGGCCGTCGCCTTTGCACTTGGGACAGGGATCGGTGATGACGCTGCCCGCGCCCTGGCAACTGGGACAGGTTCGCGCGATGCTGAAAAAGCCCTGCTGATAACGGACCTGGCCACGGCCATTGCACGACCGGCACGACACCGGAGCCTTACCCGGCGCGGCGCCCGCTCCGCGGCACGCGTCGCAGGTCTCATGGCGGCGCACGTTCACCTGCTTGTCGGCGCCGAAAACCGATTCATCAAACTCGAGATGCAAGTCCTCGCGAAGATCGGCTCCGCGCTGGGCGCGGCTGCGACGCCGGCTGCCCTGTCCGAACATGTCGCCGAATCCGAAAATGTCGCCGAAGATGTCTCCGAAATCCTGGAAAATGGCGGGGTCGAATCCGGCCGGACCACCTGCGCTCCCCAATCCAGCGTGGCCGAAGCGATCGTACAGACTTCGCTTCTCACCATCGGCGAGTATTGCGTACGCTTCGGTGATCTCCTTGAATTTTTCTTCCGCGTCCGGATTGTTGGGATTGCGGTCGGGATGGTGCGTCATCGCAAGCTTGCGGTAAGCACTCTTGATTTCGACGTCGGTGGCCGCGCGGGTGACACCGAGGATCTCGTAGTAATCGCGCTTTGTATTTGCGGCCAGAAATTCCCCCACACTCTTGAATCGAGCAAATCCTGATTTTATTATGCGCGGCCATTGCGCGCGACCCGCACCATCGCGGGGCGCAGCAGGCGGTCCTTGTACTTGTAGCCACGCTGTAGTTCGTCGAGCACGTGCTGATCGGGCACTTCGCTGCTATCCACCATTTCGACGGCTTCGTGAACCCGCGGATCGAAAGGCTGCCCGGCCGCGGCAATCGGCTGCACTCCGACTTTCTGCAGCGCGTCCTGAAACTGGCGGTAGATGAGCTCAACCCCGTTGCGGAAGTCGGTGGAGTCGGGGCTGGCAGATTTCAATGCGCGCTCGAAACTGTCGAGGGTGGGAAGAAAGTTCTTGATGACATCGGCGGCGGCGAACTCGCGGAAATCCTGCTGTTCACGCACGGCGCGCTTGCGGGCATTGTCGAACTCCGCCTGCAAACGGGCCAGGCGATCCAGAAGCGCGTCGCGTTCCGCCTTGAGCAGTTCAACTTCCGATGCCGGTCCTGGGGCTGGTCCGGTTCCAATCACCGCCGCCGGTTTGCCCGCGACGGGGTCAGGCGCAGTTTCCTGTCCGGCCTCCGCGGCCGGAAGCTCCCGCTCCAGATCCTCGTGCTTCAAATCGAGGTGCCCGCCGCTTTTCCCATTTCCTTTGCGCATACCGCTTCCTTACTCCGATTCGTTCAAAAGTTTGTCGAAGAGCCGCGCGATGTACGACACGGCCGACATGGTGTGCTGATAATCCAGTCGGGTAGGCCCAATCACCGCCAGCGATCCCATCACTTCGCCACCCACCCGCGCGGGCGCCCCAATGAGCACGAAATTCTGCATCGAGGGCAGCGCCTCATCGAGGCCGATCACAACGCGCACCGCTTCCTGCCGCGTGTCCAGATACGCGCCCAGCAGCTTCACGACTTTTTCCTTCTCCTCAAGCGTGCGCAGCATTTCCTGCAGGCGGGCGCGATCTTCCTGGCCAGTCACCAGATTCGCCGCGCCTTCGACGAACACCGCCTGCGTGTCGTCCATCGAAGCCAGCGCCCCTTGCTGGTAGAGCTGCTCGATGGACTTCATCAGGCTGTCGTACTCGCTGCGTTCCTGTTCCAGCCGTCGCGCCAGCTCGGCGCGCATGTCGCTCATGGTCCAGCCGCGAAAGTTTTCGTTGATGTAGCGCGCCGCCAGATCGAGGTCGGATTGCGCAATATCAAGCCGCAACACCCGGTCGCGCACCACTCCCGATCGCGTGACGACGACCGCCAGAACTTTTTGATCGCTCAACCGCGAAAAGTAGACATGCTCCAGCGCATTGCGTGGGCCGCTGGTCGCTACCGTAACCCCAACGCTGTGCGAGATCAGGGAGAGCACATGCGAAGTGCGCTCCATGAACTCCGCCACGTCGGTGACGCCGGTCAAAGTGTCCTGGATAATGCTCTGGTTCTCGTGTGAAAGATGCGCTTCGCCGCTCAGTTGTTCGACATAATAACGATAGGCTTCAGCCGTAGGCACGCGCCCCGCCGAAGCATGAGGCTGCTCCAGAAATCCAGCATCCGCCAGATCCGCCATCACATTGCGAATCGTAGCCGCACTCAGGCCCTCGCGACTGGAGCGCGCAAGCGTGCGCGACCCCACCG
>PMBA01000284.1 GCA_003152795.1 Acidobacteriaceae bacterium | reverse complement strand
GTCGGGACGGCGAGATTTGAACTCGCGACCCCTTGCACCCCAAGCAAGTGCGCTACCAGGCTGCGCTACGTCCCGATGGAATCCGCTGCCGAGGATGGCAGCGTGGGGGTTGACTTTCAAATTCTACACTAGCGGGCGGGGGCGAGCGAGGGCGCGGGTCGCTCCGTCGCTCCGTCGATCAAAACCCTCTGTCACAAACGCAGAGTGATGACGATCACCTTCAAACTCGTGCTTCTCGCGGCAACATGGTCGCAGAGGACGATGCGCAGGCCATGGAAGGCCCGCGAAATCATGCGAGGTTTTCTTGGCGATCCTGGTCGTGGGCGGAGCGGGTTACATTGGCAGTCATGCGGCGCGCGCGCTGCGGCGTTCCGGCTATGAGGTCGTGATCTATGACAACCTCTCCACCGGCTTCCGCCGCCTGACGCGAGGCTTCGAACTAGTAGAGGGCGACATCGCCGATGAATCCAGACTCCGGCCGGTGCTCGCGCGCGTGGACGCGGTGATGCACTTCGCCGCTCATGCCTACGTGGGCGAGTCGGTCGAGAATCCGCGCAAGTATTTTCGCAACAACGTTCTTGGGGCGCTCAGCCTGCTGAACTCCGTGCTGGATGCCGGTATCCGCCGCTTCGTGTTTTCTTCCAGCTGTGCCGTGTACGGCATTCCCGAGCAGATTCCGATCACTGAGCAAGCGCGGCGCGAGCCGGTGAATCCCTATGGCGCGTCGAAACTTTTCTTTGAGAACGCGCTGGCGGCTTACGGCCGCGCTTATGGAATGCGCTCGGTGAGCCTGCGGTATTTCAACGCGGCGGGAGCCGATGAAAGCGGCGAGATTGGCGAGATCCACGAGCCGGAAACGCATCTGATTCCACTGGCGCTGGCGGCGTCCACCGGGAACGGACCCGAGTTGGAAATCTATGGGTGCGACTACCCGACCAGGGACGGCACGTGCGTTCGCGATTACATACACGTCAGCGATCTGGCGGATGCGCACGTGAGAGCGCTGCAATACCTTGAAGAAGACGGCATCGAAGGCGGCGGGTCGCTGGCGATCAATCTGGGAACAGGGCGTGGACACTCCGTCCTTGAAATCGTCCGTGCGGCGGAAAACGCCACTGGACGGCGGGTTGGGCGGAAGGTTGGACCGCGGCGGCCGGGCGACCCTCCAATTCTGGTGGCCGATCCGGCGAAGGCTCAAAGCGTGCTGGGATGGACTGCCCGGCGCAATCTCGACGATATCGTGTCGAGCGCGTGGGCGTGGATGCGGAAAAATCTCGACCAACGCATGACCGCATAGTTCTGGCAGCGCAACCCAGGGTTCTCCGGTTGTCAATCTCACCTGATTTCACGTACTCTGCGGCGCATGGGAATTCGAACTCTGTCCGCGATGTCGTGTGTCGCCGTTTTGTTGCTGTGTTTGTCTCCGGTTTTTTGTTCTGCCCAAAATTCAGCGCCGATGGCGCCTCATCCCTTCTCGCTCGAACAGGTCATGGGTTCGCCATTTCCAACGAACCTGGTGGCCGCCGACCGAGCCGGACGAATTGCGTGGGTGTTTGCGGCGAAAGGCGAGCGCAACGTGTGGATCGCGGACGCTCCGAACTTTGAGGCGCGGCAGGTCACGCACTACAGGGGCGACGACGGGATGCCGATTGCGGCGCTGAAGCTGACGCCCGACGGACGGACCGTCGTCTATGCACGGGGGAGCGAGGCCAACAGCGCGGGGGAAGTGGCCGACCCGACGAGCGGCGTCGAAAAGCGCGTGCAGCAGGTGTGGGCGGCAGATGTCGACAAGGGCGAGCCGCGGTTGCTGGGCGACATGGGGTGCGATGAGGAAGGATGCGAGGACATCCAGGTATCTCCGAACGGCGAGTTTGCGGTGTGGCCGGCGAAGAAGCAGATCTGGATTGCGCCAGTCTCCGGGAAGGACAAGGCCAAGGCGCTGACCTTCGCGCGTGGCAACAGCGCGCAGCCGAAGTGGTCGCCGGACGGCAAGAGGATTGCGTTCATCAGCGATCGGGGCGATCACAGCTTTGTCGTGATCTACGAATTTGGCCGCGGCACGTTGCGCTACGTCTTGCCCAGCGCCGACCGCGATCTGTACCCGCGCTGGTCGCCGGATGGAAGCGAGCTGGCGTTCGTGCGGCTGGTGGGTAAGCAGATGAAGCAGACTTTGATTCCACAATCGGCGCTGCCCTGGGCGATCTGGGTTTACGATGTGGGCCGCGATGCGGGGCGGGAGATATGGAGGAGCGGTCCGGGGCTGGATGATTCGCTGCCGCTGATCACCGAAGATAGGTCATTTCAGTTTGCGGCAAAGAACCGGGTTGTTTTCTCTTCCGAGCAGGACGGATGGAACCATCTCTATTCGGTGGCGACATCCGGCGGGCCCGCGACGCTGTTGACTCCTGGGAAATTCGAGACCGAAGACGTTGCGCTCGGTTCCGACAAAACCAGCGTGATCTATTCCTCGAACCAAGGTGACACGGACCCAAGTGACGTGGACCGGCGGCATCTGTGGCGGGTCGGTGTGGAGGGCGGAACAGCGGAAGCGCTCACTGGCGGCGAGACGATGGAGTGGGCGCCGCTCGAAATCGCGGGGAAAGTAGTGTGCCTGGGATCGACGGCCACGAGTCCGGCGATGCCGTACGCCGTCGCATCCCAGCGCGGGCGCGAGATGATCGCAAAAAGCGCGCTGCCGGCGGACTTTCCCTCGGCTAAGCTAGTCACGCCAAAGCAGGTCATCTTCAAAGCGGCGGACGGGTGGGAAATCCACGGGCAATTATTCGAGCCGAGAATGGAGGGACGGGCGCCCGGGCCGTCACCCGCGCTGATCTTCATCCACGGTGGATCGATCCGGCAGATGATGCTCGGCTTCCATTACATGGACTACTACCACAACGCTTACGCGATGAATGAGTATCTGGCGAGCCGGGGGTACGTGGTGCTGTCGGTCAATTACCGGACGGGCATCATGTACGGGCGGCACTTTCGCGAACCGAAGGATGGAGGGCCGCGCGGCGGCGCGGAGTACAGGGATATTGTGGCAGCGGGGAAATATCTCCAGAGCTTGCCGAACGTGGATGCGAAACGAATCGGGCTATGGGGCGGNNGATCGCGACGACGCGCTGAAGCTGGCGTTTCAGTCGTCACCGAATTCTGCGATTTCGACCTGGAAGTCGCCGGTGCTGCTGATCCAGGGAGACGACGATCGCAATGTCGAGTTCTCGCAGACGGTGGATCTGTTGCAGCGTTTGCGCGCGCAAAAGGTGCATGTCGAGGAACTTGTGTTTCCCGATGAGGTTCATGACTTTCTGCGGTGGGGGAACTGGATTCGAGCCTACTGGGCGACGGAGGAGTTCTTTGGGCGGAAACTAGGACGAAAGGAGTAAAGAAGAGGTGCAGTGTTGTGCTGTTGCTAGCCGTTGTGTTGGGCTCAATCTTTGACGCTGCGACGAAAATGGCGTCGGCAAGCTGGCATCGCGCTTGCGCCGACTTTGTGGTCCGCCTCAGGCCAATTGGAGCCGACTGAGTTTGATGCGGTCGGCGCGAACGTGGGCAAGATCGTAGTGCGCCTGCTGTACCAACCAGCTAGCGGCACTACCTCCGAAGACCTTGGACAATCGCACGGCCATCTCTGCAGAAATCCCACGCTTGCCATTTACCAGCTCCGACAGAGTTGTGCGCGTGACTCCAAGCGCGGCGGCGGCATCCGTTATGGTCAGGCCCAAGGGTTCGATACATTGGCGTAGCACTAAGCCACCAGGATGGGGTGGATTCTTCATCGGCATGATTCAGTCACCTTTCAGTGGTAATCGGTGTAATCGACGTCAAGGGCATCGCCATCGTCAAAACGGAAGATCACCCGCCAATTAGCGCGGACCGTGATGGCCCAATACCCCTTCAACTCGCCCTTGAGCGGATGCAGGCGAAACCCCGGCAGGTCCAAATCTGCCACAGTTCCGGCGGCATCGAGCCGCGCGAGGATGTCACGTAGCTTTGCCGCGTGTTCCGCGATAACGCCGCGCGGGTCGTCGTCCTCATAGAGACGCCTCAACCCTCGATGGCGTATCGAGAGGATCACTCCAGAACGTAACGCGTAACGTAACGGATGTCAAGATGACCGATCGACGCCGCGTCGCCAGAGTTACCAATCACACGGCATCACTGGCAAATGCTCTTCGAATCCGGTCCCACGTCACATCCAGCGCCTCGGGCAGAACTCTGGTTTCGCCGATGACGCTGACGAAATTGGCGTCGGCGGTCCAGCGGGGGAGAACGTGCATGTGGATGTGTCCGGCCACGCCGGCGCCGGCGGCTTTGCCGAGATTCATGCCGAGATTGATGCCGTCGGGGCGATAGAGAGAGCGCAGAACCGCCTCCATCCGCTGGGTCAGGGTCATCATCTCCTGGGCGGCAACGGCGGGGAGGTTTCGCAGTTCGTCCAGATGGGCGTAGGGGACAACCATGACATGGCCATTGGTGTAGGGATAAGTATTGAGAATGACGTAGCAATGGGCTCCGCGGTGGACGATGCGGGCCTGCAGGTCGCTTTCTCTGGGAGCATCGCAGAAGATGCAGCCGGGCTGCTGGCCGGCGCCAGTGACATAGGCGTAACGCCAGGGAGTCCAGAGGTAGTCCATGGGGGGAGGGTAGCAGAAATACGCTTCGAGCTGCGAGCTATGGGCTACGAGCTACGAGCCAAAGCGGCCCTTGGGGCACGGTTTGCTCGAAGCTGGTGGCCCGAAGCCCGCAGCCCCACTGTGACGACCCTGTAAATTCTTAGGCCATTGGCCGGAATCGCGTTTGACACTGTTCCAAAGCGGTTGTTATAGTCAAAGAGTCCTATTTGGACGCGGTTTCGAACCAGCTGGAATTGTCCCAGGGTCGTCCGCCAGGTCGGCCTCAACGTAACCTAATGACCACGCCAGCAGTCCGCTCGACCACGTCCCGAATGAGTTGCGCACAAACGTGCGCGACGCCGAGGCTATGAACTTGTTCGACGACAGCACCGCACGCAATCTTGAATCCAGTCTTGAAACCATGACACCTGCAAACGACGCCCATACCGGCGGCTCGGCGGTAATTGACGCTCCCGAGCACGCACAACCCTCCGCTGCGGAACCGACCTCCGCCCCTGACGAACATCAGAACGACGCTGCTCATGCCGACGCGCCGGAAGTCTCCAACTCCGACTTTGCCGGGGCTGGAAGCGATGATTTTGCCGCCGCGCTTCATAATTTCGAGAATGAAACCGAAGAATCGGTTGGCGACGATCACGTAATCAAGGGTACCGTGGTGAAGCTGACGGCGACCCACGTTGTCGTCGATATCGGAGCGAAATCCGAAGGGATGGCGCCGCTTGCGGAGATTCTCGATCACGAAGGCAAGCCCAAGTTCCAGCCCGGCGACGAGATCGACGTGTTGCGCGAGAAGGGCCAAACCGAAGAGGGATACGTCAATCTGTCGCACTTGAAGGCGCAGCGGCTGCGGTCGTGGGACGAGATCGAGCGCGCTTACAACGAGAAGAAGCCGATCAAGGGCATCGTCGTGGAACGCATCAAGGGCGGCCTTACGCTGGACATTCAGGGCGCGCGCGCCTTCCTGCCGGGGTCGCAAGTGGACCTGCGTCCGATCCGGAATCTGGATGGGATGAAGGGCCAGACGATGGAAGTCGCGATCATCAAGCTCAACAAGAAGCGCGGCAACATCGTGGTTTCGCGGAAACAGCTTCTGGAAGAAGAGCAGAACGAAAAGCGCGGAAAGACGCTGGAGCACCTGGAAGAAGGCAGCGTGCTTACGGGGATCGTCAAGAACCTGACCGAGTATGGGGCGTTTGTGGATATGGGAGGAATTGACGGGCTGCTGCACATCACCGATATGTCATGGGGGCGCCTGACGCATCCGCGCGACCTGGTCAACGTCGGCGACCAGATCCAGGTAAAGGTGTTGAAGTACGACAAAGACAAGCAGCGTGTTTCGCTGGGCTTCAAGCAGCTCACGCCCGATCCGTGGCTGGATGCGGAACACCGCTACCCGGTGGGGGCGCACGTGCATGGACGAGTGATCAGCGTCACCGATTACGGCGCCTTTGTGGAACTCGAGCAGGGCATTGAAGGGCTGGTCCACGTGAGCGAAATGACGTGGTCGAAACGGATGAAGCATCCGTCAAAGCTGGTCAACGTGAACGACGAGGTGGATTGCGTGGTGCTGAGCGTGAATCCGACCGAGCGCCGGATTTCGCTGGGCATGAGGCAGCTGGCGTCCAACCCGTGGGATACGCTGCACGACAAGTATCCGGTGGGAGCGACGGTTGAGGGCCGGGTGCGCAATCTGACCGAGTTTGGGGCGTTCATCGAAATCGAAGACGGAATCGACGGATTGGTCCATGTCAGTAACTTGAGTTGGACGACACGGGTGAAGCATCCTTCTGAAGTATTGAAGAAGGGCGACAAGGTGAAGGCGATCATTCTGGCCATTGAACCGGACAAGAGGCGTCTTTCACTCGGCGTGAAGCAGATGCAGCCCGACGTCTGGGATTCGTTCTTCGCGCAGCACCGTATTGGCGATATCGTGCATGGCAAGATCCTGCGGGTGGCGAACTTCGGCGCGTTTGTGGAGATTGCGGAAGGCATCGAAGGCTTGTGCCACAACTCGGAAGCCGTGGATCCGAATCAACAGCCGATGCATCTGGAACCAGGCGGCGAGTTCGACTTCAAGATCATCAAGATGAATCAGGAAGAGAAAAAAGT
>PMBA01000466.1 GCA_003152795.1 Acidobacteriaceae bacterium | reverse complement strand
TGGGCGGCCCAATCGGCCGAGATTTCGCTGCAGCTCATCCCCCACACCTTCTCGGTATAGGTCTTGAAAAAAATACGGAACAAGCGCTCGCCAAACTGGTTGGTAACCCAGTCTTCAAACGTCTTCGGGTTGTGTTTGGGACGAATCCGGGCGGCCACAAACGAGAGAACGCAGCGCACCGACTCGACAATCCCGAGCTTCGAGAGCGCCTCGAATGGTTTCAACGGATAGGTGAAGAACTTGCCCCGGTAATAAATGCGTGACGAGCGCGGACGATCGAGCATGTCNNTTGGAGAAGAAGCGGTGGCCGCCGATATCGAAGCGAAAGCCCTTATAGTTGACGGTGCGCGAGATTCCGCCGACGTATTCGGGGTCGCTCTCGAGGACAAGCACTGAAGCATGCTGTTTCGACAACTCGTAGGCGGCAGTCAGACCCGCCGGTCCAGCGCCGACAATCACAGCCTTGAAGATCGGTGATTCCATGTTTACGTGGAGCTCCTGGGGGCGTGCGGCAATCGCGATGCCAGCCTACCACAGATAATTAAGTACAAGATTAACAAGCACTTGGAGCATTAAGCTAGCGCGGACGGCGAGTTGGCGAAGGGGCAAAACGCGCCCCCGGTGAGGAGAAAGCCCCGATTCCGGGCGGGTTTGCGCAAACGCCGTTCGCGTTGCTGCTCATAACTAGCTGAAATCAGAGCGGCAAGCAGCCCATCTGGAAGAGATGTGTTTTGGCAATTCCGATGCAATCCGGATAAACGGGTCTTTGCGTTTGGCCGTCGGATACCCTTGCCTCGAATGATCGCGCAGGCGATACGGAGCCGGAAAAGCGGCGAGCGGGCGACAAAACCTGTAACCTCCATGCAAGTCGAACCAAGGCGCAACCAGGACTACAGCGAGATCGACGAGAGCTGCCGTGGTTTGTGGATTTCGGCTTTCCTTGGCATAACGTTATTCAATGCAACATCCGCTTAACGTTTTGCCTTGGGAACAATACAGGGCTGGATCACGACGGGTTTGAGGACGCGGTTAGGCCCACGAAATCAGATCCGATCCAGCCCTGTTTCGTCAGCAGGCGGCGGCCATTTGCGCAGACGCGGAATTCGCCTCGAGAAAAATGACTACATCCGCTAAGAAAGAAAAGTTGGACCGTGGGTGGCGTTTCTGGACGCCTCGCATTGCCACGTCGGTCTTTGTTCCCGTGCTGCTACTGGGCATAACGGAAGCGGCTTTACGCTTGTTTGGGGTTGGATTTCCGACCGAGCTTACGGTGCCGTGCACCGTGCAGGGCAGGCCTGCCGCTTGCTACAACCTGTTCTTCCCTGCCCCTTTCTTCCCTCCGGGCATGATCAAGACACCGCAGGCGTACGCAATTCCCGCCGAAAAGCCGCGCGCGACTTTCCGGATCTTTGTTCTCGGAGAATCAGCGGCTATGGGTGATCCTGACCCCGCCTACGGGTTCAGCCGTTACCTGGAAGTAATGCTCCGCGAGCGCTTCCCTTCCACAACATTCGAGGTGGTCAATACGGGCAGCGTCGCCATCAACTCCCACGTCCTGTTGCCGATCGCCAAGGGTTTGGCCGACCAGCGCCCGGACTTATTCATCATCTACTCGGGAAACAACGAAGTTGTTGGACCCTATGGTCCCGGAACTGCCCTTGCATCGTCCGGCATGAGCCTCCCCGTCATCCGCACCAGTATCTTCTTTCGCTCCACTCGCATCGGCCAACTGCTCAGCAAGGTGGGAATGCAGAAGCGGGAATGGGGCGGTATGGAGATGTTTCTCGATAAGCAAGTCCCAGCCCGCTCGCCGCTCATGAAGCACGCGTATGAAAACTTCGAAAGCAATCTGCGCGACACAATCGCCATTGCCCGCCGCTCCGGTGCCCGGGTAATCGTCGCTACCGTGGCTACGAATCTGAAAGACTGTGCTCCTTTCGCGTCCTTACACCGCGAGGGTTTAGGGCAGGATGCCTTACGCTCCTGGTCGACGCTGGTGCAGCAAGGGGCCGATTTGGAAAACGGCAGGTCGTACGCCGAAGCGTTGAAAACATATCTCTCCGCCGAGCAGATTGACGACCAGTATGCCGAACTTGAATTCCGGATTGCCCGTGCCCAGTGGATGCTGGGGGATTACCGCGCGGCCCGGGAACATTTTCTTCGCGCCCGCGATCTCGACACACTACGCTTTCGCGCTGACAGCAAGATCAATGACATCAATCGTTCCGTCGCCTCATCGTCCGCAGGCGCGGAACTGGTCGACGCGGACAAGATTTTCGCCAACCAGAGCCCGAACGGGATCGTCGGCAGCGAACTCGTATATGAGCACGTGCACCTCACTCCTGAGGGCAACTACATTTTGGCGCGTGCCATGTTCCTCCAGATCGCTAGCAGACTGGCACGGGAGACGGGCCGGGCCCCGTCTCAGCAGGGTGGCGATGTCGCTTCCGATGTGCAGTCCGACGTTCCATCTCAAGTTGAATGCGAGCAACTGCTGGCGTTCACTGCTCATGATCGCCTCCGGATTGCCCGGGAGATGCTGCAGCGACTGCAGAAGCCTCCATTCACAAATCAACTGAACCACTCGGATCAGGTCTTGCGGTTGACGATCAAGGCGGGTGCGCCCGATGAAAGCCCGGACGAGACGAGCGCCGAGTATCAATGGGCGATCAGGAAAAAACCCGACGACCACATCCTGCATTACAATTTCGGACTCTTCCTCTTCGACTACAATCGGGCAGCTGCGACGGAACAGTTGCGCATGTCACGTCCGTGGGATGGCTTTCCCGTTTTTGCTCCCGACGGTACGCCGGTCGAATAAGCCGAAACACTCGAGTTTCATACAAGGTATCGCTTAGAGATGCGGGAAGTTTGAAGGCGTGCCCTGATACGAATCTCACCTGCGCCAAGGACTGTTAGATTGCCGCCCTAGAAATTCCGGTACATCAATTGGGCGGCGTCAGAACCGCGACTGTGCGTCACGATTACGACGATCACCAACGCCAATACATACAACGGCGGAATCCAGAACCAGCGATTCCCGGCGATGAGTGCGACGATTCGTGAACGGTCAGCGGAAGCTTCCGGCTCAACCGCGTAACGATCCAGCGCACCGATTACCAACAGCACAACCGCATATCCGAGCGCCAATACCGATACCAGGACATAAAGACTCCCACTGAGAAAGTGTGAAGAGTAGCTTCCCGGCAACAGGACGGCCGAGAACAGCTGCCGCGCCTCGACAAGAGAATTTGCGCGGAACAGTATCCATCCCAGGCTTACGAGACTTAAGGTCGTAAGCCACGCGATCGGCTCTCAGAGGACTGCGGGAAGCGTCCAATCGAATTTGCGTTGCACCTGCTGCACCTGGCGATGCAGGACCAGAAGAACTCCGTGATAGCAGCCCCAGAGCACGAAGAGCACGCTTGCCTTGTGCCACAGTCCGAACAAAACCATTGCAATCACTAAAGCGGCATTTCGCCACCACATCTCGCGGCGCATGACTGCCAGCGGAAGGAAAACGTAGTCGCGAATCCAAAACGATAACGACATGTGCCAGCGCGTCCAGAAGATCGACGGTGTGTTGGATTGGAATGGACGCGCGAAGTTTTCGGGCACGACGAATCCCAGCGCCTGGGCCGCGCCGATGGCGATGTGGGAGTATCCGGCAAAATCCAGGAAAAGCTGTAAACCGTATCCAAATGCCAGACACCAGACATCGGTGCCGCTCCAGTGCGTGACCCGATCGAAGCCAGAGTTGATGCCATCGCCCGCCAGAATTCCCTGCCCCAGCAACTGGGCCAATTGCATCATCAACACGCCGGTTGCAATGCGGCTGAATCCGCGTCCTATATCGTGCCAGGAAGTGCTTTGCTCGGAGCGAAATTGCGGCAGCATCTCGGGCATGCGGCAGATCGGCCCTGAGATCACGACCGGAAAGAAAAACATATACAGCGCAAATTCGACAAACGATGGGTCGAGATCCTCTCCCCGGTAAAGGTC
>PMBA01000161.1 GCA_003152795.1 Acidobacteriaceae bacterium | reverse complement strand
CGTCCCCGGCAGCATCAATGAGGCTGCTTTTTCATTTTCCGGCGGATATCGGGCCAGAATTCCTTTAGCACGATCGTAATCGCGTCATAGCCCATCTGCGACACCCACACGCTAGCGGTATTCCCCAAAGTGCGGTCCTCGCGGGGATGGTAGCTGTAGGTGGAAATGCTGGAAGATATCGCGCTACCCAGGACTTCGGAGACGTTGAATTCACGGCGGCCGGAGTCGCCGCGAGTGACGACGATGCGGCTGACGGCATACCCGGCGCGGCTGAGAAAACTGCCATGGCCAGAGGGGAAAAAGCGCGGATCCTGGCGAAACACGGAAGGCAGAATCGCTCCCACGAAAAAGTTTTCAATCGTACCGTCGGCAGCGTAGGCGCCTAAACGCTTGCCGTATCCTTCCGCGCCCTGTCCATAACCGGGTTCGCTGTCTTGGGCCTGACTGATTCCGGCAAGCACGGCGTACCAGGGGATTTGGACGGGGTCGAACGCGCCCCGGGCGACAATTTTGAATTTCTGCCCGGCGGTCAGCGGTAGAATCTTGCCGTTTTTGTCCACGGTCAAGAAGTTAGGCAACGCAAAAAAGAGGCGGTCGTTGGATGACGTCGCCGTAGCGGAATTGGCTTTCCCCGGGTCTTTCGCGCCCGGTTTGTCCTTGTCCTGCTTCTGGCTCTCGACCGAGGGTGGGGTGGGAGCGGCCGCCGGTTGGGCTACAGGCTGGGCTTGCGCTGGTTCCTGGACGGTGCCCGTCGCGGGCGGTGGTGCGCTTTGCGCGGAGCAAAAAGCCGCAGTAATCAACACGCAGACTACGGCGACGCAGGTGGGTTTCAAGTTGATTGTGGCTCCAGATTCATTGGATTGAAAATGCGCCTGTGCAGCGCAATCCACCCCCGGCAGTCCGCTCGGTGAAGACCCAAAAGATTCATCCCGTGGTCCGCTGGATTCTGCGCTCAGTCTCCCCCACTCGCTCCAGAGTGATTTCCACGTTCTGATCGCGTTGCAGGCGAACAAACTTCTCTCCCCACTCTATCAGCAAGATACTGTTGGGCGCGAGCAAGTCGTCAAGGCCGAGCGTTTCCAGTTCGCGCGGGGTATCGATGCGGTAAAGGTCGATGTGGAACAGAGTGACCCGGGGTCCGCGGTATTCGTGGACGAGGGTGAAGGTAGGGCTGGTAACGTCCTCGGCGCGAGCGGCCCCGAAGCCTTCGGCAATCCCCTTGGCGAGAGTGGTTTTACCCGCACCCAAGTCGCCGCGCAGCAGGACGATGAGAGGAGGCGAAAGCTCGGCGGCAAGGCTCCTCCCGTAAGCGATCGTCTCCTCGGCGGAGTGCGTGATGGTGCTGGCGGTCATTCCGGAGGGTTCAGTATAGCGAAGCAGCCGCAGGCTGTGTCTGCGCGCAAATCGGTCGCCGCGGCGGGCCGCTGATTCACAGTGCAACGCGGAATGGCCCCACCCGCGTCAGAATCCGGGCGGGGTCTGAAGTTGCTCGGATACGGGGTCGAGGAAACTGCGGTCCAGAGCGGTATCCAGCGCCATGCGCAGCTTGCGATGGTCGTCGTCGGCCAGGGCAATGAAGCGGAAGGGCTGGAAGCAGGCGCTCTGAAACTTGTGGGTGGGGTGCAGCATCTCGGCCATGCCGTGGATGGCGCCCGAACGGGTATGGAACGCGATTTCGACGAAATCTCCCGTGGAAAGCTCTTGCTGCAACTGCAGCAATCCGCCAGTCACAGAGATGGATTGTAGTTTTGCGCGTGCCCTCTGACCGCCCTCGGCCATCACTGCGGCCGCGACCGATCCATGGAGTTGTACTCGGGGGGAACGCCGGTTGACATTGGATTGGGGGAAGTGGGTCATAGCGGAATGAACTATGCCATGCTGCAGCCCGGTAGGGGAGATTACCAAAGCGCGTGTCCACGAGCGTATGCTAAAAAGTGGCGAGTGCAGTGCCAGTAGTGCAATTTTGCGATAATAACGGCAGTAACTTTTCGAGGCGGGCGCCAAGAGAGTACCTTGGTTCAGTAGGACATTGATAAGGCACAGTTTGCGCGACGTGAGGCGCTCAGGGATATGCGTATGGCTAAAGGGTCAAGATTGCGGTATGCGGTAGCGGCGGTTTGCCTGCTAGGGGCGTTGTTGACGGGCTGCTCGCGGGATCCGAACGTCCGCAAACAGAAGTACCTGGAGAGCGGGCAGCGCTACTTCGACAAAGGCCAGTACCGGGAAGCCGAGATTCAGTTCGAGAACGCGATCCAGGTGGATTCGCGTTTTGCCGACGCGCACTACCGGCTCGCGCAGGCCGCGGTCAAGCTGCAGCAGTGGCCCACCGCCGCTCAGGAACTAATGACCACGGTCCAACTCCAGCCGGACCAATATGCGGCGCACCTGGACTTGGCAAACTTGCTGATCCTGGGTCGCCAGTTCAGTGACGCGAAGGGACATCTGGACCTGGTGGCGGAGAAGCAGCCCAACAACCCCGACGTCTACCTGGCACGGGCAAACTACTACGCCGGCACCAATAACAC
>PMBA01000129.1:3491-8772 GCA_003152795.1 Acidobacteriaceae bacterium | reverse complement strand
GCCAAATTTCATCGAAATCCTCGCGTGGAATGCATGGTAGTGGTGCGAATGTTCCATGGTGACAAGCTCGTATTCCCAGGTCAAGCAAATAGTGCGATCGCCGCGGGGCAGGCTGCGTTTCCCGAAGGCGATGGTTGGTCGACTCGTTGTGGTTTAATCAAGATATGACCGACCCGGAACTTCTGCAGGCGCGCATACAAAAGTGGCGTCTCGACGGCCAGCCCGTGCGCACTCTCGATGAGGCTCGCGCATTCCTTGAGTCGGTGGGATTCTGTTTGATGTATCCGCTGCGGCCTATTCTTCTGTTGCCGACATTTATCGGTGCATGGGTGGGGGCAGATGACAAACTCCCGACGCGCCAGCACGCTTATAACGATCCGCGGGCGAAAGAAGCGACGCAACTGATGGTGCGGGCGCTGCGCGACCAGGCAGCCTATGAGGCTCCGCTGATTGACGAAAACAATGCGTTCCTGCTCTCGGCGTCGGTGTTTCCTTATTTTTATTCGCTGGTGGGCGAACGCAACCCGAAACTGCCGCCGGCCAGCGGACCGCGGTCTCCCTATTCGCCGCTCGCCTGTGACGCTTTCGAGATTATCCGGCGGCGAGGACCGATATCGAAGACGAAACTGGGCGAGATGCTGGGCGGGTCGGTTTCGAACGCCGGACTCGATCGCGCGCTGAGCGAACTGTGGGCCAAGTTGCGCATCACGCGGGTCGATTACACGGTGGAGGAAGGCTCGGTGTGGGACGAATTGTCGCGCTGGGCGCCTGATGTAGTGCGCGAAGGCGTCGGTATTTCGGTGCCCGAAGCGCTCTCCGCGCTGGTTTCGAAATACCTGGACTGCGTGGTGGCGGTGGATGAGGGCGACGTCGAGAATTTCCTGGCAAACTTCGTTCCGCGGACGCGAGTGAAAGAGGCAATCCATGCCTTGCTGTCGGCGCGCGAACTGAGCTTCGTGCATGTGGGAAGCAAGTCGCTGTTGCAGGTGACTCCGCCGAAACAGGTGTACGTTCCCAAGCCGCGTCCAGAGCGCGTGGGCTGAAGCGCGTTGTACCATGTGCTCCTCGCAGTTCGTAGTGAAGCTCGCTGGCGCTGCGTGTACAATTCTCACTTCGCACGCAGCTTGCACAATGACCGATCCCCAACGCAAACTCATCATCGCCATCGACGGTCCAGCGGGCGCGGGCAAGAGCACCATCGCATCGCGTCTGGCGCGCAAGCTTGGCTATGTAAACCTGGAGAGCGGCGCGATGTACCGGGCGCTGGCGCTCCGGGCGATCGAGTGGGACGCCTCGTTTGACGACGAAGCTGCGCTGCTGAAGATGGCGCAGGATTCGCGGATTATGCTTGAGCCCGCCATCGGCGGCAATCGCGTTCTACTTAACGGAAAAGACATTTCCGCGCGAATCCGCGAGCGCGATGTATCGGAGGGGGCGTCGCGGGTCTCGGTGCATCCCAAGGTGCGCGAGTGGATGGTGGCGCGGCAGCGCGAGATGGGCATCGCAGGCGGCGTGGTGATGGAGGGCCGCGACATTGGGACAAAAGTTTTTCCCGACGCCGATTTAAAGATTTTTCTCGACGCCGATCCCGTGATTCGCGAGCAGCGGCGGCTCGACCAGCAGAAAGCGAAGGGCGCGCCGGCGCAGGCGATAGCTGCGGAACTTCGCGAGCGCGACCGGCGCGACCGGACGCGCGCGGCTTCTCCGCTGGAGGCTGCCGAGGATGCCGTGGTGCTCGACTCGACGAATTTGAGCGAGAACGAGGTGCTCAATCGAATCGAGGAGTTAGTGGAGCAGCGAGTGGCGGCGCGGCGCTAGCGGATTACGCCGCGCTTCGGTTTGGATCGCGGGTAAATTCTCCGTGTCCTGCTCTCAAGGTAGTAACCAGTTGGTACTGGTACCCCCCTCCCCCCCTGTCTCTTGGAATCAATGGGTTAGGAGGAAATTTCCGCCTCGGTCTTTGATTCTAAATGACTTACGGATAAAGTCTTTGAGAACAAACGACTTAGCGATGATTTGCTGTTTTCGGTTGTCAAAGACTGTCCCAAAATGGGATTGGGGCGGCTGCCATGGCCGCGGCACACGTCTGGCTGCGCCGATCAGGGTGTCATTATTGCGCACGGCGAGTTGGATGTCTGTGATAGTGCACACGGGTGTTTTGTGATGAAAAAAAGGTCAGAGGTCAGAGGTTAGATTGCAGAGGTGGGAGTGCTCGCGGCATCCCGCTTCTCGAAAACCAATCTTTAGCGATGAGCGGATTCGCCACGTCTACTTCTTCACCACCACCCCAATCCCCAACTCCCGCAACTGCCCTTCTGCCACCGGCGTCGGCGCTTCCATCATTAGATCCTTGGCGGCGGCGGTTTTGGGGAAGGGAATTACTTCGCGCAGGCTATCCGCGCCGGCGAGGATCATCACGATGCGATCGAGGCCGAGCGCGATTCCTCCGTGCGGGGGCGTGCCGTATTCGAGGGCTTCGAGGAAGAAGCCGAAGCGGGAGCGCGCTTCTTCTTCCGTCATGCCGAGGGCGTGNNCCATTGAGCACGACGTCGTAGGCGAGGGCGCGCACCATGGCGGGATCGCTTTCCAGTTTGTCCATGTCTTCGTCGTGCGGCGAGGTGAAGGGATGGTGGGCGGCCATCCAGCGCTTGTCGCCCTCGTCGTACTCGAACATGGGGAAGTTGGTCACCCATAGGAAGCGATAGTCCTTTACGGGGTCGCCGGTTTTCTTGAAAATGCCGTGCCGGTCGGAGTATTTCTGCGCCAGCGCGATGCGCAGCAGTCCAGCCGAGGCGTAGATCGCCATTTCCGCGGGCGTCACTTTGCGTTTGCCGGCTGGATGCGGGCTTCCCGATGTGCTCGACTGCGCCGAGCCCACGACCAGCACCAGCAGGTCGTCGGGCGCGGCGCCCGCTTTCTCGCGCACTTTCTTGCCCGCTTCGGGGAACTTGGTCTCGATGCGTTTGAAGTCTTCGAACACGCGGGCTCCGCCCTTGGAGACAAACAGAGGTTTGATGTCGTCGCGCTCCTTGCGCGAAAGCTCGCCCACGCGCGGAATGCGGATGGCAATCACGGGTAAATCTTTATTAATCGCCAGAGATTCCAGATCGGCGGGGGCAAAACAATCGCCCACGGCGGTGAAGGCAGGCAGGCGAAGATCGGGCTTGTCGATGCCGTACTGGCGGATGGCATCGTCGAAATCCATGCGCGGGAATGGCGTCTTGATCTCGTGGCCGGCGGCTTTGAAGGCCGCGGTCAGGAAGCTTTCGACCACCTCCCAAACCCGCTCCGGTTGCGGGTAAGACATTTCGAGATCGATCTGGGTGAATTCGGGCTGGCGGTCNNTGCTTGAACAGTTGCGGCGATTGCGGCAGAGCGTAGAACGATCCGGGCTGGACGCGGCTGGGGACGAGATAATCGCGCGCTCCTTCGGGTGTGGAGCGGGTCATAAAGGGAGTTTCGATTTCGAAAAAGCCCTGGGAGGCGAGGTTGTCGCGGATGGCGAGCGCGACCTTGTGGCGGAGTTCGATGTTGAACTGCATGGCATCGCGGCGCAGGTCGATGTAGCGGTATTTCAAGCGCATCTCTTCGTTGGCCAGCACTGTGTCGGAGGGCAGAAAGGGCAGGGGCTTGGACACGTTCAGGATGCGCAACTCTTCCACGACGAGTTCGACTTCGCCGGTGGGGATATTGGGATTGATGGTATCGGCATCGCGGCGCTTGACGGTGCCGATGGCGGCGATGACGAACTCGTTGCGCAGCGCCTCCGCCTTCTGGTGAAGGGCGGCGTTCAGTTCGTGATTGAACACGACCTGGGTCACGCCGGTGCGGTCGCGCAGGTCGACGAAGATAATCTGGCCAAGATCGCGGCGGCGGTTGACCCAACCCATGAGGACAACTTTCTTACCCGCATCGGAGAGCCGAAGAGCCCCGCACATATGAGTTCGCCTGAGGTCGCCTAAAAAATCGAGCACGTTTTCGCCTTGTGCAGCTGGAATTCGTCTTGCTGAAATTGGGGTTGTGAGCTAACCAGAGATTATAAATGGCGGAAGGCAGGAGGTAGAGCCGGGAGTGACCACGATGAACTCGACTACTGAAAATCGCAGGCAATTCGGGTAGTGTCTCAGTTTAGCGAGACCTTAACCACGAAGGGCACGAAGGTACACGAAGGAGAACCTTGAAACTAAAAGCCTTCGTGAACCTTCGTGCCCTTGGTGGTTTCTGGGTTTTGCCGGTTACAGCGCGAAACTGAGTCACTACCCAAATTCGAGAGGAAGGCCCACTCATCGCAAAGGGCGCGATGAGTGGGGGTATCAGCGTTCAGACACGATTTCGCGAACTATTTGTAGATACCAACTGAGCTTGCGAGTTGATCGCGGTGCGGGGTGAAGTCGACCATGGAGCCGATGGAGGCGCCCAACAAGGAGTTGGCCTTGTTGGCATCCCGCAGGGCGGCATTGAATTTGTCGAGGCCGTCGGCGGACGGGGTAATGAAGATAACCCAGAAGGTTCCGGGAGCTTCGGTGTGGATGGCTTCGGTGTCGACTTCATACTCGAGAATGGTGCCGTCGGCCAACAACTTTTCCATGAGCGGCACGAACAGATGCTTGCTGAGCTTCTCAACGGCGTCTTCGGGAGCATCGGGTTTCAGTTTGTACGAGGCTACGCGGGTATAGGCTCCCTTAAACGAGCCCGAATGCCAGTTGTAGTAGTGGCTGACGAAGATGTTGTCGGAGTGCCTGGTGGCGGTGGTGAATACGGGTGAAGTTGTGGTGCCGTCCTTGTAGAAGCGGTCGAGAACGTTCAGTATGCCGGCCATGGATGTGGCCGACCACCAGCTGTCGTGGGTTGATCCGTCGGGCTGATGGACGAGGTTGGTGTCGTTGCCATAGCCCACGATGGTTCCATCGGCGAACGCCTTTTCCAGAGTCTTCTGGTCGGCGGCGCCGGCTTTGCCCATGTCTGCCCATTGAGCGCGAGGGATGCTCCAATTGCTGACGTAGCTGTACATCGGCGGTTTTTCCTTTGGTTCGTCCTGGGCGCGGGCGGGTGCGGTCCAAGCGGCGATCGTCGCGAAGGCGCACACACAGATACCCAATAATTTCCTGCTCATCCTGTAGTTCCTCCTGAGTGATTCACCGGTTTTGGTGTGAGCATGCCGGTGTTCATGCCGTTCTTGCTACTGCGTTGTGGTGGGAACCTTACTACCGCAGGGAGCAAGTGTCAATCGAAGGCAAGCTCGGGTGGTGGGTCAATTTAACGAAACCTTAACCACGAAGGG
>PMBA01000129.1:0-3480 GCA_003152795.1 Acidobacteriaceae bacterium | reverse complement strand
CAGACGATCGTGACCGGCTGGACCAAGGCGCTAAGTGCCCTTGATTTTCACCGTGCCTCCACCGCCGCCGCCCAGCGTCGGTGAGACTTTGACGACGATAAAGGGGTAGGTCCCAAGGGGAGAGACGTTGGTATGGGGCTTGGCGTCGGCCGAGGTAAGAGGCGGATTGAACGAAGCGTTGCCCCCTGCCCATGAGACGCTGTATTGGTCGGTGCTGGGGTAGGGGTTCATTTGCAGGGTGCCACCTCCCAGCGAGACGGCATTGTGGGGGATCGCAATCGTGTCCGGAGTGCATACCGGGCCGTTGGCGGTGTTAGTAATCTGGACGACCATCGGCCCGATGCCGGCCTGGATGGCATAGGGGCCGCCCGCCTGTTTGACACCGCCGACGTAGACGTAATAGTTCGCAGTACCGTTAGGGATGAGCGGTTGCTGCGTATTGGTGTTGTTCGGGGCGGTCGAACTCAGGGCTGTTATGTCATTAAACACAGTCGGGGTGACGGGATTGGGTGTAAACCTGATATCAATCGTAACTCCCGAGTTGTTGGTGAATATGACGCTCTGTCCGGCCTGGACGAAGCACCCCGTTGTCGAGGGGGTGAAGGTCGAGTCGATGGTGATGGTCTGGGCTGGAGTATTGTCCTCAAACGGAATCACACGCGCGGTGGCCATGGCTGGCTCCTTCTTGAATTGAATTCAGTTACTTTCCGCTGGGCCGAAAACTGGGATCCGACATCAACCCTTGCATGTCCGGAATATTCTTCAGGGCCGAAAGGGCAAAGCCTTTTTGCAGACTCTTCTCGATGTACAGCAAGGCCTGGGCGCGATCGCCCAAGGCCTCGTACGCTTCGCCGATGTTCTCCAGAACGTTGGGGTCGTCGGGCGAAAGCGCGAGTGCTGATTGTATGCGGGGAATGGCCTTTTCGCGAAGCTTTTTCTTGGCATAGACCAGGCCCATGATGGACTGCACAGTAGCGTCGCGGGGAGTGGAGCGGGCCGCCAGTTCGAGGATGGCGATCTGACGGTCGCGCGCGCGGTCCGCCTTCTCCCGGTTGTTGAGGTTGTCATAGGCAATCGCCAGATTGCCCCAGGTAATGTAATCCTTGTCGTTCAGTTGGAGGGCTTTCTCCACGGCGTCGGCGGCTTGTGCGTACTTGTGCTCCTGGATGTAGAGATATCCGAGATTGGTGTAAGCCTGGTAGCTGGGGCCGAGGGCGATGGACTTGCGCAGCATCTGTTCCGCCTCGGGAAAGTGTTTGGGGTCTTCCATGTCGACGTAGACGGCGCCTAAATTGAGATAGAGGGGAGCGTTGTCGGGGGTGAGTTCAATGGCATGGCGATACTGGGCCATGGCCTCGTCGTAGCGCTGGTGATCATCGAGGAAGGCGCCGAGGTGGTTGTATCCTTCCCAGGAATCGGGACGAAGGGCGATAGCCTTCCGAAAAGCAGCCTCGGCGTCGGCGGTGCGGCCGGCGCTGTCGTAGGAATCGGCGAGGCCGATGACAGCATCGGCGCTGCGGGGGTCGAGTTGCAGGGCGCGCTGGTACTCCTGCAAGGCGAGATCGTACTTTCCGGTGTTTTGGTGGATGTGGCCGAGGGTGACATAGACGACGGGCAAGCGATCGTCGAGTTGCTCGGCTTTCTGGCAATTCGCCAGAGCCTCATCGATCCATCGGGTGTCTTTGCCCAGCTGATATTTCAGGCGGTAGGCTTCGCCGAGCTGGGCGAAACCGAGGGCAAAGCGAGGGTCGGCCTTCACGGCATTGTCGAGGGCGGCGATGGCGAGGTCGAGATTACCCGCCTTGTCATAGCGCTGAGTGTAGCCGAGGGCCTTGAGGTACAACTCGTATGCGCCGGCGTTGACTACGCCGCCGGTGGCTCGCAGCATCTCGGGCGTCACCTCGATGTGCATCAGCTTGGCGACGCGCGCCACTGCCTCGTCTTCCAGCGACGAGAAATCACCGGCGCGATCTTCGAGGGTTACCGACCCGATCTGGCGGAGGGTTTTGGTGTTGACCAGATTCACCGTCATGTGGATCGTCTGGCCGGTGCGCTGCAGACTTCCTTCCACGGCAACGGTTGCACCGAGTTCGCGCAGAGCCGAGGCGGCATCGGCAATCTTGTGCTGGCGCACCTCGCGCGCCGGTACCACCCAGAGCGACTGCTTGCCCGCTTCGAGGTTGGTGAGGCGGCTGGCGAGGCTGTCCATCAATCCGGCGGAAACCTCTTCGTTCGCGGGGTCATTTCCGACATTCTCAAACGGCAGGACGGCAATGTGTTCTTCCGGACGGCCAAACCATCCGGCCACACTTTCTCTTACCGGCGTCATAAACGAGAGCGCCGCAAGCATCACGGCGGCCACGCCGACACCGGCCAACCACCAATGCCATTTTTGCGGCGGGACGGCCGCCGCGCCCCAGACGGGACGCGACGCTTGTTCAATCTGTGCCCGCAGTACGGCGGCGGTCGCAGACAACGAACGGGACGAGGGGCGAGACGAAGGGCGGCCGGCGGTTGGCGCCGCCATTGCCGCCGGATCGATCTGGCTGCGGACCTCCTTCAGGTCAGCGACCATCTCGCGGCAACTCTGGTAGCGGGTGGCCGGTTCTTTCGACAGTGCGCGATAAATCACACGCAGCAGATCGATGGGGATCAGGCCCGGCATGTCGTCGATCGATTGCGGGGCCTCGTTCAAGATCGCGAAAATCGTAGCCGCGGCGGTGTCGCGTTGAAACGGATTCTTACCCGTGATCATTTCCGCGAGCACGATGCCGAGCGACCAGATATCGGTGCGCTGGTCGACGAATTTGCCGATCGTCTGTTCGGGGGACATGTAGCCGATGGTGCCGGCGGTGCTGATGCTTTGTGTGCTGCCGGTGGTCGAGGTCAGGCGGGCGAGGCCAAAGTCCACGATTTTGGCGACACCATTCTGGGTCAGGATTACATTGGAAGGTTTGACATCGCGATGGACGACGGTGCCGGCATGAGCTGCCGCGAGGCCCTCTCCCATCTGGATGGCGATGTCGACCGCTTCGCCGATGGTGAGGGAACCGCTGCGAATCTTGTGGACCAGCGTTTCGCCCACGTAATAGGCCATAACGATGAAGGTGCGGCCGTCGCCGGTTTCGTCGAGGCCGTGGATGACGCCGATGTTGGGATGGTCGAGCGAAGAAGCCGTCCGGGCTTCGCGCAGGAAGCGCTCTCTGTCGTCGGCGCTGGAAGCGAGGTGCTCGGGAAGGAATTTCAAGGCGACCGTGCGCTCGAGCTTGACATCGAGCGCGCGGTAAACGACACCCATGCCGCCGGCTCCGGCCAGGCCGAGGATTCTGTAGTTGCCGACGAGATCTCCCGCGGACAGGGTGGCGGTTCGGTCAGACATCGAGCGTTCCCCAAAGGGGATCAACCCCAGCCCCAACGCCGGCAGAGATTCTCGGCGTCAGGACGCGAGGGATCCGGTTCCGAGCCACGATGATACGCTAC
>PMBA01000419.1 GCA_003152795.1 Acidobacteriaceae bacterium | reverse complement strand
CCGCGCAGATGGCCTTCCATCACCAGCCGGATCAGACCTTCACGCTCCTGATCGGTTTTGGTGAGGAACTGCTCGGCAGCCGTGAGGATCGACTCCTTGTCGGACTTGACCTTGATTTGAGCGACCGCCTCAACGGTGACGGCGACGCCCTGCTTGGTGTAGAGATCCTGCTGCGGCGCGACGTCGAACGACATCAGTTCCAGCGAGAGGTCCCGGCAGTTCTCCACCATCGGAAAGATGACGGTGCCATGGCCCTGCACGATGCGGGTTCCGCGAAAACCGTAAACGATCAGCGCTTCATGCGGCCCCGCTTTGCGGTATAAGCGGGCGAGCATGCTCATCAGGAACAGGATGGCCAGAACCATCAGCCCCGCGATGACCCAGATTTCCATTGCTATGCCGAGATACATATCGCCTCCTGAAAAAATCGTTAGGGTGCCCCACTGAACGCGCATTTTGCGATGAGCGGGACTCTCGCGGCCTCTAACCGCGCGTCACAATACCTGTCACCATATCGAGGTCGCGGACGATCCTCTCGGGATCGCTGTGCCCCAGGAAAACGTCGCCGGTCGAAGTCTTGATGTGGACGACCTTGTTGCCCCACACGTAGGCGCGAGTTTTGCCGATGCCGCGAATTCCATAGCCGCGGCACGCGCTCCAGGATTCGGGAGCATAACTTTGGATCTGTTGCCTGGGGATGGAACGCAGACGGAAACCGAGGGCGCGAATCTCCACTCCGTGACGGAGAAAACGGTAGTGGAATCCGCTCCAGGCGGCGGCGATGGTGGCAAATCCGATCAATCCGGCGACAACCATCGAAAGACGCAAGGCTGGGACCGGCACTAATGCGGCGGCAATGGCCGGTCCGACGATGGCGGGCAGAATGAGCAGAGTGAAAATTCGTCCCGAGTGCGTCTCTTCCGCCAGAAGATCCGTTGCCAAAGAACCGCTGGAGGGCAGGGCGGGTTCACGCCGGGATGCGATGTAAATCGCGATCAGCAAGAGCAGCGCGATGGGGAGCGCGAGCAGCATCGTCGCCGGCAGCGCAGACGTGCCGTGCAGGTTGTAGTTCACGATGCCTCGATTCACCTCGATCATGAATCCCAGAACGAGTGCGCAGAAAATGAGCATCGCCCAGGAAAACGCATCCGTCCGCCTCCGGTTCATGTAAAACAGAATAGGAGTGAAGATCGCCAGCAGCAATGCCATGAATCCTACCCCAAACCTGATTGCCTGCTCGCGCGACATCCAGCCATTAGCCTGGCCAGCGGCGTTGAAATGCGTGGCCACGTGGGCCGGCAGCTGGTCCCAAACCTGCCGGTACTGGAGCGCGACCAGGGGCAGCGCCAGCCACAGGAAAACAGTTGCGAGTTGAAAGATTCGACGATGCATAAAAAGCCAGGTTTCAGAGTTTCAAGGTTTCAAAGTTTCAAGGTTTCAGCTTTCTACTCACCACTCACTTCCTCCCAGCGCTTGACGTAGGCAATGCCTTTTTCGTAGCGCTGCACCATTACTTCGGCGCCTTTTTCAAGAACGCTGCCGTTCTCGCTTCGCGCCCCACAGGTTCGGCGTGTTCCGGCCTGCGAGTAAATAATTTCGCCGGTGCCGTTTTCGCGGATTGGCATTGAGATTCGTCCCAGCACTCCGACCATCTCGTAGTCGGCGGAGTCCATGTTCTCTTCGTGCGAGATCAGGACCCGCGTGAGGAACAGGAAGACGATGGCGGCGCCGATGAGTCCTGCTGCCATGGCGATCATCAAGCCGAGCGCGAACCATATGCTCGAGAAGCGCGTGACCAGGTAGCCCGTCCCTCCGAACCAGGCGAGAAACGCCGTCAACGTCACGAAGTTGAATGGCGACACCGGCGCCTGATGACCCGCATGCGCCGCCGCGCCATTGTCCCCGCTTCCCTGGCCCACCGGTGCGTGTCCGGCGCCACCGCCAATATGGCCGCCATGCGGAAAGTGCGGCAGATGCAGGTGCCAGCGCAGTCCGCCGGCAATGAACGATATCGCGCTCAGCAGAAAGCCGATGGCGAAACAGGTCAGATAAAAATCGGACCAGTTCATGAATTTCGTCTCCTGGGCGCATCGCTCGCGGTCCGCGCCGGTTCCGGACGCAGCGCTTCGAACAGCCGGTCGGCCAGCCCCGGCGTATTCAGAATTTCGCCGAGCAGCAGCACGCAGCGCCGAGTGTCCTTGTCGCGCGCCACTTTGATCAGCACTTCACTTACCTCCGGGTCGCTGGCGAAACGCTCCGACCCTTGCAGCAACCACACATCGAGCTGACCTTCGGTGGTGCGCAGGTCGGAAACCAGTTCGGTGTGATAACCCTCCGGATCGTCGACCAGAAAACCCGGGTGCACCTTGAAGAAGCGCGCCAGCAGAGTGCGCGAGGACTGCGTCATATGCGGACGCCTGCCACCCTCGATCTGCGACAGGTAGGACTGGCTGATGGTCTTGCCCGTCTCGGCTCGAATGCCCTTCATCAACTCCTGTTGCGTGAGAGGACGATTCATGCCGCGGAGCGAACCTTCGACCTCGCGGAGATACCGAATTTTTTCGCCCAGCGTCATATATCCCAAATCGCGATAATAATATCTCAATTTGCAATATTGTCAAGAACTCGATTGCCAGTGTTTGCATTGGGTTAGCTCGGGCCTTCCTGGCTGTGTATTCCTTCGGGGGGCGCGCCAACAAACGCAGTCGCGGCAACCCCGTCTCTTCGGGCTCATGAAAAAAGCCTCCGCCGGAGCGGAGGCTTGCCTGAAAGAACGGCACCGCCTTAATGCACTACAAGTACCACCTGCGTGTTGTGCGATCCCCCGGTTCCCGAGGAGCCGGTGATCGTGATGGCGTAGTTTCCAGCCTGTGTGCCCCCGGTGGAGGTGGTGCTACTGCTGGACGATCCACAGCCTGCCTGCACCAGCATGGCGCCCGCGATCAGGCAGAGGACGGCTGCGGCCAGCCAGCGTCGACGTTTGCGACTGGCGCCGACGCCAAGTCCGACCAGGCTCAGACCGCCGATCGGAAGCCAGGCCGCGTAGAGCGAACCGCGGCGCAGCAGGCTGCCTGTATTCACCGGACGGGCCAGCGTAGCGATGCTGAGTGCGGTGGTTGCGCATGCGCTCCCCGCCAGCGTCACGGTCGTGGGGTTGAAGGTCGGAGTGGTTGCGGTCACCATCGCAGGCAACGTGGTTTGGCTGGGCGTGATGATGCCGATGTAGCCGCCATATTGATCACTCGTGGGAGTGGGACAAAACGTAATGGTGATGACGGCGGGCGGGTCGCCGGCATTAATGGGCGCCGGGGTGGAAGCCGCGATGTTGAAGTCGACGACATTCGCGGTCTCGGCGAGCGGTCCCGCAACCACGCCGCTGTTGTTGGCGGTGGCGGTGCCGACGATGGTGAGTTGCTGGTTCAGGACTGGGATTGACGGCGTCACGACGATTTGCACTTCGGCCACGGCATTGACCGCCAGGGTTGCAATGTTGCAACCGACGGTCAATCCTTGCACGGTGCAGGCTCCCGAGCCGCTAATAACCGTAGCGCTGTGGGTTGCGGTGATCCCAGTGGCGGGAAGAATCGCGTCAAAGTTCACCAGCGTGGCCGTATCGGGTCCGATGTTGGTGATGTTAAAAGTAAACGTCACCAAACCTCCGGCAGGAGCCGGATTGGGCGACGGACTGGTGGTGGGTTGCGTCAAGGTGAGTCCGCTTTTCGCGCCAATCTTGCTGACAAACGCATCCTGCGAACCACCATTCAGCTGTGCCTGGTAGGGATTCATCGTGGGAAAATGCGCCGACTGCGTAGTGCCCGCGACGTAGGTCGCGTTCAGCGCATCGAGCGCAATACCCGTGCCATAATCCGAACCCTCACCGCCAAGATAAGTAAGGTAATCCCCGGCGCCTTGTCCCGACTCGGTAATCAGAATCAGCCCGACAAAAGCGTCGACGCCACCGCCGTTGTTTGCCTGGTAGGTATTCGGGGTCACGGGCAGGTCGACGGACCCAGTCCAGCCGGTCACGTGCGCTCCCTGCACCGAATCCGCGACAATCGCCTGGCCGCTATCGTCGGCCGAGCCTCCAATATAAGTGGCGTAGTTGATCGGGAAGACGGCACCGCCCGTCGTCTCGTTGACAATCTCGGCGATGAAGGCGTCCTTGGCGGAACTGGGGGGGCAGGGCGGCGTGTTAGCCGGGTTATACACGGCATTGTTGAGACACGGCTGGAAAGCTTTGAGGGCCAGCGCCGAGGGAATGAAATCGGTGGAGTAGGTCGATCCCGTAATGTAAGCGTTCGACGAATTATCCACCGCTATGCCATAACCAATATCGTCGCCCGACCCGCCTACATAGGTCGAATAAATAAGCGACGCCGTGGTGAAAGCGTTTGGGTTGATCTTGGCCACGAAAGCATCCAGCGGGTTGGTGTTAAATCCGGTGGTGCAAGTGATCTTGCCGACCTCGTCGAGACAGCTCTGCTGGGCATTCAGGAGTGGGAATGCAGCCTGGCCCGGGTTCGGTCCCGCCACCGGCAGAAAATTCGTTCCGCCGGTAATGTACATATTTCCGCCGGTGTCGACGGCCACACCGCCGCCCTTGGTTTGTCCGGTCTGCGGGTTTCCGCCGCCGAAATAGGTGGAGTAGAGCATGCTGGTGGTGCCGGATTCCTTGGTGTCGATCTTGCTCGCAAAGAACTGAAACGGTGCATACGATGCCTGTTGGTATCCATTGGCACTGGCGGGGAATCCACTGCTCGCGCCGTCCGTCGAGGTCGTGGTCCCGGTTACAAACGCGTCACCATGGGTATCGATTGCCAGACCGGTGACCGTATCTGATGCATTGCCTGCCGCATTTGTTCCTGCGAGGTAGGTGGAGTATCGGAGGGTGTTGGTTCCCAGATTCAGCCTCGTAACAAAGCCGTGCGTCCCGGCCGTCGGCGCCGTCGCCTCAAACCCAGCCAGGGCGCCATTTGTCGGGAAGTTCGATGAAGTGGTCGTGCCTGCGACGTAGACGTCGTAGCCCGTTCCCGACTGGTCGGTGTTGGAACTCACCGCTATTCCGGCCGCGGAATCGGAACCCGAACCGCCAAGATAGGTCGCGTACACCAGTTGCAAGGCGCTCGGCTGCAGCCCCGGATTGATGACCGCAATAAAAACGTTCTGCGCCCCGGCATTCGTCGCCTGGAACGGTGTGCCGGTCACGCTCAGCGGGAAGTCCTGCGACATGGTCGATCCCGCGAGATAAATATTGCTGTCGGGGCCGATGGCAACGCTCACGAACGATTCGTCCTTCGATCCACCCAGATACGTCGAGTAATTCAGCACCGGGTCGATAACCAGTTCGCGGCTGTGGTCGTAAGCTCCGATGGCAAATCCGATTTTGTTGTCCGCCAGTTGGCGGAAACCGCTGGGGATCGTCTGCTCGGCATTGGCGGGGGCTCTGCCGGAACCGGGCGCGGCCGACTGATAGACGTGAGGCGCGTGAAAGCGAATGTCTCCGTTCGGGGTGGAGAGGACGAGGTCGCCGGATTCCGCTGTAGCAATGTGGGCGGAAGCGCCCTTGAAGCTCAGCGCAATCTGGTTCGCGTCGGCGCCGGGCGCTACCCGGAAATCGTATTCCAGTTGTCCCTGGTCGCCGTAGTAGACCAGGTCGACTCCGGGATAAACCGCCTGATACTGCACCCGGGCAAACTGCGGAATGTCGCGATGCCACCGGGAAGGATCGTTGCCGATAAAATAGCTGCTCTTGCCCGGCAAGGGCGAAGCCCCTGAGACCCGAGCCGATGGGTTGGCTCCCTCCAGGCGCATCTGAATCACCGACCGGGAAGCCGGCTGAGAACCGGCGAGTGACGGTTGATGCCTGACGGCCGGTGGCTGGAGCTCGAGCACGGCTTCGTCGGCCGTCAGAAACAGCCCATATCCGGCGCCGCGGGCGAGGAACTTGACCGGAGCGGCGGTCTGACCCTGATTCGGCTCGAAGAACAGCGGCAGCGCCAGCGCATTCGAAGAGAGCGACCTGGCGGCGGCAGACGTTCGTTCGGCAGATCTTCGTTCGACAGATCCT
>PMBA01000356.1:7428-8852 GCA_003152795.1 Acidobacteriaceae bacterium | reverse complement strand
TGAAGGAGAGGATTATCCCCGGCGTGCACCCCGAGGCGGACCAGTATGTGGACGGGTTCAAGGGGCTGAAGCTCATTGGCTACCGCGGCGCCGTCAGCTTCGAAGGCGGCTGGCCAAGGAATCCGGCGGACCCCAAGAAGGACCTCCCGCAGGAAGAGAAGACGAAGCTGATTCTCAACATGGTGAAGCTTTTGCGCGAGCAGTGGGCGATGGCCTGAACAAGTGCATGCGCGCATGCCCGCGCGAGCTCCTTAGTGAGAAGTAGGCCGCAAGGATGGCTCCGTTGGCCGCCTTGGGTGAATCTGGCCGTGCGCTGGTATTGGTTCTCGACGCAGGGACGGCCGCTTGTATCATTATGTTGCGCCCTTTGAAGCTGCAAATGTTCGCCCTCTCTGGCGGGCTGATCATGAAAGAACTTGTCCAACGCCTCCCGCCCAGACTTCTGATTCCAGCTGCCCTCGCATTGCTCCTTGCCATGAATTCTCACGCTGCTACTTACAGAACCGTTTACGACTTTCAAACCGCCACGAACACTGCCGCTTGGCAGGTGGTCAACGACGACGTGATGGGCGGCGTGTCCACCAGCAGCTTTCGCCTGACCAACGGGGTGGCGCTGTTCCAGGGGAAAGTGTCGCTCGAGAACAACGGCGGTTTTGCCTCCGCGCGCTCGCTGCCTGCACACCATGTTTTGGCAGGAGGCGACAGCTTTGTTATCCGCGTGCGCGGCGACGGTCGGCGCTACAAATTCACCGCGCGCATGGACCCAAGCTTCGATAGCGCGATCTACCAGTGCGTCTTGATGACGAAGAAAGGCGAATGGGAGGAGCACCGCCTGCCGTTCAAGCAATTCGTAGCGACGTTCCGGGGGCGCGTGCTGTCGAGTGAGCCACCGCTGGACGCGGCCAGAATCACCTCCGTAGGATTCCTAATTTCCGACAAGCAGGATGGCCCATTTCAACTTGAGGTGGCGTGGATCAAGGTGGCGCTGCCACCGGGCCAATGACCGGCAAGCTGTGTGTGCAAACAGCCGTTGAAACCGCGGCCGGTTGTAACGGCTGCTTGCCCGACTATCCTGACTAAACCACCGCATCTTGGGCGATTCGCCGAATCAGGCCGCTGAAGATCAGGCTGTGAATGGGATACAACGCGTACCAGTAAAGCAACCCGAACAAGCCCTTTGGCTCAAAGAACGCCGTCTGCAAAAGCAAAGTCTGCCCTTTCAGCTCCGGGCGAGCTTCAAACTCCAGCCAGGCTCGGCCGGGGACTCTCATTTCCGCTCGCAACCGGATTAGCCTTCCCGGCTCCACCATTTCCACGCGCCAAAAGTCCAGCGTATCTCCCACCCGCAAGTCCTCTGGATCACGCCTACCCCGGCGCATTCCCACCCCGCCAAATAGCCGATCCACCGCACCGCGCAGTTGCCA
>PMBA01000356.1:0-7371 GCA_003152795.1 Acidobacteriaceae bacterium | reverse complement strand
TCCATCTTTTCTAGCGCCAGCCGAACCGCGGCGTCGTAATCGAGCAGCTGAATGGCGGGAAAAAGCTGTAGCGCCGACGTATCGCGCACGATGACTTCGTTGCCCAGTCCCCTGATCAAGGGTTGGGCGATGCTGCCGGGAATAGGGGTGACCAGATGCACCCAGTAGGATGACAGCCTCGGTGTTAAGACTGGTACGGCGAGCAATCGCCGTTTCAATCCTCTGGCACGCGCATAACCGGTCATCATGCCGGCATAGGTCAGCACATCCCGCCCTCCAATTTCGAGAATTCGCCCCGTGCTCGCCGGACATGTGAGTGCGGCCACCAGATAGTCCAGGACGTTGCGAATCGCAATCGGCTGGATGCGAGTGAAGACCCAGCGGGGACAGATCATCACCGGTAGCCGTTCGGTCAGGTAACGGATCATTTCAAAGGACAAACTGCCCGAGCCGACGATCACCGCGGCGCGGAACTCTGTCACAGGCACCCCCGCCTCGCGCAGGGCGGCACCCGTTTCTTGCCGGGAACGCAAGTGGGGCGACAGGTTGGCCTGCGGGTCGCCCAAACCGCCGAGGTAAACGATGCGCTCCACGCCGGCTGCCTTGGCAGCTCCCGCGCAATTGCGAGCTGCCATCAGATCCCGTTCCGAGAAATCGTTCCCGCCGCCCAGGCTGTGGACGAGATAATACAACGCATGAACGTCGCGCATAGCCGGGACCAACGACTCGGGTTGCAGCATGTCTCCGCGTGCCAGCTCCACCTGCTCTAGCCACCCGCGCCCCTGCAGTCGCGCCGGATCACGTACCAGGCAACGCACCCGATAGCCCGCCGCGAGCAACCGCGGCACGAGCCGTCCACCCACGTAACCCGTTGCTCCGGTGACCAGGATTAATTTCGGATCAGCCATGAAATCACAAGGCGGTTGAACCTTCCGCCAGATGCGTCCCGCCGCCAGGCACCCAGAACCACCAGCGCGCCGACTCCGTCTTGAGCTTATTCGGCATGGTTACTTGGGCGGTGGTCGCTGATCCACAAATACCAATTTATTTGTGTCAAAACCAAGGGCTGCCGCTTTGGCAACCAGCATGTCCTTCAATTCCGGTTTTATTTCCGGGTCCCTCGCCAGTATCCACAGATATGATTTATTAGGACCGCACACGAGCGAGTACTGATACTCCTTGTGGTCGAGTTCAAAGACGACATAGGAACCGTAAAAGGGGCCAAAGAAAGAAACTTTCAGGTATCCCACATCCGGCCTTTGGACGAAGAACGCCTTGCCTTCCGCCTCTTTCCATTGGTGTTTATTTTCGGAGTAACCACGGTTGAGCACCCTGACGCCGCCGCCATCCCGCAGGCTGTAATTTGCCGTTACTCGACTCAAACCCTTTTCAAAAGAGTGATCCAGCCTGGCGATTTCGTGCCACTGCCCCAAATATCTTTCCAAGCTAAAGTTCTCAACGGGTTTCACATTCTTCGGGACTCCAACGCAGCCCGTCAAAAGCAACAACAGGATCATCGATATGTGTTTCATCACTTCCTCAAGCACCGCACTCAATGGGCCTGTCGTCAAGCCCCCGTATTCGGCGGAGGCCCCCTCCACGGCACGAAATTCCCTAAATAACTTTCCCGGCATGATGATCGGCAGACGATTGGACGATGACTCGTTGCAAGATCACGTAGAGGACAAACATCGCGCCACTTGCGATGAAAAGGGCCAGCATTCCGCCGGAAAGCCTGCGTGCGGTGCCCCAGAGTATCGGGGCAATCGCGGCTGTAACAACGGCGTTGCCGGTGGTCTGTACGAAGCCTTGGCACGACGAGGCAAGACCGCGGCGGTGAGGAAAAAGGTCCAACGCCATGAGGGTGAGGCTGGGCATCGCCAGGGCACTGCCAAGCACATAAACTGCGAGTGGCAAAACACTCCAAGGCAACGCCGGTGATTGGAACAAATGGAAGACCGCATTACTCGTTGAAGCCAGGGCCATGATGCCATAGGCCAGCGCCAATGTTCGCACATTGCTCCAATGCCCAGCCAGTCTTCCAGCCAACCACGTTCCGATTAACATGCCGACCGCAATCGGGCCGAAGAGCCAGTAGAATTCGGTTTCTTTGCGATGGAGGAGGTTGAACAGAAACGCTGGCGCCGAAACGATATAAACGAAGACGGCAGAAAAGTTCAGCGTGAGCGCGAGAACCAGCGCCACGAAACGCGCGGAACTCAGCGCCTTCCAGTAACCGCGCAGCAGCGAGCCTGCGTGAAGCGGGTGACGACGATCCGGCGGGAGNNACGGCAGCAATCCGGCTCATCAGGCGTCGAGCTTCAGCGCCGTCAAACAGATCGCGCACAATGGCGCGGCCAATGATCATGCCGGCACCGGCGCTTATTCCTTGCAAGACACGGAAACCGATCAACACATGAATACTCCACGCGCACATGCAACCCAGCGAAGCGAGCAAGAATGTCGCTATCATCACGAGCGTGATCCGTCGCCGCCCGAATGCGTCGGAAAGCGCGCCTTGCCAGAGCGTCATGATCGCGAAGGGCAGCATATACGCCGTGAGCGTCTGCTGCACGATGACTGGCGAGGCCCCGAAGTGTTGGCCGATTTCGCGAAAGGAGGGTAGATAGGCGTCAATGGTGAATGGCCCCACCGCCGAAAGAGCCGCGAGCAANNGTTGACGGGCAGTTTTAGGTGCAGCGGATGACAATGTTGGAGTTTTCTGCGTTATTGACACAAAACGATGGCCTCACGTCGGACCGCCCCAGCCAGCCCGGCTTAGATCCCAAACCGCTCGAATCGGCATGCTAGTTCCGGGCCTGCTTGACCGCCATAGGCGATTTCGGCGATGAGGAGCGCGAACGGCTCAGTATATCAGGCGATTCGTAGCAGGCCGGCATCTATCGGCTTGAAACCCATGTCGCGGATCAGGGTGGCAGCAAGCCGCGGATTTGGGCTCTTTTGGACCGAGCCACCTCATACCGAAGCCAGAGCGTGTCGCCCCTGCGGCGCTCAAGTGATTTTAGTCTCAGAGGAACGGCTTTCTTCTTTGCTTGGCTGAGGCCGTCGAATACCGCTGCGATATCATGGCGTCCGTCGATCCCGGGAACCACCAATAGGCTCAGTTCATCCACGAGACCTGCCTGAAGGAAGGCCCCATTGATGTGGCCGCCTCCCTCGAGCAAGAGTGTGCGGATTCCAAAATACTTCCCGAGTTGGTCCACCGCCTTTCTGAGATCGACGGAGGACTTTCCTGCTACAACGTAAGAAATCCCCTTTTGCCGCAGCATGTCGAGGTAGTCTTCTGGCGCTTTTTCGCTAACCACACAAATGAGGTGATCGCCATCCAGATCGCCGCCGGACCAACGCAGCTTGCCGAGCGTGTCGACCGAGATGGCATAGGACTTTGCCCGGTGGGCGACAAATACCGGCCGCGGCCCGGCCGGTTTCTTGGACACCGAGACGAAGGGCTTCTTTTGCGCAAAGTGCTGCTGCATCGTGGTGCGACCGCAGATCCAGGCATCGCCCTTCAGCTTGGAGCCGGTGGCTTCGTATTCGCCGTCGGCCATGACCGAGCTAAGAGCCGCCCCATCGATCTTCCCGTCCACTGACGAGACCATGTGACAAATGATGTAAGGTTTCATTGATGTTTGCTAAAACGAGTTGTTCATGGCTCCCGGCGTCATTCACCAGACGGGAAGTCCGTCGAAGCAGCAAGCTGAGTCTGCGCTTGGAAGTCGGCAATCCTTTTGCGTAGAGTCGCAAGGGTACCTTCCAACGCCTGTGAACCGAGCACCATGCGCAGTGGCGCCGGTTCCACGTCCACGCTCTCGATGATGCGCGCGGCCATGCGAGCAGGGTCGCCGGGGGCCAGTCCGTTTTGGGGATCCAGCATCCGCAGGAAGCTATGCGCGGGGGTTTGGTCGTAGATGGGCGTGAGCTTTGCGACCTGTGCGCTGCCGTAACGGAACTCAGTACGCGCGCCACCGGGTTCGACGATAGTCATGCCGATGCCGAAGGACGCTACTTCCTGCGCGACGGATTCCACGAAACCTTCGATTCCCCACTTGGAGGCGTGATAAAGTGAGTTCCCCGGGTAGGCGACCTGGCCGCCGTAGGAAGAAATTTGAATTACGCGTCCGCCGCCCTGAGCGCGAAGGTGTGGCAGCGCGGCACGTATCAAGTGAATCGGCCCGACCAGATTGGTTGCTACGAGGTGTTCGACCTGCTTGTCGGTGAGTTCCTCCGCCGCGCCAAACAAGCCGTAACCGGCGTTGCTGATCAGCACATCAATCCGTCCACGCTGGGTGAAGGAGCGTTCGACCACCGCACGGATCGCCGCCGGGTGAGTCATTTCGAGCACTTCAGCGTGGAACGACTGTGGATGACGCTCGATCAAATCGGTGATTTTCTTGGTGTCGCGGACAGTTCCGATAACGAGATCGCCGCGTTTAAGAAGTTGCTCGGTGAGCTGGCGACCGAAGCCGCTGCTGACCCCGGTAATAAACCATGTGCGTTGCTTCATAATGTGTTTCGCAATCGTTAATTCAAGGGTCAATGCGCGGTGCCGGCGGCACTGGCAATGTTGGCGGGTGGGACAACTTCGTCGATCACCCGCAGCGCGTTGAGAGTTCGGGGATACCCGATATAGGGCAGTAGCTGCGTGACGACATCAATCAGGCGCGTGCGATCATTGCCGACGTTGAGATTCCCGGTCACATGACCCTTTACCTGCGGTTCGCAGCCGCCCAGCGAGATCAGCATGGCAAACGTCAGCAGCTCCCGCGTTTTGAGACCCAGCCCGTTGCGGGTGTAATAGTCGCCAAAGCAGTTTGTCGCGAGAAAGTCCTGAATGTGTATCTGGTCCTTGGGTGCCTGCTGCCGCATTTTATCAATCGCCTCGCCGAAGATTGCCTTCTGCGCCTCGACTCCCTTCTCGAATCGCGTGTCGGGTGTGGTGGTGGATTGGCCTTCCAAGGGCAGTTCGATGCCCCGCTCCTGGAAGACGTCATTGGTCGCGTGCAAAAAATCGAAAACCTTCGCCACGCCGACATAGGGCACTGACTGATAAAGAATCTCTTTGATCACAACCGGTGTCAGACCGGCGTTGAGCGCCGCACCAACCATGACCTTGTATTCGCCGAGCGCCTGCGAGGCGATGGTTGACGCCAAAATCATCATCACCCGGGTCTTGGTGTCCAACTGGCTCTGGCGGATGACTTCGTCGAACGCCCAGTTGTCAAATAGTTCTATGAATTCCGGGTCCGTCTTTTGCAGTTTGGATTCGAGATTCGGGAAAAGCTCCTCGTGGTTCCTGACGGCGTTCTCGGTGATGTGAATTGTTTTCACGGTCTGGGGGAGCGTTAAGCCCCGTATTGTTCGTCGGCAACTTTTTCCATCCAGTCAACGGCCTTGCCGTCGAGCAACTCGGCGATGGCGATGTGCGTCATGGCCATAGTGGGAGCAGCNNCCATGCCAATGTTTTTCGCCTGGGGGGAACCAAACGATATCCCCGGGACAGATGGTCTGAATCGGGCCGCCTTCGCGCTGCACACGTCCGCAGCCCGCAGTCACGATTAGCGTCTGCCCCAGCGGATGCGTGTGCCAGGCGGTACGAGCGCCCGGTTCAAATGTGACGATTGCGCCGCTAACCCGTGCGGGTTCGCTCCCTTTGAACGGTGAATCAATACGCACCGTTCCGGTGAACCAATCGCCGGGTCCTTTGCTGGATGGCTGTGAACCAACTTTTTTGATTTCCATATTTGAGATCCTTTGGTCTGTCCTGTCCTCAACCGTTTCAACGCCCAACCAGCTTCTGAAGGTGCTCTGGGTAGCGCGCCCCCTGAACCGTGATTTTTGAGGCGGCGCTCTCAAGTTCGCGCAGGTCCTCCGCGGTGAGTTGGAGAGATGCTGATCCGAGGTTTTCGCGCAGGCGGTGGAGTTTCGTGGTGCCCGGGATCGGCACGATCCAAGGCCTTTGAGCCAGCACCCACGCTAAGGCGACCTGCGCGGGAGTTGCCTGTTTCTGCTTGGCGAATCGTTCGACCACCGCAACCAGGGCCTGATTCGCCTTCCGGTTTTCCGAGTCGAAGCGAGGGACCTTATTGCGGAAATCATTGGCGTCGAACTTNNTCCGCTTCCGGCTCTCTCCACCAGAGGGAGTATTCGCTCTGAAGGGCGGTCACGGGCTGAATCGCGTGCGCACGCCGGATGGTTTGCACGCCTGCCTCGGACAGACCGAAGTGCTTCACCTTGCCCAGGCCTATCAGGTCTTTGACCGTCCCAGCCACGTCTTCGATAGGGACGTTGGGGTCAACCCGATGCTGGTAGAGCAAGTCAATGGTCTGGACTTTGAGCCGTTTGAGGGAGGCATCGACGACCTGCCGGATGTGCTGGGGTTGGCTGTTGAGGCCGCCCTGCTTGCCGGCGTCGCAGTCGAATCCGAATTTGGTGGCGATGACCACTTTGTCACGGAAGGGAGCGAGGGCTTCGCCGACGAGTTCCTCGTTGGTGAAGGGGCCGTAGACTTCAGCGGTGTCGAAGAATGTGACGCCTTGTTCGACGGCCGAACGGATGACGGAGATCATCTCCTGTTTGTCCCCGGCGGGGCCATAGCCGAAGCTCATGCCCATACAGCCGAGGCCCAGGGCGGAGATTTCCAGATTACTTTTTCCTAACTTTCGCTTTTGCATAAATGCATCCTTTCTTTTGTTGACGTGTGCAGGTGGTTAAGTCGCTTTGTGAACGCCCAGACTGCTCCGGATTTCGAGGCCCGGGGTGGTGGCCAGTTTGGCCACGAGGTCGGCGACGCTTTTGCGCGATACCTGTTCGGAGGCGTTTTCGAATGGCTGGCCTTTGTGAGTGGTGCCGTAGCTAATTTCATCCTGGTTGTTCAGCCACGCCGGTCGGATAATGGTGTAATCCAGGCCGGAGGCTTCGATGAGGCTGGCTGACTTTCGGTAGGGGTCCAGAATACTGCCNNCTACGATGCAGCGAGCCTGCTGTTCCAGCTCTCCGGCGAGGTTTGCGTAAACCACATCCTGGCCAACCATCGCCTGCTCCAGTGCCTTCTGGTTTAGGGCATCGCCTTCCACCACTCGCACGCGGTCGGCAGGGGCGGAGAACTTTAGCCGCCGGGCATTCCTCAAGCAGAGTGTCAGCCTGACGTCTGTGCGGGCCAGGAACAGGTCGGTGGCCACGCGGGCAATCTGTCCATTTGCACCGAGGATCAGGATGTTTGTCATACTGGAAGAACGGTTTCGCTTTTAGCGAACCTTTTGACGAGGGCTGAACTGGTCATTCAGCCTTAAGCGAGGCCATATCGATGGAAAAACGGTATTTCACATCGGACTTGGCCATGCGGTCGTAAGC
>PMBA01000351.1:23447-24429 GCA_003152795.1 Acidobacteriaceae bacterium | reverse complement strand
GGCGTCGTCGACGACGAAGCCCGTCGAGATCACGAGCGCCATCAGCGTCAGGTTGTTCAAGCTGTACCCGAGGAGGTACATCACTCCAAAGGTGCCCACCAGGGAGAGCGGCACGGCAACGCTGGGGATCACCGTGGCGGCAAGATTCCGCAGAAAGAGAAAGATGACCATCACCACCAGGGCTACCGTCAGCATCAATTCGAACTGCACATCGTTGACCGATGCCCGAATCGTCTGGGTCCGGTCGATGAGGATTTGCGCCTTCACGGCGGCCGGCATCGAAGCCTGCAATTGCGGCAGAACTTTCTTGATACGGTCGGCCACGCTGATGATGTTGGCCCCGGGCTGGCGCTGAATGTTGAGCAGAACCGCGGGCGTGGTGTTGACCCAGGCCGCCTGCTTCACGTTTTCCGCGCTGTCCACCGCCGTGGCTACGTCCGACAAACGCACCGGAGCGCCGTTGCGGTAAGCGATAATCACGCTGTTATATTGCTGGCTCGACAGCAGCTGGTCGTTGTCGCCGATGGTGAACGATTGCCGCGGACCGTCGATGACTCCCTTCGCCTGGTCCACGTTTGCGGCCGCCAGCGCCGCCCGCACATCTTCGAGACTCAACTGGTAGGAAGCCAGAGCCGTGGGATTGGCCTGCACCCGCACCGCCGGCTTCTGCCCGCCGCTGATCGAAACCAGGCCGACTCCNNGGATTCGGAAGATTTTGCGGCAGGTAGGTGGTGGCCGCGTTGATGGCGGCTTGCACCTGCTGCTCCTCCACGTCGATATTCTGATCGAGAGCGAACTGCAAAGTAATCAGCGAACTGCCAAAAGAACTGGTCGACGTCATCTGGTTCAGTCCGGGGACCTGACCGAACTGCCGCTCCAATGGGGCGGTCACCGAAGAAGCCATCACGTCGGGAGCGGCGCCGGGATAGAACGTCATGACCTGAATCGTCGGATAGTCCACCTCGGGCAAGGCGGAAACCGG
>PMBA01000351.1:2830-23320 GCA_003152795.1 Acidobacteriaceae bacterium | reverse complement strand
TTATCCGCTTTCACCACATAAACGAAATTTCCCTGCGGCCCGCTCTGCACAGCCACGCTGGGAATGATCGTGCTGTTCTTGCGGACATCGAGAAGCAGCCGGATGTTGACGAACTGATTCGGAAAGAGCACGCCATCCTGGTTGTCGAACGTGGCCTTGAGGCGGTCGGTGCCGGTCGTCTGATCGATCTGATTGTCGATGGTGAGCAATGTACCTGTCGCCAGTTTCGTCTTGTCGTCGCGATCGTAGGCATCCACCGTCAGCGTTCCCAGCTTCATTCGCTTCACCACCACGGGCAGGCTGTCTTCCGGCAAAGTGAAGACGACCGAGATCGGCTGCAACTGCGTGATCACCAGCATGGCGTTGGTATCGCTGGCATGGACTATGTTGCCGGCATCCACCAACCGCAAGCCGATACGCCCGCTGACTGGCGCCGTGATGTGGCAATATTCGATCTGAAGTTTGGCGTTGTCGATGGTCGCCTGATCGGCCCGAATGGCGCCTTCGAATTGGTCCGCCGTCGACTTCTGCGTGTCCACCTGCTGCTGCGACATGGCGCCGGATTCGTTCAGCAGGTCTTTGAAGCGCTGATAATTCAGTTGCGCGTCGCGGTATGAAGCCTGGTCCTTAAACAACTGCGCTTGTGCCTGGGCAAGCTGCACCTGGTAAGGACGTTGATCGATGAGCACCAGCAGGTCGCCTTTTTTCACCTGCTGCCCTTCCTTGAAATTCACCTGCATGAGTTCGCCATCCACCCGGCTTTTAATGCTCACGGTGTTGTAGGCGGTGACCGCGCCCAGGCCGGTCAGGTACACCGGCATGTCCTGCGCAACGGCGGACGCCACCGCAACCGGTACGGCGCGGGTAGTGGCTGCCAGGGCTTGTTTCTGCTTGACGGAATCGGCGCTCTGGCAAGCGCCAAGGGCAAACAGCAGCAGCAAAGTTCCGACCAACTGCATCCACTGCCAATTCATGATCTTATTCACATTTCTATTCATAGAAGAGTCACAAGCGGTAGGTTCGTTGCCGAAATCAATCTGATCGTCATGCCGTTCACTTGATGAATGCCCTCCACTCGCGAATTCTCGCGGCGGCAGCGCACGAACTACTAAATCATACTCTTCTAAAATGATGGTCTCTGGAAAGCAAACGATGGTAAAAGTTTGTAAATCACAGATTCCGCGCAAGAAACGCGGGAGAAGCCATCAACCTCCGAGGCTGCGCACGAAGGTGCGCATTTGAACCTGCGCAGCCCTGAATCAAACTAATTCTCCCGCAAACTTACTGCTGTACGGCCTGAACCAGTGCCGGCCTCACCTGCTCGCGCTGCATGTCGGCTGCGTCCCACGCGCCGCCCAGAGCCTTCACCAGGTAAACGGAAGTGACCATCTGTTGACCAAGCAGCTGCGTTGCCAGGCGTTCGTTGCTTAGCAACGTCGATTGCGCGGTGATCACATCGAGGTAGGTGGTGACGCCCCCAACATAACGGTTGTTGGCGATGTCGAGGGCGCGCCGCGAATCGGTGACCGCCGCCTGCTGAGTTTTCGCCGCCTGGTTCAGTAGCGCCAGACCGGAGAGCCCATCCTCCACCTGCTGAAATGCGACCAGCACGGATTCGCGATAATTGGCGACCGATTCGTCATAGGCTGCGCGGGTGAGCGCCAGGTTGGAGCGATTGCGCCCACCATTGAAAATCGGCTGCAGCAGATCGCCGCCCACCGACCAGAAAAGGCTGGGAGCGTTGACCAGGGTGGCGATGTCGCGGCTCTGCCATCCCCCACTCCCGGCCAGGGTAATGTGAGGATAGAACGCAGCCATCGCTAAACCGACCTGTGCATTTTCGAACGCCATCTGACGCTCGCTGGTGGCAACGTCAGGGCGGCGCTCCAGAATTTCGGATGGAACTCCGGTGGGAATCGCCGGCGGTACGGCGTCAAAGGGCGCCTCAGCCACGGTGAAAGCCGAGGCGGACTTCCCGGTCAACACCGCAATGGCGTGTTCGTACTGTGCCCGCTGCTGCAACACCAGCTGGAGCTGCGTCGCAGTCGAATCCAGCAACGCGGCCTGCTGCGCCACTTCCAATCCATTGGCGATTCCGCCATCGTGTCGACGGCTGACCAGATCCAGTCCCTTTTGCTGGATTTCAACCGACTGCCGCACCACTCCCGCTTCGCGGTCAAGCTCGCGCAGATTGAAGTAGTCGGCGGCGAGTTCGGCGGTCAACACCAGACGAACATTTTCCAGATCGGCCGCGCTACCCTGCAGCGAAGCGTTGGCGGCTTCCAGATTGCGGCGTACGCGTCCGAATAAATCAAGCTCGTAGCTGACCGAAAATGGGACGGTAAAAACGTTCTGGGTGACCGGCGTGAGTGCACCCGGGGCGCCCGATAGTGGACGGTTGCCGGAAAGTCGCTCGCGCTGCCCGCTGGGATCGGCGCTGACTGCGGGAAAGTACGCCGCCGACGCGATCCGCGCTTGCGACCGAGCCTGCGAGAGCCGATCCCGCGCCGCATCCAATGATGGGTTGGCCTGAAGCAGTTCCTGCTCCAGCCGATCGAGTTCCGTGTCATGAAATATCTGCCACCACGCGCCCTTGGGAATCGCATCCTTCGGAGCCGCCGTCTGCCACGGTCCTTCGCCTTTCCACGCTTCGGGAACCTGCGCCGTGGGCCGCTTGTATCCCGGCCCCACGGTGCAACCCACGCCGCACACGAGCAATGCGGCGGCCAGCAATGCGCAAAACCCGCCACGGAGGCGGCATTCGGCTACGCCCAGGGCAGGCTTCGACATAGAGAAGAGCGAGTTCATTGTTTTGTCTTTCATAAAGCAACTGCTTCTCGACGTTGAGATTATGAGAAAGCCTTCCTCAGTGTCTCCGTACCTCCGTGGTCAGGTTAGAACGGCGACTCGCGATGGCTTTACGAATGCGCATCTCCCGCGCTCGGCTTGGCGACGTGAACAGGCTGCCCTTCCTGGAGCGAGTCGGACGGGTTGATCACGACCCGATCGCTCACCTCGAGACCGCCGAGAATTTCAAGCGTGGCTCCGAAGTCGCGCCCAATGGTGATGGGGCGCAAGTGCACCTTGTCGTTCTTATCGACGACCGCGACCTGCGGGCCCTCGGCGCGGAACAGCATCGCATTCACCGGGACGGTGATCCGCGGAACCATTGTTCCGGTCGCAAAATGCACCTGCCCGAAAGATCCCGGCAGCAGCTTGCTGTCTTTGTTCGGAACATCCACTTCGGTATTCAGGGTTCGCGTCGCGGGATCGATGGAATCGGCGGTCCGAGCCACCGTTCCCAGGAATTTCTCGCCAGGAAATTCCTGCAGCGTGACGGTCGCCTTCATCCCGGCTTTTATGTTTGACGCGTACGCCTGCGGAACACTGACGTAAACCCTAAGCGGATCGACGCGCGCGATATCGAACAGCTCTTTGCCAGCCACCCCGGCCCCGGAATTGATGAGTGCGCCCGGATCCACATTGCGCCGCGTCAGCACGCCGGAAAAAGGCGCATACACGTTCTTGAAAGACTCGAGTTGTTCCAGGCGGCGAACGTTCGCGTCGGCTGCCGCAAGGTTGGCCAGCGCCTGCTGGTAGCCGCTCGCTTGCTGGTCCGCTTCCTGCTGCGAGACCGAGTCGGACTTGCGCAGATTCGCCCAACGGTCGGCGGAAATCTTCGCCAGTTCCAGCGCCGACTTGACCTGCTCGCGGCTGGCTCGAGCCTGGGACAGTTCCTGGTCGACTTCCGGAGTATCAATCGCCGCCAGCAGATCTCCCTTCTGGATCTTGCTTCCCATGTCTTTGTACCAGCGCAAGAGGTAGCCGTTGGTACGGGCAAAAATCGGCGACTCTTCAAAAGCCTGCAAGTTTCCGGGCAGAACAAGTTCGTCGTTTCCGGGTTCGGCCTGGGGCTGGACCACCGCAACGGTGGGAACCGAGATCGCGTCGGTCTCCTTCGCCAGCGCGTTCGATTCGTTGCTCCGGTTCAGAAACGTAACTGCGCCGGCGGTAATCAGGACGAGGAGCACGGCGCCAATCAGAATCTTTCCCCGGCCCGCCGGAGCTGAACCTTGCTCGGACGGCCGATTGTCATCGGGCCGCAGGGGCTGCGTGTGATCCTGCTGCGACGTTTCAGGCGGTTGTGCGGGCATGATTTGCATCTCCGGCAAATTCTCTACTTCTGTTCTCTACCTCTGTTGCGACTGCAACCGCTCCTGGCGGTGGCCATGAATCATGGTAAATACGCTGGGCACGAAAAATAATGTGGCCACGGTGGCGAAGAGCAGGCCGCCAATCACGGCGCGGCCCAGCGGCGCGTTCTGCTCGCCGCCTTCTCCGAAGCCGAGCGCCATCGGCACCATGCCGATAATCATTGCGAGGGCCGTCATGATCACCGGCCGCATGCGGGTGTAGCCCGCTTCCAGCGCCGCCTGCCGCGCAGGCACCCCCGCATCCATGCGGTCGCGAGAAAACGACACCAGCAGAATCGAGTTCGCGGTCGCCACTCCCATGCACATGACTGCGCCCGTCAGCGACGGAACACTGAGTGTGGTGCGCGTGATCAGCAGAAACCAGCAAATGCCCGCCAGCGCTCCGGGCAGGGCAGTAATAATGATAAAAGGGTCGAGCCACGACTGAAAGTTGACGACGATAAGCAGATACACGAGCACGATCGCGCCCAGAAGGCCCACTCCCAGGCCGAAAAATGAGGACTCCATAGTCTCAATCTGCCCGCGAACTACGATGCGCGTGCCGCGCGGCAGATGAGCCGGGTCCTGGAACGGTTTGAGGGCTTTCATGATGTCTGACGCAACTCCCCCCAGGTCGCGCCCCTGCGTGCTCGCATACACATCGATAACCGGCTGCACGTTGTAATGGTTGACCACCGCGGGACGCGCCGCCGGCGTGAGTTGCGCCAGATTGCCGAGCACCTGGGGCGCCCGCGCCCCGGCGCTGTTCACCGGCGTGTTCATCAAATCCTGCAAGGAAGTCTCGCGATACTGCGGCGCCTGAATGGCGATGGGATATGTAACCCCATTCTTCGGATTGAGCCAGAAATTCGGAGCTGTCTGGAAGCTTCCGCTCAAGCTGATCAGCACACTTTGGGCCACGTCGCGGGCATTTAATCCGACCTGATTGATGCGCGTGCGGTCCATATCGAGGTGAAGAGTAGGCAGGCTCATCATCTGTTGCACATGGACGTCGGCGGCGCCGGGAATCTCGCGAACACGATTTGCGATTTTCTGAGCGATGTCGTAATTCGCGCGCATATCGGCGCCCACGACCTGAATATCAACCGGCGCGGGCAATCCAAAATTGAGAATTTGCGACACGATGTCGGCGGGCTGGAAGAAGAACTCCACCCCCGGAAAACGAGCCGGCAGTTCGCGGCGCAACCGGCGCACGTACCCCGCGGTGGGGTGATGGTGTTCCGGATTCAGCGACATCAGAATCTCGGCGTCACCGCTACCAATCACGCCCGAACTGGCGTAGGAGAGATTGATGCCCGAGTAGGGAACGCCGATGTTATCCAGGATCGTCTCCAACTCCTCCTTCGGAATCTCGCTGCGCAGGACCTTCTCCACTTCATCGCACAAACGCGCCGTTTCTTCCACCCGCAGGCCCGGCCGGGCGCGGAAGTGCAGCCGGATCAGGCCCGCATCCACTTGCGGGAAGAAATCGCGACCCAGAAAAAACACCAGCCCCAGCGATAACAAGCAGAACGCGGAAAAGCAGACCGAAAACAACTTCCGGTGCTCCAGCGTGGTTTCGAGCAGTTGCTGGTAGCCGTGGCGGACGCTTTCAAACCAGCGCTCAAAGCCACGCTGAAATTTTCCGATGAAGCTTTTCGGCTCAACGGCGCGGTGCTCGTGCCCGCGCATGATGAACATGACCATTGTCGGGATCAGGGTGCGCGACAGCAGGTAGGACGCCAGCATGGCAAAGCACACCGCTTCGGCGAGCGGAACAAAAAGAAACTTCGCAACACCCGCCAGAAAAAACATCGGCACAAACACAATGCAGATACACAGGGTCGATACGAACGCGGGCACCGCTACTTGTTGCGCGCCGTCGAGGATGGCCTGCTTCATCTCCTTGCCCATGGCGAGATTGCGCTCGATGTTTTCGATCTCCACCGTGGCATCGTCGACCAGGATGNNGCGAGGGCCAGGCCTCCCAGGGTCATGATGTTGATGGTCTGGCCAAGCGCGCTCAGCAGGATCACGGACACAAAAATGGACAACGGAATCGAGATGGCAATGATCACCGTCGGGCGCCAATCCCCCAGAAAGAGCAGGATCATGACGGCGGTAAGACAAGCGGCAGTCAGTCCCTCCCGCAAGACTCCCTGAATCGAGGCGCGCACAAACAGCGACTGGTCAAAGAGCGCCTTGACGGTGAGTTCGGGCGGCAGAGACTTCGACGCCCTTTCCACCATCGCCTTCACGCCGCTGACCACGGTGAGCGTGGAAGATCCGCCCAGCTTGAAAATCGACATCAGCGCGCCGCGCGCGCCATCGTGGCGCACGATGTTCGTTTGCGGCGCAAATCCATCGCGCACATGCGCCACATCCCTCAGATAAAGGGTGGACGAGTTCGAAGTCTTCACCGGCAGATCGTTCAACTCGGCGATCGTCTGCGGAGTGCCATTCATCTCCACGGTGTACTCGGTGGGCCCGATTTTGGTGGTACCCGCCGGCAGGATGAGGTTCTGCGCGGCCACGGCGTTGACGATGTCCACGGGCGTCAAACCATACGCCTGCAGTTTGGCCGAATCCAGGTCCACCTGCACCTGGGGTAACTTGCCGCCAAAAGGATAAGGAGTGCCCGCGCCCTCGACCGTGGTCAACTGGGTGCGCAGAAAATTCTGCCCGACATCGAACAACCGCTGTTCCGAAAGCGTCTTGCTGCTCAAGCCCAGTTGCACAATCGGGGTTGACGACGCGGTATAAGTAATGACCAGCGGCGGAGTCGTTCCCGGCGGCAATCCGCGGAGGACCGTCTGGCACATCGCCGTCACTTGCGTGACCGCCATGGAAATGTTGACGGAAGGCCGAAAGAAGATCTTGATCACCGCGATTCCGTTTAGCGACTGCGACTCCTGATGCTCGATGTCGTTGACGGTGACGGTGAACCCGCGTTCGGAGTTGCTCACGATCCGGTCCGCCATCTCACTCGGCGATAGACCGGTATAGTTCCATACCACGCTGACCACGGGAATATTGATTTCGGGGAAAATGTCGACTGGAGTGCGCAGGATAGTAATCGGCGTGAGAATGATGATGAGCAGCGCCATCACCACGAACGTATAAGGGCGGCGAAGCGCTAATGCGACTATCCACATAAGAGGGACGAAAACTGCTAAACGCTGAAACCCGATACCAGCGGAAACTTGAAGGTAAGATTCAAAACAGTACGTTTCGGATTTAAATTATATTAGACTTTAGTCATGGCGCAAAATCACACCCGGATCGCCGGGGCTCCGCATGGGAGCGACCCAACCAATGGGAAGCGTCCACCCGGACGGCCCCGCAGTGAGGAATCGCGCCAGTCCATCCTGCGCAGCACCTTGAAGTTGCTCAAACAGGATGGTGGATTCGGGGAACTGAGCATTGAGGCCATCGCCGCCGACGCCAATGTTGGCAAAACAACGGTCTACCGTTGGTGGCCGACCAAGGCGGCCCTGGTCGCCGACGCTTTCCTGGCCAGCGCCGACGAGGAGCTTCGCTTCCCGAATACTGGCTCCGTACAAAAGGACATGAGCCTGCAGATGCGGCGGCTGATTCGCATCCTCCGTTCCAAGCGCGGCAAAGTCGTCGCGGCGCTGATTGCCGGAGGGCAGTCGGATGCGGAGTTGATCGAGGCCTTTCGCGACCGGTTCCTGTGGCCCAGGCGGAAGCAGGCGTATCAAACGCTGCAGCGTGGCATCGAGCGCGGCGAACTTCCCGCCGGCAGCGACCTCGACCTTATTCTGGACTCGCTCTATGGGCCAATCTATATGCGTTTTCTGATCCGCCACGACAAACTCGACGAAAACTTCGCCGACGAAATCTGCGGCCTGGTGCTGCAGGGTCTGAAACGCCAGCCGCAGCGCTGAAACAAAGGCGAACTGAAGCGCGTCTACGAAGGCGGCAAATTGGAGCTTGACGCCTAACCCATTTACCTGCTGAAACTTACCATTTGATCGCGAAATGGCACCGGCGCCTGATCGGCCTTGCGCGAATCCCCACCTGGGGTTAATATTAAATTGCGACCGAAACAGTCGGAGTTTAATCCGACTATATAAGTCGGCATTCGCCACATGCTGAAACTGACCAAAAAAGCGGACTACGGCCTCATGGCCATGAAGCACCTGGCCGAGCACGTTGACCAGGGCGCGTGCAGCGCCAAGGATGTGGCCGAGGCTTACGGCATCCCGCAGGAAGCGCTGGCCAAGATTCTGCAGCGACTGGCGAAGGTCGGTTTGGTGCGGTCGCAGCACGGCATGAATGGCGGTTACACGCTGACCCGCGATCCGAAGACGATTTCCGCTTTCGAAGTAATCAAGGCCATTGACGGGCCGCTGTTCATTACGTCGTGCGTGACGGTTCGCGGCGAATGCGGGCAGAGCGATCGCTGCACCATTCGCGAACCCCTGCGCAAGGTCAATGAAAGCATCGAGCAGGTACTGAAAAACATCATGATTTCGCAGATGAAGGAAGAGCCGGAAGTCATCCAGGTCAATCGACCGGAGATCAAGAAGCCGGCGGAGTTGATAACGATTTCGTAGCGCTTTTATTTCGCGGCACTTTTAAGGAGAAAGGCGAACATGACCACGAATACCAGGACGGCGACCCCCAGCAGCCATGACATTGGACAGCGCACGGTTCCCAACGGGATCAAGCTGCCGATCTACATGGATAATCACGCGACCACGCCGATGGATCCGCGCGTTCTCGAAGAAATGCTGCCCTACTTCATGGAGAAGTTCGGCAACTCCGCCAGCCGCAATCACCCCTTTGGATGGGCGGCGGAAGAGGCGGTCGAATTGTCGCGCGAGCGCATCGCCAGGCTGATTGGCGCGACCGCGAAAGAAATCATCTTCACCTCGGGCGCCACCGAAAGCGACAACCTCGCCATCAAGGGCGTGGCCGAGATGTATCGCGAAAAAGGCAACCACATCATTACCGCCGTCACCGAACACAAGGCCGTACTCGACACCTGCAAGCATCTGGAGAAACTCGGCTTTCGCGTGACCTACATGCCGGTGCAGAAAGATGGACTGGTTGACCTTGACGATCTGAAGCGCGCCATGGACGATAAGACGATTCTGGTCACCATCATGGCGGCGAACAACGAGATCGGCGTACTGCAACCGGTCGCGGAAATCGGCAAGCTGTGCCACGAACGCGGTGTGGTCTTCCACACCGACGCCGTGCAGGCGATCGGCAAAGTTCCGATCGACGTGAACAAGATGAACATCGATGTCGCGTCCATCACCGGACACAAGCTGTACGGGCCAAAGGGCGCGGGCGCGCTTTACGTGCGCCGAAAGAATCCGCGGGTGCAGTTGGTGGCGCAGATTGACGGCGGCGGCCACGAGCGCGGCATGCGCTCGGGAACGCTCAATGTTCCCGGCATCGCCGGTCTGGGCAAGGCTTGTGCCATCGCGCATGAAGAGATGGCGCAGGAGTCCTGCAAAATGGCGGGCCTGCGAAACCGGCTGAAAGACAGCATCATGAGCCGACTGGACGAGGTGTATATCAACGGCTCCGTGGAACATCGCCTCCCGGGCAACCTGAATATCAGCTTTGCTTACGTGGAAGGCGAATCGCTGCTGATGGGCATCAACGATATCGCGGTTTCGAGCGGTTCGGCCTGCACCTCGGCGACCCTGGAGCCGTCGTATGTTCTGAAGGCTCTCGGCACCGGCGACGATCTGGCGCACAGTTCGATCCGCTTCGGCATTGGGCGATTCAACACCGAGGCCGAGATCGATTACGTGGGCGACCGCGTGGTTGAAACTGTACTGCGTCTGCGCGAACTGTCGCCACTCTATGAGATGGCGAAAGAAGGCGTGGACTTGAAGAGTGTGAAGTGGGCCGCGGAAGCGCATTAGAGGCAAGTTTCAAGGTTTCAGAGTTTCAAGGTTTCAAGGTACCTTGATCCAATCTGGACTTTGACGACTGAATGGGAACAGTCATTGAGACCTTGAAACATTGAAACTTTGAAACCTAAGGGGTGAAGGATGTCATATAGCGAGAAAGTAATCGACCACTACAACAATCCACGCAACGTCGGCTCCATGGACAAAAAGGATTCCGATGTGGGCACCGGTCTGGTCGGCGCACCCGAGTGCGGCGACGTGATGAAGCTGCAGATCAAGGTCAATCCGCAGACCAACGTCATCGAAGACGCTAAGTTCAAGACCTTCGGCTGCGGGTCGGCGATTGCATCGTCTTCGCTGGCGACCGAATGGGTCAAGGGCAAGACGATCGACCAGGCGCTTGAAATCAAGAACACCGAGATCGTGAAGGAACTGGCGTTGCCGCCGGTTAAGATACACTGCTCGGTGCTGGCCGAGGATGCGATCCGAGCCGCCATCGGCGACTGGAAGAAGAAGCAGGAAACCGCGAAGCCGGCGGAAGTGCGGGCGGCGCAGTAAATCGCTGCGCGCTACGAGCCGCGGGCTTCGAGCAACCGGTCGCGGCTTGGGATTTTGCTCGCTCGCAGCTCGAGGCGTTCAAGGAGACATGGAACAGGCAGTCAAAACCACGGCACCCGCAGCTCCGGCCAAGGGCATCCAGGTGACCGACAACGCGCTCAAGAAAATTCGCACGGCGATGGTGAAAGAAAATGTTTCGCCGGAACAGGGCGGCCTTCGCCTGGGCGTGCAGGGCGGTGGATGCTCGGGCCTCAGTTACAACATACGGTTCGACACGCAACCGCGCGAGCGCGACCGTGTGTTTCAGTTCGGGGATGTCCGGGTTTTTGTGGACCCGAAGTCCTTCATCTATCTGCACGGGATGACTCTGGATTACCAGGAAACCCTCATGCAGCAGGGTTTCGTGTTCGTGAACCCGAACTCGACCAAGTCCTGCGGCTGCGGGAGTTCTTTCTCGTAGCGATGGCATGATTTTGTAATTTGGTAATCGGGTAATTTTGTAATTCAAAACCCGCAGAGGCCGATTGCCTTCAAATTACCAAATTACCCGATTACAAAATTACAAAATGACAGAATCCAAGTCGTCGCTGATCATGCCCGGGCACTTACCTGAAGAGGCAACCTCAAGTTGCTGGTCGTGCGGCACCATGCGCGCGGTGCATTTCTGCAGTTCATGCGGCAAAGTGCAACCGCCGGTCCCGGTCGACTATTTCACTTTTTTTGGATTCCCGCGCAAGCTCAACCTGGACACGGCCGCACTCGAAAAAGAGTTCTACGCGCTGAGCCGCAAACTTCATCCTGACGTATTCGGACAGGCTGAAACCCGGGAGCGCACCTGGAGCCTGGAACAGAGTTCCAGGCTCAACGACGCCTATCGCACGCTCAAAGATCCGATCAAGCGCACCGAGTACCTGTTACGCCTTGAGGGCGTCGAACTGGACGAGCAATCGAAACAGGCGACTGAAAAGGCGCGTACCACCGGGGAATTGAAGAAGCAGGTCGTGCCTCCCGATCTTCTCGAGGAAGTCTTCGAACTCAACATGCATCTGGAAGAACTGCGTGAACAGAAAACAAGGAACGAGGACGATCCCGCTCTACTTGAGGAAATCGGCAAAGCCAAGCTTTCACTGGAAGCAAAATATGACGCGCTTTTCAACCAGCTGAAGACCGAGTGGGACCAGTGGGACAAATCCCTAGACAGTGGGACCGCTGGCGCATCCGCAGCCGACCGGCGGAAGATCCTGGATAGGATGACGGATGTGCTGAACCGTAGAAACTACGTCCGCAACCTGGTGCGGGACGTGAATGAGGCACTGGAAAACTAGGTCAGAGGTTAGAGGTCAGATTTTAGAGGTGAAAACCAAATCCACTCACGGCTCTCACTTCTGCAATCTGACCTCTGACCTCTGCAATCCTTTACAAAATGGCAACTGACTACATCGTCGGCATCGATCTGGGCACCACGAACTCGCTCGTGGCCTACATGCAGGGGGATTCCCCTGTGGTGATCCCCGGAGAAGACGGGCTGAACCTCGTTCCTTCCGTGGTGGCGCTCGACGAGAACAACCAGATCGTAGTGGGCAACGCGGCGCGCCGGTATCTGATCGAAACCCCGGAACGGGCGGTTTACTCGGTCAAGCGTCTGATGGGGCGGGGCGCGGAAGATATCAAGGAAGAGCTGAAACTGTTTCCCTTCCAGTTGGCGGAGGATCTACACGAGGGAGAGGTACTGCGCATCAAAATTGGCGGGCGCACCTACACGCCGCCTGAGATTTCAGCGCTGGTGCTGCGCCAATTGAAGCGCAATGCCGAGCGTTTTTTCGGAGCGCCCGTAACTCAGGCAGTCATCACCGTCCCCGCATACTTCAATGACGCGCAGCGGCAGGCGACGAAAGACGCCGGACGCATTGCCGGGCTGAATGTCCTGCGCCTGGTGAACGAACCGACGGCGGCATCGCTGGCTTACGGCCTGGACAAGAAGAAGCACGGCATCGTGGTGGTTTACGATCTGGGCGGCGGCACNNATTTTCGAGGTGATTTCGACCAACGGCGACACCCATCTGGGCGGAGACGACATCGACAATCTGCTCATCGCGATTGCGCTCGACGACATTCGCGGCGACCTCGGGCTGGACGTTCGTCACAGCGGCGAGACGGTGGCGCGCATCCGCAAGGCCGTGATTGAGGCCAAGATTGCACTTTCGTCGCAGCCGACAGCGAAGCTCGATGTCGATTTGCCGGGTGGAAAAAGGTACCAGCGCGAGATTTCGCTCGAAGTTTTTGAGAACATGATCCAGCCGATCATTGACCGCACCATGGGCCCCTGCAAACAAGCACTCAAGGATGCAGGCCTGAAGCCCGAACAAATCGACGAGGTGGTGCTGGTCGGGGGCTCGACGCGCATTCCCAGGGTGCGGCGGTTGGTTCAGGATCTGTTTCAACGAGTGCCGCACACGGATTTAAATCCGGACGAAGTGGTTGCGCTCGGCGCCGCCGTGCAGGCAAATATTCTGGGTGGCGGCTCCGAAATCACCAAAGAGATGCTGTTGCTCGACGTCACCCCGCTCTCCCTGGGAATTGAAGTGGCGGGCGGCGTGACCGATAAAATCATCCTGCGCAACTCCACGATCCCCGCTTCAGCAACCCAGTACTACACCACCCAGGTGGATGGCCAGACCAACGTCGCGATCCACGTGCTGCAGGGCGAACGGGAACTGGCGCGCGATTGCCGGTCGCTGGCGCGCTTTGATCTGAAGGGCGTTCCGCCCATGGTTGCCGGCATGCCGCGCATTGAAGTGAAGTTTCTGATCGACGCCAACGGCATTTTACGCGTCTCGGCGCGCGAGCAGCGCAGCGGAAAAGAAGCTGAGATTGACGTCCAACCCACTTACGGCCTCACCGACGAACAGGTCGAGAACATGCTGCTGGAATCGTTCGACTACGCGGAAGAGGATTTCCGCCAGCGCCAGGTCATTGAAGCGCGCCGCGAAGCCGACACGATCCTGACGGCGCTGGCGAAAGCGAAGAACAACCGTGCCTGGCAGGAACTGAAGCACGACGAGCGGCGCAACGTCGAGTCGCTGGAGAAAGCTCTTATCGAGGTAAAGGATGGCGACGACTACCACGCCATCCGCGCCGCCATTGACGCCCTCAACCAGGCGACCATGCGTTTGGCGGAATTGATGATGGATACCGCCGTCTCCACCGCGCTCAAGGGCAAGGCCATGGACGACACCGGCTTCGCGGAAGGCCCGCAGGCCGGACATCCGGTGGCGAAGGCGGATTTTGAATAAGGTAGGTTTCANNACTTTGAAACCTTGAAACTTTGAAACACGGGGTTCATACATGTCTGAAGAAAAAACGCACGGCACCGGAGCCACCACAATGGATGCCCCCGGTGAAAACACGGTCCAGGTCACATTTCTTCCCGAAGGCAAGACAGTGACCTTCGAACACGGCAAGCTGCCATACAAAGATCATGGCAAGCAAGAGTCGCTGCTCGATGTGGCCCTGAACTTCGGCATTCATCTCGATCATGCCTGCGGTGGAAACTGCGCCTGCACCACCTGTCACATCTGGGTGAAGGAAGGCGCGGACCTGATTTCGGAGATGGACGATGACGAAGCCGACAAACTCGACATGGCCGCCGATCTTCAGTTAAACTCACGCCTCGGGTGCCAGACCGTGATCAAGAAGCCGGGCAAACTGGTAGTGGAAATTCCGGCGTGGAATCGCAACTACGTTTCGGAAGAGCACTGAGAACCAGCTGTTCGCTATTCGCTGTTGGTCGTTCGCTGTTTGGCTCTGCTCCGCGGATGAACGAAAGTGAACTTGACCAGGCGAAGAGCGAACAGCGAAAGACGAAAAGCGGGGTTACTATGCCAAAAGAACTCACCTGGAGCGATTCCGACGACCTTGGGATTCTGCTCTCTGAAATCCATCCGGAACTCGACCCGCTCGCAGTCCGTTTCACGGACCTTCATAAGTATGTGATCGCGCTCCCCGACTTCAAAGACGATCCCGCGAAATCAAACGAAGCCAAGCTGGAAGCGATTCAGATGGCATGGCATTCCGAGGTTCTCGACCGGACCCAGGGATAAGTAGCGCCAGATTGCAAAGTTTCAAGGGTTCGCTGCTGTCGTTGAAGACTGGTAACTTTGAAGCCTCTCAACCCTGAAATCTTAAAGCCTGGGTTCTGGCTCAGCGGACGGCCGCCACACTCGGCGCCGCATCTTCCACGCTCGCCTCGCGCAGGAATTTCGCCGCCTCTTCAGGCGGCGTGGGATTGATGTAGAAACCAGTTCCCCATTCAAATCCCGCCGTCTTGGTCAGCTTCGGCATGAATTCAATGTGCCAGTGGTAATACTCGTTCGTCGGATCCTGCGCCGGCGACGTATGCACGACCAGGTTGTACGGCGGATTGTCGAGCACCCGATCCGCTTTCATCAGAAGCAATTTGAGCGCTCTCGCCAGATTTTCGAACATTTGCGACGACGAGTTCTCAAAGGCGGATTCATGCCGCTTCGGTAGAATCCAGGTTTCAAAGGGAAACCGCGGAGCGTACGGGGCGAGAGTTATAAAATCCTCGTTCTCGGCCACAATTCGAATCCCGTTCTCGATTTCCTGCCGGATGGCGTCGCAGAAAACACAGCGTTCCTTGTAAATGTAATACTGCTTGGCTCCCTGCAATTCCTCCACCACGTAAATGGGCAGAATCGGCAACGCAATCAACTGCGAGTGGGCGTGTTCGAGCGAGGCGCCAGCGGCTTCTCCGTGGTTCTTGAACAGCAGAATGTATTTGAAGCGCCGGTCTTTCTTGAGATCGAGAATGCGGTCGCGGAAGGCCCAGAGTACATCTTCGATTCGCTTCGGCGGAAGCGAGGCCAGGGTGGCGTTGTGGTCGGGCGTTTCGATAACGACTTCGTGGGCGCCAATTCCATTCATCTTGTCGAACATGCCCTCGGCCTGCTTGTTCAAATTGCCTTCGATGCCGAGCGCCGGGAACTTGTTCGGAACCACGCGGATCGTCCAACCCGGGCTGTCCCGCGGCGGAGTATTGCCGTTGGTGCTGGGTCGATAGGCCAGGATCTCCGGCGGGGTCTTGCTTTCATTGCCATAACAGAAGGGACAAAAACCGCCCTTGATCTTCACCGCTTCGCGCACAAAGTCGGTAGGCCGCTTGGCGCGATCCGTGGAAATAATCACCCACCGGCCCACGATGGGGTCTTTTCTTAATTCAGGCACGTACTAAATCCTTTCAGTAGGAATCCGCAAAACGACGATTGTACGACACGGGAAACGCATTTTGAAACAACTCGAAACCCGGCCGCCCAAGTCCGTGGTCATAATATACGGCGAGCACGTCGAATCGCCACTGGCACGAAGCCGGCATGTGACGCAGGAAGTCCCTCCCCACCAACGATAACTCCCTTTGTTTGTCGCGATCTACAGCGGCTTCGGCGGGCTTGAGGTCGCGCTTGGTCCGGGTTTTCACTTCGACAAAACACAGGACGTCATGATCCCATCCGACCAGATCGAGTTCTCCACGATGATTGGGGGAGCGGTAGTTGCGCGCGATGATGGTGTAGCCCCGCCGGCGGAGGTAGAAATAAGCGTCCTCCTCGCCGCGCCGCCCGGTACGCTGGTGCGCTGGCATGTCCTCGGGCGCAAGCGTTCTGGCTGCCAGCCAGTCCAGTGCGCGCAGTGTGGCTTGCGTCAGGCGTCCGGCGAACATGGGAGACTCCATCTTCACCCTAGCTTGGACGAACCGCGCATTATGTGATGGCGATCACCGCGCGTCCGGTACAATTCGGCGCGCGCGTGCGCTCAGCCCCGGTCGCAACTTTTAGTTCGACACGTCCGAAGTCAGCACCCCTGCCGCTTCCGCCCGCTTGCCTTTGTCCAAGTCCTTCTTTTTTCCCACGGTGTTCACCAGCACGACCCCAACCAGCGCAACCGCGCCGCCGACCAGAGAAATCCACTTCGGCACCTCGCCCAGCCANNGCAATGCCAATGGCCACGATCGGAATCACATAGAGCAGCGTCGTCGTGCGTCCGGCAGCGCCGTGCGAGAGAACGTAGGCCCATGCCACATAAGCGAGCGCTCCCGGAAAAATGCCCAGATAGATCACCGCCAGCGTCGCCGGGACAGGAGCGGCCCGCAGGGTGTGCATCAGACCGTTTCCGAAGGGCAGCATCAGCGCGGTCCCGCACCAGATCGAGTACGCCGTAAACTCCAGCGCGCTGTACTTGCCGAGATAGTGCTTCTGCAGAATCATGTAGAGCGCGGACGTAACCGCGGCAGCAAGAATGATCAGCGCCTGAGGCGAAAGGCGAATGCCTTCGCCTTCGCCACTGGCGATCAGCACGACTCCCGCGAAGCTCACGAATACGCCGCACCATCCGATTGCGGTCAATTTCTCATGCAGCCAGAATCGGGCCGCCAGCGCGGTCCAGATCGGCACGGAGGCAATCAGCATGCTGGCTGCACCCGCGGTTACACGAGTCTCTCCGTAATTAAGCGCCAGGTTGTAGAAAGTGATGCCAACGACGCCGGTCAGCACAAGGCCCGGGATGTCGCGCAATTTCGGACGGCGAAAGTGCGCGATCCCGGCGTAGATGGCAAGCACCAGAGATGCGACCAGAAAACGGAGGATGGCGAGATTCGCGGGCGAATAAGCGCGCAGGCCGGCGCGAATGCCGGCAAAGGCGGAGGCCCAGACAACGAGCGCGAACGCCAGAGCGACAAACGTGCGCGATGTAAAGCGTGGCATCGACAGGCCTCCTTCCTGGTAAGAATTTCCTTCTACGAAGAGTGGTTCCGCCGGGAACGGGGCTATTACCGGAAGCGATCACCAGGTATCGCCACCTCGTCGAGGAGGCCATGCGCCAAACTGCCTGCGGAGCAAGGCAATCTGGCCGGCGTGATAACTGTTGTGCGACGCAATTTGCCACAGCATGGCATGCACGGTGGACTCACGCGGAGATTTTGGCGAACCCACGTTCTGAACTTTTCGCGCCAGCTCCGGCGCATCGGATTCCGCGAGCCGCGCCAACCGGGCGAGCAAATCGCTGAAGCGGCGANNTCTCTCCTGCGATTTTGCCGAGGTCGTAGTCCATCCAGTAGTTCATGTGCGCCACGATCTGCCAGATCGAGTGGGGATAGCCCTCGACAGTCCGCGCCGCCAACTCCGCCGAAATGTCTTCGACGCAAGCCACCGGGTCGACATGGGCGCCTTTGCCATACACGAGTTCGCGCAATGTGTTCTCGCCCATACGTTTCATCCTTTCTGCAGATTAAGGAACCTCTGATTAAGGCTTTTACGGAGAGCCTTGAAAGGGCATGGCTTCCGCCATGCCGCTAGAACCCGCCACTGGGCAAGCCCTCTCTACGAGATGCGGGTGACCACGTCGCCGACGCGAATGGTTCCCGCAGTGAGAATCTGAGCCCGCAATCCTCCGCGATGCAGCAGGCCCTTGAGCACCGGCTTGCCTGTTACTTTCTGCAGGTGATCGCAAGGCTCGCACAGGCGGATGCCGCGAATGCGCACGTCGCCGATGGCAAACTCCTTGCCCACCAGGTGATTCAGCGGTACGTTGCGAGTCACGATGTTGCGCCGGGCATCGCCGGCGGCAAGTTCGACCTGGTAGTCGCGCCGCAGCGCTTCAATCGACTCTGCCTCGATCAGCGTGAGTTCGTAATCCGGTTCGGGCTTGTAAAACGTGCCCTGTTTCAGTTCGTACCGGTCACCCTCAAGCCCCGCGCCCGGAATCGCCGCCACCTGCGCAATCGCCTGCATCGGTCCCTGGGCAGTGGATGCGATGTGAATCGACTCCACGGTTCCATCCGGCATGACGCACCTCCAGTGATTACGCGCTCTTTCCACCCTCGACCAACGCGATCGACTCTTCCAGCACATCGACGGCGATGTCGGCTTCATCCCTGGTAACAATGAGCGGCGGCGCAATGCGGATCGTGCTCGGACCACAGCCCAGAAAGAGAAGTCCGCGCTCAAACGCCAGTTCGACGACACGATCGCGATCGCTGGCGCCATACTCGCGCGTCTTCTGGTCTTTCACGATCTCCACGCCGATCATCAGGCCGCGTCCGCGCACGTCGCCGACAATCCTGTGTTTTTTCGGCCAGTCGGCCATGCGCTGCCGCATGTGGTCGCCAACCTCCTGCGAGTTCCGCAGCAGGCCTTCCTTCTCGATCACGTCGAGCGTGGCCAGCGCGGCGGCGATGCAAACCGGATTGCCACCGAACGTCGACGCGTGCGACCCGGGAATCCAGTCCATGATGTCGGCCTTGCTCATGGTGACGCCGAGCGGCATCCCCGAAGCAATGCCTTTCGCCATGCAAACGATGTCGGGCTGCACGCCGGTGTGTTCGACCGCAAACCATTTGCCGGTGCGGCCCATGCCACTCTGCACTTCGTCCACCACCAGAAGGATGCCGTGCTTGTCGCAGATGCGGCGCAGTTCCTGCATGAAGATCGTCGGCGCAACAACGTAGCCGCCTTCGCCCTGGATCGGCTCCACGAAAATGGCGGCGACTTCTTCCGGAGCGAGGACTGTCTTGAACAGTTTGTCCTCGATGTAGCGCGCGCAGCCGAGCGCGAATTTCTCGGCGTCCTGCGGACCACCCGCACAGCCGCGATATACGTCGGGATAGCGCACGTGGGTAACCCCCGGTACGAGGGGCGAGAAGCGGCGCTTCTGCTGCGGCTTCGAGGCCGTCAGCGACAGCGCGCCCATGGTCCGCCCGTGGAACGCGCCGAAGAAGGCGATCATCTGCTGCCGCTTGGTGTGATAACGCGCCAGCTTCAAAGCGCATTCGATGGCTTCGGCGCCGGAGTTTCCGTAGTAAATCTTGTGCGGCCCCGGCATGGGCGCAATCTTCGACAGCCGCTCGGCCAGCGTCACCATGCCTTCGTAGTAGAAGTCGGTGCCCGACATGTGGATCAGTTCGCCCGCCTGCTTCTGAATGGCGGCGACCACTTCCGGATGACAGTGTCCGGTCGAGGTCACGGCAATTCCCGCGGAGAAATCGAAGAACTCATTGCCATCCACATCTTCGACCACAATGCCGCGGCCGCGCTTGGCAACCATCGGATACGAGCGCGTGTAAGAGGGGGAAATGTATTTTTCATCGCCCGCGAGAATACGTATGGCATTCGGGCCNNGTGGCAAGGCCGAAGTTCGAGCGAGGGTGCCCCATCCTAACGTCGCGCCTTTTGCGACGTTGGGGTGGGATTGCCCAGTCGCGAAAGCCAAAAGTAATTACCCGACAGAATTAGGAAGAAGGATTAGTCGCTGCCAAAGAGGTTGGCGCGCACGTGCGAAGGCAGAACGGAAAGATACCGGCGGGGACAAGCGCGTCCCTCGATCCAGCCTGTCTGCAGAGGCGAAATGTACCGATTCGAGCGCATAGCAGCTAAGACATTATATCCCGGCCTTGATCCCCGCGTAACCCCCCAAAATAGCCCGCGTAGGGGCGGACGCCCTCCTTCGACTTCGCTCAGGACCCGCCCAGCCGAGCGCGGCTCGGCCCCCTTTGAATTCGAGATCGCGGCCGGCTTCGCCTCTGCCGCAAACACAAACCGATCACCCAGAAAAAAATTCACCAGCGAACAAATGACGATCGCAACCAGATTCGCCGCGAAATAGTTGAACTTCATTTCGCCGACCAGTAGCCGCATCAGCACAAGGTTTCCCACGATGGACACCGCTCCGTTGCTGGCGTTGAACTTGGCCAGCCTGACCAGCGACTCCACCGGCCGCGCGCAAGGCCGGTCCGCCCAGGTGAAGCGCTCGTGCCACAGAAAGTTGTGGATCACCGC
>PMBA01000351.1:0-2755 GCA_003152795.1 Acidobacteriaceae bacterium | reverse complement strand
CTGAGAACTGAGAACCGGGAACTGAGAACTGTTCATCCGATTCTCTCTTCCCGGTAAAGCCGAGCCGTATTCTTCACACAAACGGCCACCAGCATCAGCAGCATTCCGGCCAAACCAATCGCGCCGCCAATGTCAAACAGCCGGTAGCGCCCGTGAATTACCCACGCCCAACGAAACAGAGCCAGGTTGCCCACCACCAGCAGAACACGCAGCTCGGTTGGCCCGAAGCGCCACATCGAAAGGTGGAATTCGCCAAGCGTGTACGTTGCCAGATAGGACTGGATGGAAAGCAACAGAAAGGCAATCAGCAACCCAATCGCAATCGCCGGATGCATGTATCCGGAAAGCGCCAGCCCGCCCATCATCGCCACGGCGCCGATGGAATCGATGATGTGGTCCACATAGAAGCCGTATCGCGGTCTCTGCTGCTGGCGCACTCGCGCCAGGGTTCCGTCGAGGCTGTCGCCAAACCAGTTCAGCGCGAGGCAAACGATGGCGGCAAACAACATGCGGCGATCGTGAGCGGCGAGGGCATAGCAGACGCCGGTAGCAATCTGCGCAGCAAAGCCGAGCGCCGTCAGGTGGTCGGAATTGACCCACTCCGGCATACGCTCGGCCATCCAGACTAGAGCCCGTTTCTCGGCGGCAGCGAGTAGACTTCCGTGGACGCGCGTCGCCTGCCGGAACCCGGCGCGGCGGGCCTCGGCCAAAGTCTTGGGATTGATCTGCTCCGCAAAATCGGCAAGTGAGGTGGCCATAGGTGCTCCGTTTCTGCGGGCACTATGTGGCTTCGGCGTCGGGATGACAATGCAGCGCGGGTAAATCGCAGATCAACCGCCAAGTCAAAATAGTTCAGATATTTACAGGATGATCTCACTTGGACATTGAGCATCTTGGATGGGGCAGGGCGCCTCGCCCGTCCCAGCCGAGCGCAGTTCGACAGCCTCCGCGGCCTTAGTGAGACTAGGCGGCTACTTCCTGAACCGCACTCCGCATCTGCTCCACCGCCCACCCAATCTCATCAGTCGAAATCACCGCTGGAGGCGCGATCAGCAGATGATCGCCCGCCACCCCGTCCACGCATCCCTGCATGGGATAAACCAGCAGCCCGCGCCTCAGACACGCTTGTCCCACCAGTCCCGCGAAATTCTTCTCCGGCGCGAACGACGCCTTCGTCTTCTTATCAGCGACGAACTCCACGCCGCACAACAACCCCAGGCCGCGGACATCTCCCACCACATCCAGTTCGCGCAAACTCTCCAAACCCGTCTTCAACGCGGCCCCCGCCGTTCCCGCAACTTCCGAGTCCGCCGCATGAACCAACTTCTGCGACCGGATGCGCCGCAACACCGCCCGTCCCGCCGCCACCGACACCGGATGCGCGTTGTAAGTGAACCCGTGCAGAAACGCCCCCGAGCCCGCTGCAATTCCATCCACAATTTTCTTGCTCGCAATCACCGCCCCCAGCGGAGCATATCCCGACGACAGTCCTTTCGCCGTAACCAATATGTCCGGCACGATCCCCGAATGCTCCACCGCAAAATTTCGGCCGGTGCGACCCATGCCTGTCATCACTTCATCGGCAATCAGGAGCACACCGTGGCGCCGGCAAATCTCCGCGATGGCCTGCAAGTATCCCGGAGGAGGCGTGACCGCTCCCAGCGTGGCGCCGCTCATGGGTTCCAAGATGAAGCCCGCGACGTTACTCTGCGCGGCTTCGCCCTTCGCCGCCTGAATCGCGCGCTCCAACTCCGCGGCATTTTGCTGTCCGCAGTTGTAGCAACTGTCGGTGCAGTCGAACNNTAGATCTCGCGCCGCTTCTTATTGCCGGAAACCGCGAGCGCCCCCAGCGTCGACCCGTGGTAGCTCTGCTGGCGGCTCAGAACCTGATGGCGATTCTCCTGCCCGATCTCCACCTGGTATTGGCGCGCCAGCTTCAGCGCTGTCTCGACCGATTCCGATCCTCCGCAGGTGAAGTAAACCGCTCCACCGGCAAAATGCTCTCCGGCAAAATCAAGCAACTCCGCCGCAAATTCTTCGGCCACCGGGGTCGTGAACTGGCTGGTATGGACAAACTCCAACTGCCGAGCCTGCTCCGCCATGGCGTTCGAAATTTCGCGCACCCCATGACCAATGAAGTTCACCGCTGCCGATCCCGAAAAATCAAGGTAGCGATTGCCGTCGCCATCCCAGACATAAACGCCTTCGCCTCGCACGGCCACGGGATAAGGCTTACGAAACGACCGGCGCAACACGGGCGTACGGAGTTGCTGAGGGGAAACAGGTTCGGTCACAGGCGGATTATAGCAACGCGAATCGTGTGGCGCGGGCACTCTTGCCCGCGTAAAGTTGTGAGCACATTTCCTCCTGCCGCAGATTGCGCGATTACACTAATAACCGCGTCGTCAGTGTGATGGCGATGTTTCGCCAGTTAAGGCTCTGGGGGCGAGCGGGCTTCAACTCTGGAATCGGTTACGATCCCTTTTGCTCCTCTGTTTTGTTCTTGTCACGGCGCGATGTGCGCTAGCGCACCGCAGTGTATAACCGGCATCACAGTTCAGAAGACACCATTCATGGTTAAATCCGCTCCAGGCGCGCTCTCTGCTGCCTCGGCCTCCTCTCCCCTCCCGGCGATGGCATGGCCGCTGCCTGACGTTGGCAACAGCCCCACGCACCCGCATCGCCGCGACTAGCACCGCTCGACTGCGGCGATTTGCTGTTGACCGACAGGAACGGGCATTCCCAGGTGACCCGT
>PMBA01000262.1:4340-20704 GCA_003152795.1 Acidobacteriaceae bacterium | reverse complement strand
ATTTCCTTCAAATACTTGACCATGGACTCGAAAGTCCTGGACATTTGGCCGATCTCATCCTGGCCGTGAACGTCAATGGTGTGGTCCAGGTCCCCGGATTGGCCGATCTGATCCGCCACGTGAATCAGCCGGTTCAGCGGTCCCGTGATGCCGGTGGCGGTCCGATAGGCGATGACGATGCCCAGACCCAGAGCGACCAGCGTGCTGAGTACCGCGAACAGAATGGTGCCCGTTGCTGCCAGTTCATCGGAGTGCCGCCGCTCTTCCAGCAGTTTGCGGTTCTCCCGATCGACGTCGTCCAGCACCTCGCTGGAACGCGAAATCCATGAGTTTGGATCCTTCTGCAGATAAAAAATCTGCAGTTCGGCAACCGTCGCATTACCGCTGTCTACCGCGCGGCGCTTCTCCACCAGGGGGCTGGCGAATTCGCTTCCCCATGCTTGTTCCAAGTCCTGCACCTTTGCCAGACTGCTGCGTTGTTGCGCGGAATTCGACAGTTCCTGGGCACGGTGCAGAGCATCACTCAACACGTGTTCGCCGTCAGTCATTTTCTCCACGTCACGGGTGTCTCCGCTGAGCAGGTAGTTCTGCAGGTGAAGCCGGTTCTGCATCATTTCGAAGCGGACTGACGAAGTTGCCTCCGTCATGTCGATGGACCGCTGGGCCGCTGCCTTGGTCTCATGCTCGCGCGCCACCGCGATCAGGTTGATCGCCAGCAGCACCAGGACCGTAAAGAGAATGATGCCGAAACTGATATACAGCTTTTTCCCAATGTTCATGCTTCAACCTTCCTCACCCAAGCGAGCGGCCCATGCTCGCGCTCTTACTGGCCGGGATCAAAGCGTATTTCCACGATCCCGCTTGACTCTTGGGGACCCGCCTCGAAAAGCCACTTCCTGACCGCATCCAGAGCGGCGTTCGCCAACACCGGATGCCCGCCAAGCACCTTTGCCCTCTTGATAGACCCGTTGGCAGCGACCGTAACTTCGATCTTCACCACGCCGGAGATGTGCATGCGCTTCGCCAGTTGTGGATACACAGGTGCCACTTTGATCTTTACTTTTCGATGGATTGCTTCCTGCCCAAGGGCAAGGGGAGGGCTGGCCGCAAGCCATCCGGTGACCGCCAAACCCACGGCGAGCGCACAGTTCAGGGCTCGAAAAGACACACTGCCTCCCTTTACGCTTCCCTCTACCCTATGTTCGGGCAAGACCACGCCAGCGGATACCAAAAGTTCTTTCGGTGCATTACTTTAGTGATTTGCGCAAAGCGATCGATCATCGATCCGGCTTGTTCCCAGCCCGCCCGCTCGGATTCATGGCGCTCACGCAGGGGTGCGTATCGCTCAAGACTGGTTACCTTCGATTGCAGAATGAGACGCCGGTATCACTTTCGTGCCGTTTCACAACTCGGCACTGCCCCCTGATAATGTCTTGACTCACTTTGAGAATCGAGCGTACCGTTTTATATGTAATTCAAGTGTTTTCAACCGCTTAGCTAAGCGATGGGTGCGCGCTGACTACCCACAACGGAAATTCGGACCGCGGGGCCGTGTCTCAGTCTGACGAGGCCTTCCAGAAGGTTCTCCTGGAACTTTCGCGGGCCGCTTTTCAGAGCAGCGATCCGAGCCTACTCATCCGGTCCTTCTGCGCTCTCACCCGCGCCTTCTTCATGGCTAGCGGCGCCTATTTTTGGAAGCGCACCCCTGACGGCGAACTGGTTGGAGCCGAAGCCGACGGCGATCACGCTGAATCGTTTCGCGGCATGCGCCTGCGGCCCGCCGATCCGTCAACGGCCCCATCCATCGCGGCGGAGGCAGTGCTGAGGCATCGCCCCTTCTTTATCAACCAGGTCGATGTCGCCCGCTACCCCTGGCTGGCCAGTTGCCACGCCCATGCCGCCATGGCCGCGCCTCTGCTGGTTTCAGGGGAAGTGGTCGGTGCCATCGCCTTCCTGCAGACGTCGCCCGATCCCGGCTTCGACGACGACGCCTTGGCCAAAGTGACCATTCTGGCGGCCCAACTCGGCACCGCACTCGAAGCCCTGCGGCTCAACCAGCTCTCCCGTGAAGAGCATCGTCGCGCCAGTATTCTGGTGGAGGTCGCCACCGCACTGCATGGCATGCCCGATACAGCGTCGGTGATCGAGAGCATCGCCGACCGCTTGCGCGTGCTGCTGCATTCGCCCGCCGTGCTCGTATTCGTTCAAGAGGAGAAACTGTTTCAGTTGCAGGCGGTGTCGACCGAGGCTCCCAGGCTGGCTCTCTCCATCCGCTCGCGTTTCCGGCAGAACGACCTGCGCTCTTCTCTCGAAATCGCAACCCGCGCCGTCGCCGCCGGCGAACGCATCACCGTGAGCATCGATGGCGCTTCTCATTTCGGAGAAGATTCGCCGCCTGGCGTCCTCATCGCGGCGCCCTTTCGCACCTCGCGCTCCCATGGTGCGATTCTGGTCTACCCCCGCATCGACAGCCCGTTTAGCCATGAAGAGAAGACCTTGGTCTCAGCCTTGGCAGGCTTTGGCGCGGTCGCCATCGCCAACGCCGAGTTGTACGGCATGGCGCGGGCCCAGGCCCACGAACTCCACGAGATCCTGGAGATTTCGTTCGAACTTGGTTCTGCCGGAAAGCTGGACGAGTTCATGCAGACCTCGGTGGTTCGCGCCGCCAGTTTCCTTGGCTTTCAGCGCTGCTTCATCGGCCTGCTCGAGGACGCCACCTTCCACATTCGATGGGGAGTGGAAGATGGAGTTGCCCGTCCTTTCGATATTCCGCTCTACGATGGGGTCGCTACCCGCACCCTGCGGCAAAAAAATGTGTTCGTTACCGAAGACGCCTCCAAGACGCCGGGCGCCAATCTGGATTTCGTTGCCGCGTTTCACATTCGCCAGCTCCTTGCCGTCCCCCTGCTCGGTTCCAACGGCGATGTGCTCGGGATGTTCGGTGTTCTGGACCGCATTGCCCCCGGGCCGATCAACGATGAAGACGCGCGCCGCGCCCGGGCGTTGGCGGCGCAAGTTGCCATCGCTCTCGAACTCACCCGGAACCTGCATCAGTCCGAGGAGCATCGCCGCCGCGCCGAAGCCCTGGTCACGCTGGCGCTGGAATTGAACAACGTCCTGCACCTGCCCGAGTTCACGCGCAACTTCGCTCTGCGAGCGGCTGGCCTGCTGGGAGGGCGCTCTGTTGCCCTCAGCCTCTTTCAGACCGCCGACATGGACACCATCCTGATGCGCGGCGACTCGGATGCCCGGGTTGAAGTGAACGATCAACAACTGCTCCGGCGCTTCAGCCAAGCGCTCGGTGCCGCCCTGCCGAAATACCCGACCGATGTGGCTTTCGCCCCCGCCGGCGATATCCTGGGACCCGCTCTGGCCTCCACTCTGGGATGGACCGATTGCACCCTGGTCCGGCTGGCAGGTTCTTCGGGAGAACTGGTTGGCGTCCTTTGTCTCGCCGACCGCGGCGCTCCGCCCGCCGTCGAAGANNCACCAGTTGCTGCGCGCCATCGCTGGCCATGCCAGCATTGCTCTTGAGAATGCCTGCCTGTTTACCCGCATGGAGCAGGCCAATCGCCACTGGGTCGAAGTCTTCGATGCCATCAGCGACTTCATCGCCGTGCACGACGAGCAAAACAACATTCTCCGCGTCAATCGTTCCCTTGCCGATTTAGTTGGCACAGCTCCCGACCAGTTGATCGGCATCAACATGCGCGCGCTCGACGCCCTTACCACCGGCGGTTCTCCCCACTCCTGTCCCTTTTGCCGCACCGGCGAAGGGCTCGACGAATACGTGCACCCTGTCCTCGGGCGCATCTACCTGATCTCAACCTCGCGCATTCACGCCGCCAGCAGCGCCCAATTGCAGACCGTGCACGTCCTCAAGGACATCACCGACCGGCGCGAAGCGGAACGCCGTTATCGCGAACTGTTCGACAATATTCAGGAAGGGATTTTCTGCTCTACGCCCGAGGGCCGCTTCGTCGAAGTCAATGACGCGCTGGTTCGCATCCTCGGATACAGCAGCCGGGACGAAGTACTTCAGCTCGATATTCCGACCCAGGTCTATTTTTCTCCGCAGCGGCGGGAGGAACTCGCGGAATTGACCAAACGGGCGGGCGGAATACGCAGCCAGGAAGAAATCCTGCGGCGCAAGGACGGATCGCCCGTCCACGTCTTCATGAACTGTTTCGCGGTGCTCGATGCGGCCGGCAACATCCTCCAGAACCGCGGCCTCATGCTCGACATTACGGGACTCCGTAATTCGCAAACGGAACTCCAGAAAGAGCGTGATTTTTCCAGCAAAATTCTGAGTCATACGCAGAGCCTGATTCTGGTCACCGACACCGAAGGCGTGATCAGTTACGCCAACCGGCGCTGGAGCGGTCTCGGATTTCAGCAGTCGCAGATTCTGGGACATCCCTTGCCTGACCTGTGCGCCGCGCCTCGACGGGCTGCGCTCCGCGAAGCGCTGGCCGCGGTGGCCCGCGGCCAGCAGGTCGATAACTTCGATCTGTCCCTGGTTCGCGGCGACGGCGTCAGCAGCCAGTTTTCCGTCAATCTCAGCCCCATCAGCGGCGAAGACGGCCGAGTCAGCAGCATCGTAGTAGTCATGACCGACGTGACCGACTCCGCCATGCTGCGCTCCAAGCTGGTGCACGCCGAGAAAATGGCTGCCGTTGGGCAGTTGGTCTCCGGCGTCGCCCACGAAGTCAACAATCCCCTCACCGCGATCCTCGGATTTACCGACCTGTTAATGGAAAATCCTGAGATCCCGGAAAACGCGCGCCGCGATCTTCGCGTGATTCTGCAGGAGGCGCAGCGCACCAAGCAGATCGTGCAAAACCTGCTCAGCTTTGCCCGGCAGATGCCGCCCCAGCGCCAGCCCGTGCAGCTCAACTCGATCCTGCAGCGCACCGTGCATTTGCGCTCCTACGATTTCATCAGTCACGGGGTTCAGGTGGTGGAACGTCTCGACGAGGCTCTGCCCGCTGTGATTGGAGACTCGCACCAGATCCAGCAGGTATTTCTCAACATCCTCAACAACGCATACGACGCGGTTCGCGAGACCGCGAAGCCGGCCCGCATCGAGATCATGAGCGCCCGCGCCGGCGCGTTCGTTGAGATTTCTTTTCGCGATAACGGCATGGGCATCGCCGATCCGGAACGGATTTTCGATCCTTTCTTCACCACCAAAGACGTCGGCAAGGGAACGGGTTTGGGGCTGAGCATCTGCTATGGCATTGTCCACGAACACGGCGGCGAAATTGTGTGTCACAACAATCTGAACTCCGAAGGAGCGACCTTTACCGTTCGCCTCCCGATAGCATCCGAAACGGCATCCTTTGGAGCAGTTGCAGGAGTACATCCAAAATGACGCAGACATCAAAACTTATTTGTGCGCCGGTGCTTCTGATTGAAGACGAACCCGCCGTCATGGCTTTGGTCCGCGCCGTTCTGGAGGGCCACGGATACGAAGTTGTGCCCACCGAATCGGGCGCCGAGGCGCTGCGGTTGCTGGCCGACGGCAATTTTCATGGCGTCGTCTCCGACATGCGCACCCCCGGAGGCGTCGATGGCGCCCAGGTCTATGCCTGGATCGCCACCCACCGCCCCGAACTCGCCTCCCGGCTGGTTTTCATCACCGGCGATATCGCCAACGAAGAAACCGCAGCCACGCTGCGCCGCACCGGCGCGCCATGCGTCGAAAAGCCGTTTCGTGTTCACGAATTCATTTCCGTGGTCGAGCAGACCATGGGCAGGGCGTCATGACTCAGAATTTGACCAAGGACGACTTCCGCATTCGCTTGTTGATTGTCGATGACGAGCAGACCATCCGCCGCCTCTGCATGACCGTCGGCGAATCGCTTGGCTTCTTCTGTCTTGAAGCCGAGAGCGGCGACACGGCTCTGGCGCTGCTCGAGGAACAGCCCGTGCACATGGTGCTCACCGACATGGTCATGCCGCGCATGTCCGGGCTCGAATTTCTGGAGCAGGCCAAGCGCGTTTTCCCCCGCATCGAAGTTGCTGTCATGACCGGCCACGGCTCGGTCGAAACCGCCGTCCAGGCGATGAAACTTGGCGCTTACGATTACATTTCCAAGCCCTTTGCTCCACTCGATGAACTGCGCCTCTTCCTGCGCCGCATGGCCGACAAAGTNNAATTCCACCGGCATTCAGAACGTTCTGCGCCTCATTTCCCGTCTCAAGGACACGCGCACTCCGGTGTTGATTTCCGGCGAGAGCGGCACCGGGAAGGAACTCGTAGCCCGCGCCCTTCACTTCCGCGGAACCATGGCCAGCCGTCCCTTTGTCGCCGTCGATTGCGGATCGCTCGTCCCCACCCTCATCGAAAGCGAATTGTTTGGCTACGAAAAAGGCGCCTTCACCGGCGCTCTACGTTCCAAGCAGGGTTTGCTGCAGTCTGCCGATACCGGCACAATTTTTCTCGACGAGGTCGGCGAGCTTCCGCTCGAGATGCAAGCCAAGCTTTTGCGCTTTCTCCAGGAGAAAGAAGTTCGCCCCGTGGGCAGCAATCAAAAAGTGAAAGTGGATGTGCGTATCATGGCCGCCACCAACCGCGATCTCGACACCGAATACCAGAAGGGAACCTTTCGCAAGGACCTCTATTTCCGCCTCAACGTGGTTACCATTTCGCTGCCGCCTCTGCGCGAGCGGCGATCCGACATTCCCATCCTGGCGGCGTGGTTCCTCGATCGCCTTGCGCCAGGACGCGAAGTCCAGGTCTCCGGCAACGCCATGAAGGCGATGCTCGCCTACGACTGGCCCGGCAATGTCCGCGAACTGGAGAATTGCCTGGAGCGCGCCGTCGCGCTCGGCGATCAGCGCATCATCGAAGTCAACGATCTGCCGCCTTCCATCGCGCGCGCTGAATTGCAAGCGGAAACACTCGATGCGCAGGAATTCTCTGGCACCGACCTGGAGGACATCGAGCGCGCCACCATTGAACGCGTATTCTCCCAGGTAAAAGGGGACAAAGCGCGAGCCGGCAAAATGCTAGGCATAAGCCGAGCCACCCTCTATCGCAAACTCAAGCGCTACAACATCGGCGCTCGCGAGGAACCTCCGCAATCGACCACCCTGCAATAAGACTTACAGAACCTGGAAGCTATCTCAGGAGTTGACTATCGCGAAGCCGCAGTAAGTTGGTGGGTCAGGCGCCCTGAGGCTGTCGAGGTATGCCAGGGGTTCGTCGCAACCAGCGAACTGAGACGGATTGTTTCATTCTGAGACACACTCACCCCGCTCTCCACAGCATGAGCCCAATCTAACCCCGCTCGATGTCGGTAACTGCTTGTCTTTTGTGCACTTACTCATAGGTGCATGACCTTCAAGATTTTGGTGTGGTCCGTGCATAACTAATTGCCGACAAGGCAGAACGAGTCTCCTGCAAGCTCTTCCAAACCGGGAAGAGGGGAGACTCGCCTGCTCAAGCTCTGGGGTCGAGGTCCACTTGTGCCCAACCAGGCAATTGCTCGCGCGCTAGAAAAAGACATGGTAAGCCGCTTGGCGCGGTTCTTTCCCGAAGCCACGCCGGTGCGGATTCCCATTAAGCTGAGCCGCAGCCATGGCAACGGCGGGACGAACGGCAAGGGCATGGGGAGCGCCAGCGGCCACGAACCCGCAAACGACAGCGATTTTTTTCAGGACACAGTCATCGAGTTCGGGACACCCCGCGAAGTTCTGTTTATGGTCGACCATCCTCTGGAATTTGCCGATCGCGTCCTCGTTGAGAGTACCGACGGCTCGCTGCATGCTGAAGCTTCCGTGGTCGCGGTTCAATATCACACGGAGCGGACCGTGGTTGCCGCCCGCTTTCTGGAACATGTTCCCAATTGGATTGTCAAATCATGACTGCATTTACCCAGCTTTCATTCGAAGATCAGGGAGCGACGCTGCGCGCCCTGCAACCCTTGTACTCTGCCTTGGTCCGGGAATTTGTGATTGAGGTTTCCACCTGCCCGATCGATAAGGATAATGCCGAGGAGTTTTCCGCCTCACAGGAATCGGTCGAGCTCGCCGAGGCCTGGTTCGAGCAGGTTGACGCCCAGATTCAGGTGCACCAGTTGCGCCAGTTTCTGCAGACCACGCCGCTGGCCAACGAAGCTGCGCTGCACCATCTTCTTTTGCATCACATGCACAAGACCGCCAAGGCGACCAGCGACCGCGACAAGACCGATTTCCTGCTGGTCCAGTATTTTTCGCTGTGCGCCCCCTCGGGACTGGACGAAGGGGACGTGGACCTCGATTACGTCGCCCAGGTGCTTGAGCCCGTGCTCGGGCCGCTCCAGCCGAAGCTTCCCGGATGGCTGGCCTCGCTCGAAACCATCATGCAGTCGGCGGCGCGTTGCCGGCGCCTCAGCGAACTGCTCCATAGCGGAGCTCTCGAGCAGGGGCGCAAGCTCAAGACGCAGAGCGCGGCCCGCTATTTTGAGCCCTCGGCTATGGTCGCCTTTGCCCGTTTCAGCTTCATGATCCGGCGGATATTTTTCCGTCTCATGCACGACGATCTCAACGCCATTCACGACGGTTTGCGCGAACTGGAGCGCCGCGGGGTCTCCACCATCGATTGCCGCCGCGCCCAATTTTCCGCCGAGGAACCGGTTGCCCGTCTGCGCATGATCTGCCAGTCATGGAAAGTGATGTTCCACGCCGAATATTCCTCGGGCCAACCCCTGCGCATGCTGGTCGATCTTCGAGCGTCGGTCGACGATGCGCTGCAGAACGCCGCGCGCAAGCGTCCGCTCGCCGCCAGTGCCGCCGCCGCTTCCGGGACCTCTGGCGGCGGAACGCAAAAGTAAGTCATCCGCCCCCTGGGCCCATTTGCACCGCCAGAAAGCGACGATAAGCATGCACCGCCCGACCGTTCTCATCCTTGCCAGCGACCCAGGCTTTTCGCGGGAGATCACCGCCAGTTGGCCCCAGGATTCCGCTCCCCATTGCAACGCGCCGGAATTCATCGTGCTCGATGAAGGCTTCTCTCGCGACCTGGAAGGCAGCCACTACGACCTCGCCATTGCCGACGCCTCTTCTTTTGAAAAAAACTTATCCCATCATCACGATCACAACCACACTCACGATGACCGCAACCAGGGCAACAACAATGACAATGGCGAAGACCAGCGCAAACGCCTGACCCAAGCCCTGAAGCAGTCCTTAGCCGGCGCCGGCAAGCCGGCCATCATCGTTCGTTCCAGCGTTCACTCCGACCCTTTGCGCGGCTTCTATGAAATCGACGGGGCCGTTCTAGAGTTACGCCGCGAGCCCGGACTGTGGCCGGTCGTCACGGGCCTGATCGGACGCGAAATTCTTTGCCGCGCCCGGGCCGAGCTTCGAGCCGTGGAAGCCGAGAAAGTCTGCGCCGGTGCGCAAGACGAGGCCACCCTCGGGCGCTATATGGTCGAGATGCGCACCAACGTCAACAACGCGCTCACAACCGTCCTCGGCAATGCCGAACTTCTGGTGATCGAGCCCGGACTGCCAGCCACCGTGCTTGCGCAAGCCGATACCATCCGCAACATGGCGCTGCGGCTGCACGAAGTGTTTCAGCGCTTCTCTTCCATTGAAAAAGAACTCAGAGCCGACGCTCGCGAGTCCGGCAAAAAAGCAGCCCACGCCGCCGCTGGACGCTGAGCGACAGCCGTCCGCGAAATTCCCGCGACCCATTGGGCGGAAGTGACGAATCCTGCAACGAATGCGTACAATGTCAACCTGATACCAGCGCGGCGATCGCGAAATGTATCATTGAAAGAGGAAACCATCCATGCTCTCGTCATTTCCATGCCGCAGGAGCCACCGCAAAGGTCTGGTTTTTCATTTTGTTTTTTTTGCAGCCTCCGCAGTCATTGCTCTGGCGCTGATTTCGGATCAGGTCCCAGTGGTCTTTGCCCAGACCAAGCCGCAGCCGAGCGCAACCGCCAGTGTGGCGCCCAACGTCGTTCGGGGAAAGTACCTTGTGGAAAGTGTGGCCGTGTGCGGACAGTGCCANNAGCGCTCCTCGGATCGGCGGCACTCCGCCCGCCAGCGATGCTGACATGATCAAACTTCTGACCAGTGGGATCTGGACTAACGGCAAGCGTCTGCGGCTTCCGATGCCGCAGTTTCGCATGGAGCGCAGCGATGCCGAAGCAGTCGTTGCCTATCTGCGATCATCGAGTCTGAAACAGTAACGCGCGGCATCGAACGCGCCGGGGCCGTTGGTCCCGCTCATACCACGATTCTGAACAGCGACCCGATGCCCGCGGTAAGTGCCATCGCGAGCGCACCCCAGAAGGTTACGCGCATTGCCCCCACCATCACTCCTGCGCCACCTGCCCCTGCAGCCAACCCGCCCAGAAGCGCGAGGAACAGCAGGGAAGTTCCGGAGACAAGAGGGATCAAACGGGAGACCGGGGTCAGGACCGCGACCAACAGGGGCATGGCGGCTCCGACTGCAAAGCTGCCGGCCGATGCCAGCGCAGCCTGGATCGGACGCGCACGGAAAGTTTCGGAGATTCCGAGTTCGTCGCGAGCATGCGCGCCGAGCGCGTCATGGTCCATCAACTGTTCTGCGACCTGTTTCGCGAGCGCAGGTTTGAGCCCGCGAGCGACGTAGATCGCCATCAGTTCCTTGTGTTCGCCCTTGTCGTCTGCTTTGAGTTCCGCCCGCTCCAGCGCGAGGTCGGCCTTTTCGGTGTCTGCCTGGGAATGGACAGATACGTATTCCCCGGCCGCCATTGACATCGAGCCGGCGACCAGGCCGGCGACCCCCGTGACCAATACGCTGCTGTGAGTGGCATGTGCCGCGGCGACTCCAAGCAGCAGGCTCGCGGTTGAAAGTATGCCGTCGTTTGCGCCCAATACCGCCGCGCGGAGCCAACCGGTGCGTCCGGTGCGGTGTTGCTCCTGATTGGGTGCTGGCATTCTTGAGAACCTTCCTGACTCAGTACAGTTGCGAGAACAAACCGGTACTGCACGAGGCAGACCGATATCCCCGTGCCAGGTTGAACCGCCGCCCGCAAAGACTCCGTTGCCGATGACAGTAGCGCGTCACCCAGCATCATTTCAACGCAGAGTAGCCGCTGTGGCTTCGGCTTTCCCTAGCCTGGAAATGAGCGATCGAGGTGCGCCTTGAAGATGCTCACGACTGCATCGGACTCGGCAGCATCAGTTCACACGCTCATTGCTGGGCTCTGCCTCGGGATTGCTTTCGCGCAGCAAATGCGCGACGTGCGCCTGAATCGGTTGTGGCAGGCGTCGATATGCCTCCCGTAGTTCCGTCAGAAGTTTTCCCGCGGTTTGAGTGTCACAGTTCATGGCGTCGTCAACCTGTTCCAGGCCAGCCAACCTTGCCGCCGTCCTTGATTAAGATCCTCCGGACGAGTCCGAAGTTCCTGCACCGAATGCCCGCGCTGGGGGAGCGTTTCTGCTACGCTGCTGGACGAAGGCACTGCCGAAGCTTCCTCCCATTATCGAAGTGCGGCGGAGGTAAAACTGTCCAAAAATGAACAGGTGGTAGCTGATCTCGCAAGGCATGTTCACGAGATCGCTACTGTGGTTTCGGAGCGGTGGCCGCCACTGCCTGCACCGGTTGGTCCGGGACTGTTTTGGATGCCAGGCCAGCATGCGCCTGCTTGGTTGGCGGAATCTCGGTTCCGGCTGGATAGATGAAAATCTGCACCGTGCCCCAGCCGCCATCGGACTTTGCGTCCGTCTGCTTACCCATGCCCAGAGTCTTGAGCTGACTATCGTCGAATCCGAAGTTCTCCACCAGATATTCACGCACAACCATGGCCCAGGCTTCGGTCAGCACAAGCTCCTTCTGGGTGTCGCCTTCCATGCCAGCGGATGCCACGATCACCGCAATCCCGAACTGGTTGTTGGCCAGGAATTCGCCGCCAGCGTTTAGAGATTTCTGATTTTTCAGCTTGGCCGAGTCCTGCTTATCGAAAAGCTGCTTTGCCGAGTAGGTGAACTCCTTGGTCGGCGTGCCTTGGGGCAGGCGTTCAATCTCATTCTTTGCCAGTTCCGCGGAATCCTCGTAGCCCCGGTTCTTGAAATACCCGCGGAGAAAGAAATTGTGCTTGAGCGCTTCCATATTTTCCTGGAAGTCGGTCACCCCAGCCTGCGCCCGGGTCATGGTGTCGTTCATGGTGGCCGTGGTCTGTTGGAGGTTGCTATAAACCTGTTTATCGTTAACCAGCGCTCCGACTGTTCCCTGGCCGCCATCGATTTTGGCGCTGATGGATTGCAGATTCGCCGCCGCGCGAGTGGCGTTCTGGATGGCTTGCTGGCTGCTGTCCAGAATTCCGCTCGTCTTTTTGAACAGGTCCGACATTTCCAGCGGCGGCTGGCTGGCGATCATATCGCCGTTCCGCACGTCGGCTTTCCCAGCCGATCCAAACGAAATTGCCAGGTATTGATTGCCCAACAACCCCTCGGTTTCGATCGATGCCACGGAGTCCTGCTTGATGATCTCGTGCGTGGATTTGCTGAGATCCATGACGACCGTGACTTTTTCGCCCGGCGTGTGGGGCAGCACGATGTCGCGTACGGTTCCGCTGTGAACTCCGCCCACCCGCACATCGCCGCCCGCATCCAGACCCACCACGTTGTCGAATTGCGCCTTCAATTGGTAGGTCGAGCTGAAAAGATACTGCTTGCTCCCGATGATGAAGACACCGGCCACCAGAATTGCCATGGTCAAAACGATGAAAGCTCCCAACCGCGCCGCTCTCGACATAGATCCCCCTACGAATGCTTTAGAAACTCCCTGACAAACTCGATGTCACTGTTTTGAAGTTCCTCAAAACTGCCTTCGATCACCACCTTGCCCTCGTTGAGCAATGCCAGACGGTCCGCAATCGCCTTCGCGCTGTGCAGATCGTGGGTCACGACGACGGACGCCATGTGATGTTCCGCCTGCAGCTTCAGAATCAGGTCGTCGATCTCCCCGGAACTGATGGGATCGAGACCGGCGGTGGGCTCATCGAGCAGCAGAATGTCCGGCTCCAGAGCCAGCGCCCGCGCCAGGCCTACTCGTTTCTGCATGCCCCCCGAGATATCCGACGGCATCTTCTGGAGCGCGCCCTCCATCCCCACTTCCTCCAGTAGTTTCCCGACCCGGTCGGCCTGCTCGGACTTCGACATCTCCTGTTTATGGTGTTGCAGCGGAAACGCGACGTTCTCCTCGACCGTCAGAGAATCGTAGAGAGCGGCATGCTGAAACAGAAAACCCATCTTCTTTCTGATTTCTCCGAGATCGTCGAGCGCCAGGCCGGCGATGTCCTGACCGTGGATGCGAACCGATCCCGAGTCCGGATTCTGCAACCCGATGATGAGCCTCAGCAATACGCTCTTTCCGGTACCGCTGCGTCCCAAAACCGCCAGGGTTTCGCCGCGTTTCACCGTCAGGCTGATTCCGTTCAGAACCCTTTGAGTTCCGAAGGACTTATGCAGGTCCTCGACGGCAACCGCCGGCACACTGGAGTCTTTTTCTGCGTCTTCCGGCTGCGCGGCAATCTGGTCGATGGTGTCCATACTTTTTTCGCGAGCTGGTTAATCTATGTTCATGCGAACAAATCACGGGAAGAATATGAGAATCAGTTTCACCAGTACGACGTCGGCCAGGATCACGAACAGCGAGGACAAGACCACCGAACTCGTAGCCGCGCGCCCCACGCCAGCGGCGCCTCCCTGTGTGCGCATTCCCTGAAAACACGCGATCAGGCCAATGATCAGGCCAAACACAGCCGTCTTGAAGGTGGGGGGCAGAAAATCATTGAAGTCGGCGCCCTTAAAGCCGCTGTTGATGAATTGATGGAATGAGAGCGGTTCGACCAGCGCCTGCGCCACCCAACCCATCACCAACCCGCATAAGTCGGCCGCCAGCGTCAACAGGGGCAGCATCAGGATGCAAGCCAGGATGCGGGGCACGGCGAGCAGCTTGTAGGGGTTCACCGCGGAGGCCTCGACGGCATCGATCTGCTCCGTCACTTTCATCGACGCCAGCTCCGCGCCAATGCCGGCGCCCACTCGGCCACTCACCACCAGGCCGGTGATGATCGGGCCGGTCTCGTGGATGACGGAGAACACGATTGCAGCGGGAAGCAGCGACTTGGCCCCAAAGCGGGTCAGGCTGTAACGGGCTTCCAGGGAGAGAACAACCCCGGTCGCGGCGCCGGCCAGCGCGACCAGCGGCAGTGACTGTGATCCGATCTCATCGAGTTGCCGAAACAACTCGCGGAATTCAAATGGCGGAGTTACGGTAGCGCGTGCAACTCGCCAGAAAAATATGCCCAGATCGCCGAACCATTCCAGGAACTTGCTGATCGAGCCGGGGGAGGGGTTCGCCAGTGGGGCGTCAAGCAAGATCCCCTTCTCTGGTTGCGGAGGGTTAACCCCTGCGAGCGCTGTGAATTTCTTGTCGATCATTGGTTAGGCGCCCCATGGGTTAGGCGCCCCGTGCGGGCGCTTCGGTTCCTCCGTCGGACGCGCGTACGTCAAATCCGGTTGCGCCGAGGATGCGCTGGCAACCCTGCTGGAGGATAGTCTCCGATTACCCGCTGCTTGCGCCCCTGCCAGCACCGACAGGAGCGCGATGCCCGCGACTTCCAACACCAGGGGCAACATCTGGGGCATCGTCATGTCGATATCCTCCTTCGCCACTCCTGGTGAAGCGTGGCCGCAGCTTCATACCGTAAGTGGACAAGCTCCATGGTCGCACTGGCACGCGATCTCAACATCTTCGGATCCGGCCTCCTTGCAAGCTTGACCGCAGAATTTGTTGCCAGCTTGCACCATGCACCGGCATGGGAGGTGCCCGCACTTTGTCTGCTCGATTGGCGTCATCATTCGTTATTGTTCTCCTTCTTCAATCCCGCACTTGCGTTCAAAGCTACCTTCGTTTGAGCATCCACCCGATCAATGTTCCTACGGTGATGCCGATGGCAAGCGTCGCAGCAACCGTAAGCGCGGGGTTTCGCTGGATGCGTTGAGTTGTGTCAGTCCAGAGTTCTTCGGCAGCGTCGCTGCTCTGTTTTACAGCGCACCGCACGGCTCCGACGCCCTCCTCGATCGCATCGGCAACCGCATTGGTTGCACGACAAGCCTGCTGGGTTGTTTCAGCGATGTGTTCCGCCGTTCTTTCGACTACAGTTTGTGACACGGTACCCTCCTGTGCGTTCTGCGATCTTTTGTTAATCGTGCTCTATTTCCCGACGACCTTTTCAACATTGCCGATCCATTTCTGAACTTTGCCGGCGTTCTTTTCCGCTTCCCCTGACACTTCCAAGTCGGGGTCGTTCGTCACCTTACCAACCTCCTCCTTGATTTTTCCCTTCACTTCATGGAGCTTGCCTTCCGCTTTATCTTCCGTGCTTGGTTTCATGATGTTCTCCTTTTCGATCGCAACCGGTTTCGATTGTGCGCGCCCTTAACCGCGAGAGCGTAGTTGCCGGATGCCCCTTCACAGGCACACAATTCAAAATCAAACTGGTTCAAGGAGTTCCCTCTGGGGGTGAGAACCCGCTGATCGTCAGTATCGGACTTTAGGCCGGGAAAGACTGGTCAGTATTGACCGTTTTCTGAATGGCAGCGATCCGGAAGTGGGCGCGGAGTGCCGCGTATGGACGGAGTCCAGAAGATTGTTCCCCCGGTTCATCTGTCAAGATGTAACCATCATTCCGGCCGCTGCGGCGGTGGAGGGTCGCATTCCGGCAATCGTTTATTTCGCAGGATCCTTCTGACGGGTGGCCTTGACAGCCGACAGTATTCCAATGCCTAACAGCACGACCGCACCCACGACAATCCAGTGCGCGGGCATGTGCACAAGGTACGCGGCATACGTCAGTCCTGCGATCAAGATGGCGAACCCAATCGCATAAAGTCCGAATGACATGGTATCTCCTTTCGGTAGAGTGGGGCTTACCCGTCTCCTGGCGCCAGGCAGGGGAAAGCGATGGTTAGTCGGTTTTGGCTTGGCATGCAGGGTGTTGGCACGGACACTCGATGTCCGGTGTCTTCCCGATTGCCGCGCACGCCGCGCTGCAATATTTGCCCGACGTAGTCACGCACGAACAAGCCGGATGTGCACACTTCTCGCCTTGAGCAGGGGCCATTTCTTTTCTCCTGATGTGGGATCAATAGGGGCTGACCCTAGCCCAGATATTAGTCACCGGACGAAGGTGTTTCTGTGCAGAAAGGGACACATCGGCGGGATTCGGAAAATCTGCGACGACCGGTTTTGTTCCTATAGAGTTCGGGTTAGGCCACGAGCTGGCAATCAGGGGAGGGAAGAGTCACAACCGGATTCGTCCGGGCTGTGACTCTCCCCCGCTGACTGGCTATTGTTTCCGCTTCGGTTTGGT
>PMBA01000262.1:1796-4261 GCA_003152795.1 Acidobacteriaceae bacterium | reverse complement strand
GGGGTTACGCCGTCGGCAGTTGCTGTTGCCGAGAATGCAACCCCGGAATCCACCAAGTTCTCGCTGAAGAAGCCCGACGGATCACTGATGAGTCCGGTTCCGCTCAAAACACCGCCCGTAACCGAACCCTGCCCGACAAAATCGAATTCCCAACCGACGAACGTCGTGCCTTCATAATCCTGCGCCCCAAAGGCGTAGTTGCCTGCGAAGCTGCCGGTTGCACTGTCGGTTTGCGGAATCAGCACTCCCGAGCCGTTGACAGTAGCATCCAGGTCGGCAATCAGGGCGCCCCCTAATCCGCTGGTTGTGTTATTCGGATCGATCAGATTGAGATTTGGATCCGTCATGTAGATGCCCAGAGAGCTGACGTCTCCGAGTTCAAAGGGCGTGATCGTCAGGCTGCCGTATCCATTGCTCGCAATCGAATAGGCGCCTGAGATACTGATATCGCTCTGCACCACGCCCGCTTCGTCGTTGTCTGCCACCCCCTGGATTGTGCCGCTGGACGGAACCGTAAACTGGCCGGCTGCGGCATAGAGGAATCCCCCCGCGCTGCTGCTATTGATACCAAACGAGGTCCCGATCGACCCGTTGCTGAAGGTGCCAGTGCCTTGGCCGAACGCCGACCCGATGCCGGCGTCGCTAACCACCCCCTCAACGCTAGGATCCACATCGATGATCCGTATCGCTTCCGGACCAACAATGTAATAGTTGAAGGTTGTGGCTAAACCGGTGCCCGTGATGGTACCGCGCCCGAACGAATCGGGCGCCGTAACGGCTCCCGTGAAATTCGCTCCCAGCGTTAGAACTCCCGCATCATCCACGTCGACAACGCCATTCAAGTCGGTGCCACTGATCGAAAATACGCCTCCGAACACGACCGCACTATAGCTGGGGTCGACTCCAGCGAGAGTAAAGGCATACGCCCCGCTTAGCGTGCTCGGCAGCGTCTGCGAGTCGATGCTTCCACTGGAAGTTGCCGACCCGTCAAACTGAACGATGAGCGCGTGCTTGGAGTTCACAAACTGAACGCCGAGGGTTTCTGTTCCGCTCGCGCCCAAACTCGTGTTGTCGGTCATCAGCGTCAGGGTCCCCTGGCCGGTTGTAGGATCCACCGTCAGCGTTCCTCCCGTGATGGCGTCGCCGGAGGGTTCGGGTGACGTGAACCCAAATCCGTCGTTATAGTCTTGTTCGCCCGCCAGAACGTTGCCATCCGCGTCGATGGTCACCGCCCCTGCGAGACTGTAGTAATTCGGACCAAAATTCACGGTTTCCAGCCCGCTCAGATAGAACGCATAGGTGACCGCGGTGTTTGTCAGACTGAAACTGGCGGGCGTNNGATGTGGCCACGCCGCTGGCATTGGTCGTTGCTGTATTCACGCCACCCGCGAAGGTGCCGCTCGCTCCCGTTGTGGGCGCCGTAAACGTCACCACCGCGCCGCTCACTGGCGTCCCGCTCGACAGCACCGTGGCTACCAGCGGCGCTGCGAACGCTGTGTTGATGGTCGCGCTTTGGGGAGTCCCGCTCGTCGCTGTGATGGTCAAGACCGGCCCGGTGGTGTTCGTCAGGCTGAAGTTGGCAGGGGTTGTCACTCCGGCCGCGGCGGCCGTAACCGTGTAAGCTCCCGCCGTCGCATTCGCGGTGAACACCGCGGATGTGGCCACGCCACTCGCGTTGGTGGTTGCCGTGTTCACGCCACCCGCGAAGGTGCCGCTCGCTCCCGTCGTGGGGGCCGTGAACGTCACCTGCACATTACTCACAGGGTTTGAGCCGCTGTCCAGCACCGTTGCCACCAGCGGCGCTGCAAACGCCGTGCTGACCTGGGCGCTCTGCGGGGTGCCGCTCGTCGCCGTAATCGATGCCGCCGCTCCTGCCGTGTTTGTCAGACTGAAACTGGCGGGCGTCGCCGCCCCTGTAACCGCAGCCGTCACCGCGTAAGCTCCCGCGGTCCCATTCGCGGTGAACACCGCCGATGTGGCCACGCCGCTGGCGTTGGTCGTTGCCGTGTTCGCCCCACCCGCGAAGGCGCCGCTCGCTCCCGTGGCCGGCGCCGTGAACGTCACCACCGCCCCGCTTACCGGCGATCCCCCCGCCGTCACCGTTGCTACCAGAGGCGCTCCAAACGCCGTGTTGACAGTCGCGCTTTGGGGAGTCCCGCTCGTCGCCGAGATGGTGGTGACCGGCGGTTTCGAGCTCGAGCCGCTGCTGCAGCCCATCAGGAAAACCAGGGCCAGAGAAACCAATGCGAGGACGATTGCGTAAGCTTTGCGGTTCATAGTACCTCTCCTGCCGTCTTCCGGCTTGCACGCTCGCGTGCCTGCGGCGGCACGGGGAACCCGTGCTGGTTGCGGATGGTATAGATCTGGCCGCCCGTTTTCACGGTGCGGACGAGCAACACTTGCTTGTCGTTCAGCGTCTTCATCACCCCGGTTACCTCAATTTGCTGGCCAGCGGTGACCGAGAC
>PMBA01000262.1:0-1780 GCA_003152795.1 Acidobacteriaceae bacterium | reverse complement strand
ATCATTCCCGCCGAGGGCTTCATGAGCACACTCGACACCGTTCCATTGAGCGTGATTTCCCTGGCGACGTCATAGGTGAACGGCGCTGCCGACTGGGTCGCGACTGCCGTTGTTTGCGCCTGAACTGGCGGTAGGACTGAGATCAAGCAGAGGAGGACCAACCCGCATAGCCCTGCAGATACACGTTTCATCACTTGCCTCCAAATTGAGTTTCTGATCCGGAATTTTAATCGTACGCTTCTGCCGCTGTCGGAGACAATCAATCTTCCGGAGAGAACCAGCAAAATCAACGGGGTTCGGAGGGGCCGTTCTTGAAAGGTGAGGAATCGGGTGTGCGTTACGTCTTTCCGCCTGGGCAACGTCCTACGCGATCAGAAACTCTTTCGTCCTGAGTTCTTTGATCGTATCCCGCAGCTTGGCCGCTTTCTCAAACTCGAACCGCTTCGCCGCCTCCCGCATGTCGCTCTCTAACTTGGCGATGTAGGCGTCCAACTCCTGCTGCGATTTCAGTTCCGGGAGGCCTTCCGCTTCGGGCCCGGTCAAATCGGTGTAGTCGGCGCCGACAATCGCGACCAGCGTCATGTCGAGCGGTCGAATGATCGATTCCGGCGTTATCCCGTTTTGCTCGTTATAAGCCTGCTGGATNNTCGGCGTCGAGAATCGCCACCAGCGATACTTCAGGCAGATCAAGGCCTTCCCGCAGGAGATTGATGCCGATCAATACATCGAACTCGCCTTTGCGCAGGTCGCGCAGAATCTTCACCCGCTCCAGGGTTTCGATTTCGGAGTGCATGTAACGGCACTTCACCCCGACCTCGCTGTAATACTCCGCCAGGTCTTCGGACATGCGCTTGGTCAGGGTAGTCACCAGCACGCGCTCGTTGCGGGCGACGCGGTCGCGGATCATGTGCAGCAAGTCGTCGATCTGTCCTTTGACCGGACGGATCTCAACTGGGGGATCAATCAACCCGGTCGGGCGGATGATCTGTTCCACCACCACGCCGGCCGACTTCGTGAGTTCATAGGGGCCGGGTGTGGCCGAAATATAGACGATCTGGTTGGTGCGATGCTCGAACTCCTCGAAGGTGAGCGGACGGTTATCGAGCGCCGAAGGCATGCGGAATCCATACTCAACCAGCGTCTGTTTGCGCGAACGGTCGCCGTGGTACATGCCGTGAAGCTGGGGTACGGTTTGATGCGACTCGTCGATAAACATCAGAAAGTCGCGCGGAAAATAATCAAGCAAAGTAGGCGGGGGTTCGCCCGGAAGCCGCCCGGTGAAATGCCGCGAGTAGTTCTCGATGCCGTGGCAGTAGCCCATGGCCTTGATCATCTCCAGGTCATACATCACCCGCTGATGGATGCGCTGCGATTCCACCAGGCGTCCCTGCTTTTCGAGTTCCGCTTCCCACCACGCTAACTCGGTCTTGATCGAAGCCACCGCCGACGTCCGGGTTTCTTCCTTCATCACATAGTGCGTCTTGGGATAAATCGGCAGCCGCATGTATCGCTGCTTGACGGTTCCAAAAAGAGGATCGATCTGCGAAAGCGATTCAATCTCATCGCCAAACATTTCAACCCGGTAAGCATTGTCATCATAGGTGGGATAGATTTCGATAACATCTCCGCGCACGCGAAAGGTCCCGCGCCGGAAATCGCCTTCCGTCCGCTCGTAAAGAATGTCGACCAATTTTCGGGTGATGTCCGAGCGCTTGATCTTCTGGCCCTTTTCCAGGAACAGCATCATCCCGTAGTAAGCCTCGGGCGAGCCCAGCCCGTA
>PMBA01000290.1 GCA_003152795.1 Acidobacteriaceae bacterium | reverse complement strand
TTGATTGTGCCTTGCGTGGTTTCGGCAGTGAAGTTGGGAGCTTCGGAATTGATGCGTAGAGACATATTCGTTCCTCGCGTAAGGTTTTTGAAAATGACGGATGACCGCGCGCTCAAACCCTACTATATTAGTAGAGAATAATATCCGGCGGCCGTCGTTTCCGTCAACCGGGGCCAGGCCGGTTCCGGCGGAGATCATGGTATCGCATCGGGCCCTGAGCGCGCCTTGGCGCGCCCGGGATTGCCCGCTAAAATCTCAGGCATGGCTGCTTCGGGACAAGCACTCTCCATGGTCCGGCTGTCGATGGCGCAAGTCGATGTGTTTACCAGCCGCGCCCTCGCCGGCAACGCGCTGGCCGTCTTCCTCGACGGCCGCGGCCTCAGCACCGCGCAAATGCAGGCCCTGGCTCGCGAGATGAATCTCTCCGAAACCACTTTCATTCTTCCCGGCGACGCCGCCACCGAAAAGGCCCGCGGAGTCCGCGTTCGCATCTTCACCGTGCAGGAAGAACTGCCCTTCGCCGGACATCCCACGCTCGGCACCGCTTTCGTTTTACGCGGCGAAACCGGCGCGTCCGAAATCCGCCTCGATCTGAACGCCGGCACCGTGCCGGTGGGCTTTACCCAGGAACCAGGGCAGCCCGTTTTCGGAGAGATGACGCAGAAAAATCCCGAGTTCGGCGCCATCCACGACGTGACTTCCGTCGCGCGCCTCACCGGCCTGACACCAGCTGACTTCGACGTCGCCGCGCCCATTCAGACCGTCTCCACCGGTGTCGCTTTCACCATGGTCGCGCTGCGTTCCCTGCGGACGCTGCAAAATCTCCGCCTTGATCTCAACGGCGCCGCTGAATATCTGGCGCGCAGCGGAGGAAGGTTTTTTTACTTTGTTTGCCGCGAAACCGTCGATCCCATGGCCCGTCTTCACGCCCGCATGATCTTCTACGGAGGTGACGACCCCGCCACCGGTTCGGCCGCCGGATGTTGCGCCGCCTGGATGGTCGCGCACGGCGTTGCTCGCAGCGATGAGCGGGTTTTGATCGAGCAAGGTCTCGAAGTGCACCGTCCCAGCAGCATATTTGTTCGCGCCACCAAACTGGACAACCGGCAGGATAACCATGTGGTCAATGTGCGTGTCGGTGGAAATTGTGTGGAAGTTCTCCGCGGAGAAGTGACGCTCGCGATCTAGTCCATCGAAACACCGCGGCAGTCGCGGCTCGCAGCCCCGTGGCCCCATCCTGCCAGACACCGGAGTGCCATTGGCGAGCGCGCTACTTTACGGAACCTCTGATTCTATTTAGCATTCACCTCGCTCACGATTCCCAAAATAGAAATCAGGAAGCAAATTAAATATAGATTTGTGACGACAGTCTCCCGGTCAGCTCAATGAAGCCCAAGAAAACGATTCTTTGTGTGGACGATAACGAACAATCACTTTCCATTCGTAAGATCCTCCTGGAAACGCGTGGCTATCGCGTCCTCGCGTGCAACAGCGGTGAACTGGCCCTGGAAGCCTTCCGCCGCGGAGGGGTTGACCTCGTGCTCACCGACCTGATCATGCCGGGCGTGGATGGTTCCCGCCTCATCGAAGAAATCAAGCGCGTTTCTCCGCAGACTCCCGCCGTGCTCATCTCGGGCCGAACCAAGATCTACGAGCGCGAGACACTGGCCGATGTCTTCCTGCCCAAGGGAATGTACGAACCGGCGGACCTGCTGGAACGCATTCGCCTCTTGCTGGTGCGCAAGCGAGGCCCCAAGCGTCAGGTTGAACTGCGCGCCCAGTCGGTGGACGCACCGCACGCGACCGTGGCCTGAGCGCTGCGATTCCGGAAGAGCCACGAGCTTCAAGCTTCGGGCCAACGGTCGCTCGCGGCTCGAAGCTCGTAGCTGTGTTATCGTTTTTACTGGATGCCGGCCTTCATCGAAGCCAGGGAACTGCGCAAAACCTACCGGGTTGGCAAGGTGGATGTGCCCGCCCTGCGCGGTGTTTCCTTCAGCGTACAAAAGGGAGAATTCGTCACCATCGTCGGCCCTTCGGGCAGCGGCAAGTCCACGCTTTTCTATCTGCTCGGCGGGTTGACCCGCGCCGACTCGGGAAGCGTCACCATCGACGGCGTGGATTTCGCCACCCTTTCCGACGGCGAGCGCACCCGGTTGCGCAAAAGCAAGATCGGATTCGTCTTTCAGAAATTCAATCTTCTGCCCACCCTCAGCGCGCGCTCGAATATCGAGATCGCCGCTGACATCGCTGGTCTGGGCAGGCCCGATCCCGCATTCCTGAAGCAGATCACCGGCATGCTCGGCATCGCCCAACGTCTGGAGCACAGGCCCAACGAGCTTTCCGGCGGCGAACAGCAGAGAGTCGCGCTCGCCCGGGCTCTCATCAACCGCCCCGCCATCGTGCTCGCCGACGAGCCCACCGGCAACCTGGATTCCAAAAGCTCGAGCGTTGTCCTCAACATGCTGCGCCAGTCGAACAAGGATTTAGGCCAGACCGTGCTCATGATTACCCACAATCCCGAGGCCGCCGAGTATGGCGACCGCATCGTCCACATGCGCGACGGCCAGATCGTCGCTCCGGATGAAGATCCGCAGTGGTCGCCGCATCATCCGGCCGAACACCTGCAGTCCTGATCGCTCGTTTGCCCCGCTGGGACGGGGTCGTTTATACTCATAAAGTCGAGCGGGAGTAACTCAGTGGTAGAGTGCGACCTTGCCAAGGTCGAAGTCGCGGGTTC
>PMBA01000046.1 GCA_003152795.1 Acidobacteriaceae bacterium | reverse complement strand
TCCACAGCAGCCAGGGACGGAACTTGCCCCACTTGCTTCTGGTCCGGTCCGCGATCGCACCCATCACCGGATTAAGACAAGCCACTCCCAGCCCCACCACGAGAAAGAGAGTTCCAGCCTGGGCCGCGGTCAGACCAAAGGTATGGGTATAGAAATCCAGTTGCAGGGCTAGCATGGCCTGGAACACAAAGTTGGCGGCCATGTCGCCCAGCGCGTAGCCCGTTTTTTCCGCAACCGAGAGTTTCTGAATCATGCGTGCCTCGTGATCCCTGCAACCGGTTTTACTTCGTTACCGTGAGCGTGATCTTCGTCAGGTCCTCGTCACGCGACGAATTGCCGACCATAATGCAGAACTCTCCCGGCTCGACCACGTATTTCATGTTCACATCGTAGAAGGCGAGCAACTCGGGAGTGATGTTGAATGTGACTGTCTTCGTCTCACCCGGACGAAGCGTCACTTTCTGAAATCCCTTCAGTTCTTTTACCGGTCGCGTGACGGAGCTGACCACGTCCCGGATGTACATCTGAACGACTTCCGCGCCTTCGCGCTTGCCACTGTTCGTTACATCAGCCATTACACGCGTCGAACCGTTGGATCGAATTGTTTTCTTCTCCAGCCGTACCTTCTCGATCGCAAATGTCGTGTAGCTCAGGCCGTAACCGAATGCGTAGAGCGGCGAGACGTCGTCAAAGAGATACCCGCGCCGGGCCGATGGTTTGTAGTTATAGAACACCGGTAGATGTCCCGCCGAGCGCGGAACCGTGATCGGCAACTTGCCGCCCGGATTCACATCGCCGAACAATACCTCCGCCACCGCATGACCATTCTCCTGTCCCAGATACCAGCACTCAAAAATGACTGGAACATTCTGCACCAGATAGTTAATGGATTTCGGACGTCCGTTGTAAAGAAGTGCGATCACCGGTTTGCCCGTTGCCAGCATCGCCTTGACCAGTTCTTCCTGCCTTCCGACCAGGTCAAGACTGGCTCGGTCGCCCATGTGGTTCAGGCCCCAGGCTTCGCGCGATGTTTGTTCATTCCCGCCAATTGCCAGAATGATCACGTCCGCCTGCTTGGCTGTTTCAGCGGCTTCTGCAATCTGTTTCCGGTCTTCGTCAGGATCGCTGGCAACCACCGCATCCTGATTCCAGTTGCCCCCCATCGTGATCTTGCAGCCTTCACTGTAGAGCACCTTGGCCCGGTTACCGGCCCGCGCTTTGATGCCCTCAAGCACAGTGACTTCGTGTTTGGGAACACCACTGTAGCCGCCCAGCAGTGTGCGATTTGCATTCGGGCCGATCACCGCAATCGTCCGGTACTTGCTCAAATCGAGTGGTGCCAGTCCGTCCTCATTCTTCAGCAGGGTGATGACCTCGCGGGCAGACTGACGGGCAAGCTGGCGATGAGCGTCGCAACCCACGATGCGCTCCGCTTCCGCCGGATCCACGTAGGGATCGTCAAATAACCCCAATTTGAATTTCCATAACAGCATCGGCGCGACCAGCTCGTCGAGTTGCGATTCTTTCAGCACTCGCTTCTTTACCAGTTCGACCAGGTACAGGTAGCAGTCAGGATCGGGTAGTTCGATGTTCACCCCCGCTTCCACAGCCAGTTTGCAGGATTCCTTCTTGTCCGCGGCGACAAAGTGTCCGTGAGTGTCAGGACGGTACCCGAGTTCCCAGATCGCGAAGTAATCTGAGACGGTGTATCCCTTGAAACCAAATTCCTTCCGTAGCACATCGCGCAGCAGCCACCGGTTCGCATGAGAAGGTACGCCGTCCAGCTCGTTATAAGAAGGCATCACGCTGATCGCGCCCGCCTTTTGCAGCGCTTCCTTGAATGGATAGAAGAAAGTCTCGCGCAGCACACGCAGCGAAACATTTGCCGGGGCGCAATTCATGCCCGACTCAGGTTGGCCATGTCCGACGAAATGCTTCAAGGTAGCAATCAGGCGCGTTTTGTCGCGGAACGTGGCGTCGCCCTGGAAGCCCAGAACCGCGGCAATCCCCATGCGTGAAACCAGGAATGGATCTTCGCCGTAGGTTTCTTCGACGCGCCCCCAGCGCGGATCGCGNNGCGATCGGCTGCGGAAAACTGGTTCCATCAACGGCAGCGTGCCCGTGCAGGCATTCCTCATGGAAAACTACCGGAATTCCCAGCCTCGTGTTCTCCATAAAGAACTTCTGGATCGCATTCGTAGTCTCTGCCATTTGGCGGGGCTTGAGCCCCTTGCCGGCGTCACTTGGACGCCCGACCTGGCCGAGTCCGTGGCCATCCTTGAAGGCCTGCTTGGCTTTCGCCAAGTCGAAGTTGCCGTCGGCATCCACCAGAGTCTGCGGCTTCTTTTGCCAGATGCAGAGCATCTGCGCCGCTTTTTCCTCCAGAGTCATGCGCGTCAGAAGGTCCTTGACTCGCTTCTCCGCTGACAATGCAGGATTGCGATATGGCATGACGCTCGATTTGTGCGCACCGCGCTTGTTCAAACTGGATTTAGCTCTTCTCGTCTTCACGCTTTTATTCCCGGCCACGACAGGTCCTCCCACGGCAAAATAGCGTCTCTGGTTTAAGAACAGAGGAACACTCAGTTCGGAAGATGCAATATACAACGGCTCGCAAGTCTGTATTGTGACACCAGTCACACTCCGTTTCGTTTCCGGACGGCGCGAAACTAGATTGATATCGCAACTGAGCCGCAGCGTTGAGCTCGGG
>PMBA01000393.1 GCA_003152795.1 Acidobacteriaceae bacterium | reverse complement strand
GGCTACGCGTCTCAAAACAACCAGTACGTCTATTACGTCGCGAAATGATAGGCCGCGAAAGGGGACTGCGTCCTGGCGCGGTCCCTTTTTCCCGCAAGCAGTGATCGTGCATGTGCGCAAAGCAAATTCTAGGCCACAGGAAAAGGGGAATTCCGACATGTTCAGATTCTTGGCCGCAGCGTTGATAGTTGTCGTTATGACGTTTCCCGCTGAAGGTATTACCCAGCCATTGCAAACGGGTTCGGAGTCGAAAGTTCGCACCTACTACGTCGCCGCCGACGAGGTCGAATGGGACTACGCCCCCGGAGGCGTCAACAAAATGATGGGCATGAAGTTCGAGGGGAATTCCAAAGTCTTCACCGAACGAGGGCCGCATCGCATTGGCACCGTCTATCGCAAAGCTCTCTACCGCGAATACACGGACGCGACCTTTAACAAGCTCAAGCCGCGCGCTCCCGAGTGGGAACACGCCGGCATTCTCGGTCCCATATTGCGCGCCGAAGTCGGCGACACGATCCGTGTCGTCTTCAAGAACAACGCCACGCATGCTTACAGCATGCACCCCCATGGAGTCTTCTACGACAAGAGTTCCGAAGGCGCTTTGTATGAAGACGGCACGTCAGGAGTTGACAAAGCTGACGACGCGGTGCCGCCGGGCAACACTTATACCTATACGTGGAAGGTTCCGGAACGGGCGGGTCCGGGGCCGAATGACCCCAGCTCGATCGTATGGCTCTACCATTCGCATACCAACGAAGCCAAAGACGTACAGAGCGGATTGGTCGGAGCGATCGTGATTACGCGGCGCGGAATGGCGGATGCCGACGGCAAACCGAAAGACGTGGACCGGGAAATCGTCTGCCTGTACATGTTCTTTGACGAGAACACCAGTTGGTATCTAGAACACAATCTTCAGACTTACACGAGCGATCCTAAAGGAGTAAATAAGGCTGAGTTCCTGCCCGTCGACGGAGAGGGCAACCCCTCATTTCTTGGGTCCGGATTTACCGTTGCCAACACCAAGTTCTCGATCAATGGCTATATCTACGGCACCGGGCCGCTGATGACCATGAAACAGGGAGAGCACGTCCGCTGGTATCTGCTCGCACTCGGTGAATTCTTCAGTCTCCACACCCCACACTGGCACGGCAACACCGTGCTGCAAGACGGAAAACGCACCGACGTGGTCGCGCTCCTGCCGGCCCAGATGGTAACCGTGGATATGGTTCCCGATAATCCGGGAATCTGGATGTTTCACTGCCACATAGACGACCACATGGAGGCGGGCATGGCTGCCTTTTATGAGGTCAAGCCGTAGTGCGTAGCGCTCTCGAGAGAAACCCCGCATACCTGTTACCGCTTCGGCGATGAATTGTGCAAATAGTGACGGTAAATGGTCCGGACCAGCCTTCCGAGAACTTTGAAGCCGCGGTCGATGCGCTGCTCAACAGTAGCTCTTCCACAAGAGGACAGGAGCGTTATCAGAATGAAAGATCAGAGAAGTTTATTCGATACCCGAAGGCGAGCGTTGTGCGCCGCCTTGGTCGTTAGTTGCATTGTTCTCTTCGCGAGGAATTTTTACGCCTACGGGCAAGACAAATCGGATTTTCCCGACGGCTTCGACGCGGTGCAAGCCGCGCCCAAGAGTCACAGAGTAATTTTTGAAAACGCATTCGTACGCGTGCTCGAAGTCAAGGTTTCGCCCGGTACAGCTGTGCCCATGCATCACCACCGGTGGCCAAGTCTCCTTCTCAGTTGGGATACAGGCGGCAAGTCACCACATGTTCGTTACCGTCGTGCGGACGGGAGTGTTCGGGACATTCCGACCACGGACGAGGCAATTCATCCCGGCGCATGGAGTGTGGAGTGGATGAAGCCCGAACCGATGCACGCCGTTGAAATCCTGGAGGCGCCGGATTCCAATGGGCCGCCCGACCTTCGCATTGAAATCAAGTGTCGCCCCTGAGGACCGGGTAATCACGGAGGCACGGATGCAATCCAGGGCAAGCGATCAATGCTGTTTCGCGTGGCTGATGCCGAGTAGAAACATGAAACCTTCGAAAATTCTCGCAATCACGCTCGTCTTTTGTCTTGTGGCGATCGCGGGTGGCAACGCGAAACTCCTGACGGCGGACCCACTGCCAAATCTTCCTCTCTATCCAGCCACCGATTCTCGGCTCCATTTAGGTAACGAACCCACCCGTTTGCCCGAGTCAACCGTCTGCGGGAGCAAAATGCAAACCGATTTCTATACCATCTACGACTCCAAGGTTGACGCCACCCTCGTGTGGTATGGCGCTCACCTTCCGGGCTTTAAGAAAACGCACGCCTACGCCGCCAACCGCTCGCAAGATACGTTCTATAACTCGGAAGGAACCTTGGCTGTTTCTGTGACAGGAAGCTCAGGCAAAGCAGACGAGAACACTGAGACCTATTCCGTGGTCTACTCTCGTTTTCAGCCCGCCGTTCAAGAGAAGGCGATCATCGGCCTCAATCAGCAAAAAGTGATCTGCCAGTGACCTCCCGTATTGAAGGGGAGTGTTGTTAAGATTGACTGGCGCTTGGGATAGCCACCCAACCGAGGCGTGGCGAACATGTCGGAACAGACCGGAAAGACCAAGACGGATCATCCATCGTCACGAAGGGACGAGCAGGAATTAAGGGATGCTCGCTTCGCCATGCGTCTTTCCCTGATTGTTGGGCTGGCAATGCTGATCGGTAAGACCACAGTGTATTTCATGACGCATTCGGCTGCCATTTTTTCCGATGCAGCCGAGTCGGTCGTCCACGTGATCGCCGTGGGGTTTGCTAGTTTTAGTCTGCGGCTCAGCACACGATCAGCGTCCCCTCAGTTTCTTTACGGTTACGAACGGATCACATTCTTCTCGGCTGGTTTTGAAGGAGCAATGATCGTCGTGGCTGCGATTGCGATTCTCTATGAATCGATCCGGAAGTGGATCGCTGGGCTACAACTGGAGCACCTCGGAGCAGGTGCAATGCTGATCCTGCTGGCTGGAGTGCTCAATGCGGGTCTCGGTTACTATCTCCTGCGGACAGGCAGGCGCACCAATTCACTCATCCTCGAAGCCGATGGCAAACACGTTTTGACCGATAGCTGGACGAGCTTTGGCGTTGTGGGAGGACTTGGGCTGGTAATGCTGACGCACTGGAAACCGCTCGATCCGCTGGTCGCCATCGCCGTAGCGGCAAATATCCTGTGGTCTGGCGGTCACCTAGTTTGGCGCTCGGCAGTCGGGTTGATGGATTACTCTGATCCGAAAGCGGGTCGAGAAATTCGGGACAAGCTGGATGCTATCTGCTCGGAACTGGCAATTCAATATCATGGCGTGCGGTTCCGAACCACCGGGTACCGACAGATAATCGAAGTCCACCTGTTGTTTCCGCGCCTCACGTCGGTGAGCGAGGCCCACCGCCTCGCAACGATTCTGGAAGAACGTCTGCCGACCGAACTAGGGATGCCCGCCGAAGTCATGACGCACTTGGAGTCCTTAGAAGACCATTCCGATGTTCACCGCGAACAACACTACACAGGGAAACCCGAGTAGGCTTTGTGCGGTGACGCGAGGCACTGCCCGCCAGCCAGTGCATGCTGCCGGGCTGCGCCGGACAGGACTGACCGCTACAACGTTCTTATCTTAATGCAATGGGAAAAGAAGTGGCACAGCGAAGAGCCCCACCCAGGATGCGAAGCTGCTGAGTGCTCCGGAGTTCAGCATTAAAGCCCGTTTGTGCCTGGGTGTCGCATCTGGAAGTGCGGTCGCATCCGGGCGGGATGATCAGCCGCGGGATCTGACCGAGCTTCCGGTCGGTTTCGCTGCCGAACCAGCCTTAGGCGCGTTCCCTCCCGTTTGACTGGCCAGTGCGCTTTCAGCGTTCCCCTTGGAAGAATAGAGAAATTCTTCGATTTCCTCGATTCGTTCGCTGGCGTCAAGGTAACCAATCTCAATGAGGTCTCGCGTGTAGTTGGGCGTGAATAGCAGGTAACTCATCAGATCCGCACAGGAAGCCGCGTCTCGTCCCAAACTCGATACAAAGTACTGGATCAGAGCGGGCATGTCTTTCTGGTGCTGCTCCGCCAGATCTGACAAGTTGACCGAAGGCGCGATGATGAAGGTCCCCAATGACCGTATCTTTTCATGTCCTTCAATCCCAAGCTGACTGATGTGGCCATCGTCGAGCAACTGATTCAAATGTTCAAGGTGCTCAATGTCAGTGGCGAGATGGTCCAGAAACATAACGTTCAAAAGAACTCCCAACACTTGCGCGAGCGAAGGGTTTCTCTCATCCGTGGCTTCCTCTTGACTTTCTTTATTTCCGCAGCGGACACCGATCGCGAAAACCTTCTCGGCCCCCAGGCGGATCACTGGGCTGAGAGGCTGTTGCAGGCGCGCACAACCATCGCCGAAGAAGGCCGACCCACGCGGAGTTTTGAGTCTTACCGGCTGGAAAACCATAGGAATAGCCGAGGACGCGCAAACGTGATCGACCGTGATCTTGGTCGCAACCGTCACCAGCCGGATCCGCTTCCAAAGCGGATGACCCTTTTTCCCTTGAATGAAGAGATAGCTTCTTCCCGAGTTGTAGTTGGTCGCGGAAATCGCGAGAGCGTAGAGGTCCCCGCGCTTGATGTTTTCCTGGATCCGGTCGCAGTCAAGGTGCTTATTGAGAAAATAATGTAAAGGAGTGGCATCTAGTAAGGATCGGGCATTGCCTCCCCCCAGAATCGCTCCAAAGGAGAGATCGAATATCCAGGTTATGGAATTTTGCGCCTGGGACAAGAGACCACAGCGAAAGATGTCGGAAGGTTCGAGAGTCGCCCAAGCGTCTGCAATGCGCTGGGTTGCCTGAGCAAAATCGCCGCAACCTGTGGCCAGAGCGGCGCCATTAATGGCTCCCGCGGAAGCGCCTCCTATGATCGGGAAAGGATTACCCTGTGTGCGGGCCCGTTTCAGTTCGCCAATGCGCTTGAGGACACCGGCTTGATAAGCGCCGCGAGCACCGCCGCCCGTCATGACTAGACCGACCGCGTTTTCCATCGTCATCTCTCTCTGGGCCGATTTGAGAACATCCAGTTTAGTCAGAGCTTCCCACGCGGCCAAACTCCGATTCAATTGCCCGTCAATGCTATTCAACCTCACTGGCTCACGCTTGGCTGTGACCAGGCTCACGACGCCGCGTAAGAATAATCTTGGGGATTCTGAACTGGCTGACCTTCTTCGCGTCGGCGAGATTGCGTCCGCGACTTCTACCAGCGCTTCCACATGAACTATCCGGTTGCCATGGGCAACGCGAAGATTGGGGAGCTATACGGCGGAGTGCTCGGCTTGCCGATCGCGTTCCTCATTGATCGCGACGGCCGGATCGTAGCCAAACATATTGGCGCGACGGATATACCGGTTTTTGAGCGGGAGATCAAAGCTCTTCTACCACCACCTAGATCCCTGTCGTTTGATAGCGCAGTATTGCCAGGGCGAGGCGGTAGTCATAAGCCGCTTGAGCGTTGCTGATTTGGGCTTGGGTCTCCTGGAGCTGTGCTTGACTCAGCTCAACAATGGAACTCAGCCCCAAGCGGTAGCGCGTTTGGGCAAGATCGAGCGCGAGGCTTGACTGGTCCAACAGTTGCTGAGCGACGCTGAGCCGCGCATACGCCGTGTTCGCATTGAGCCAACCCGTACGCACATCACGTGAAATCCGATTACGAAGATCAAGCAAACGACCTTGGGACGCTTGCGCTCTCAGACTCGCCTCCCTTGATCGCGCCGTGTAGAGAAAGCCGTTAAATAGAGGGATTTCAACGTTCACACCCACCGCACCATACCAATTGGAGAGAACCGGGTTTCGTACCGGTGTGTCCCCTACCGCGCCCACCGCACGTATATTGGGGAGGAGTAAATCGCGTTCGGCTGTGTGAAACTTCTCCGCAGATTGCTCTTGGAATTCCAACGACAATATTTCCGGGCGCATCGCAATCGCCTGGGAGACAAGATCGTCCACGTTGCTGGGAGGCGAACCAATCGCCGTCGTGTCCTCGACTAACTCAAACCCCTGCGTCCTGGAATAGCCCAGTATCATGGACAGGGTAGCGAGCGCCCCGTTTTCGCTATTCTCCGCGTCCAGGACAAGCAGCTTCGCTTGCGCGAGGTTCACGTTCGCAAAACTGAAATCCAGTTCGGACCTTAGCTTGCTCTTAAACAACGCTCCTACTTGATCGGCAACTGTCTGCCTGGCATTTACGGTTTGCTGAGCCACGGTCAGCACCGCATGCGCTTGCAGCGCGCCGTAGAAGGCTTGATCCACCGCCAGAAGAATCTGCTCTTTCGTAGCCGCCGCGTTTTGCTCCTCCGCTTTGGCCGCAAGGCTGGCACTTGCGACCAAATTCGTGGTGCGTCCGAAGTCCGTGATCAACTGACTTACNNGCGGCGCGCTCATAGATGATGGGATTATTGAGTCCACCAGCCGTGATGCGGCTGTTATCGCGCGAATCCACGCCCGTCAGATCACCGGTTGCGGTGGGCCACAAACTGGAACGCAGTTCGCGCGTGACCTGCCGGGATGCCAGCGCCGTCAGTCGAGCGACCGACATTTGTGGGTTGTTTTTCAACGCCAGCGCCTC
>PMBA01000040.1 GCA_003152795.1 Acidobacteriaceae bacterium | reverse complement strand
ACTCCTATAATGATCATCGTTCGGCTCCTTTCTCCCGAGCCCTGTTGGTTGGTTCAGCACCACCAAATCTACTCGGGTGTGGGAGCCGACATTGTCATGGAATCAATTTCACTAATTGACCTTGGTCAGCCTATTCTCAGAAAACTTCAGGCCCAGTGAGGAACGCTTGTAATTGTCGGCGAACCTTTATTTCTAGAAGCTATCTCATCGTTTTGGGTAGGCCACGGCTTCAGCCGTGCCGCCCAGAGCTAATAAAGACGTGGGCTTCAGTCCCTGCGGGGATCCCGCGATTTACTCCTTCAGGTTCATTGTGAGATGGCTTCTAGCATCTGGTGCCACCTTGCTCGTGGAGTTACCTTCGTGCGGTGTTTTGCTCCACCTCGAGAGTAAGCTTAATTTGTATGTCACCTGCAAGTGTTGGCTTGGCCCCAGCGCGCGAGAAAAAGCAATCGCCTCGAAGGCATGGACGATGGCTGTTCCTCCTCGCCGTGTCCGCCCTCATATCGATCGCCGTGCTGCATTGGCAACGCCGTCCGACATCGCGCCACTCCGGGTTCGGAGCGATTAGCCAAGTTGAGGTTACTCATGATGGCCTGGCGAAAAGCAACGTCCTATCAAACGGCTCGAACCTGTACGTCACTGAATCGGTCGGAGGACGCCATGTGATTTCTCAAATCGCTGTGCGTGGCGGCGCGAGATCTACGTTTGTGACCTCCTTCCCGAACATTCAGGCGCTTGACATTTCGCCCGATCGTTTAGCGCTGCTGGCCACACCGGTGCAGAGTGGGAGGGCCGAAAATGAATTCTGGAAGGTTCCGCTCGACGGCGGAACGGCCCAGCGGATACCGGGTGTGGTGGGGCGGGACGCGGCTTTGGCACCGGATGGAAAGCACCTAGTTTTCCTGAAGGGCTCTGCTCTCTATGTCTCTCAGTCAGACGGAGCTCAGGCCCACGAAGTGGCCGCGCTGGCCGGAAGCCCATTTGCTCCACGGTTTTCTCCGGATGGACAGCGCATCCGCTTCAGTATGGGCGACATATCGCAGAATTCCACGTCTTTGTGGGAAGTTAAGAGTGATGGTTCGAACCGTCATGTTCTGCTTCCGAACTGGAACAATCCCCCAGCGGAGTGCTGTGGCAGTTGGACAGTGGACGGACACTATTATATTTTTCAGGTGAATCAGAGCAATCCCACAAATATCACCACGCTTTGGGCTCTGCCCGAGACGAGGGGAGAAGGCGGAAAGCCTGCCGCCCCGATCCAGTTGACGACGGGGCCAGTTTCGTTCGGAAATGCATGGCCGGATCCAAGTAACAGCAAGACCCTTTGGGCTCTAGGCGTGAAAGCTGTGGGAGAAGTTGTAAAGTACGATGCCCGATCCCCTCATGTCATCCCATTGCTTTCCGGGATTTCTGCAACAGACTTGGACTTCTCAGGGAATGGTCAATCGGTGGCATACGTCACCGTTCCGGACGGCAGCCTCTGGCGCAGCCGTATTGACGGCAGCGACCGCAAGCAGCTAACGTTTTCGCCGGAACGCGCGGCTTTGCCGCGCTGGTCCCCAGACGGCAAAAAGATTGCATATGTGGCGGTGCAAACCGGCAGACCCTACAACATCTTTCTGGTGTCTAGTGAGGGGGGAAAACCCCAGCGACTGCTGGGAGAAAGTCGCAGTCAAATCGACGCCAACTGGTCGCCTGATGGCAGCCAGGTAATGTTCGGTTACGTGCACGCCGCAGAAGGAATCAGCATCAAGATACTTGATCTCAAGTCTCATCGTCTGTCGAATGTTCCTGGATCCGACGGCTTGTTCAGCCCGCGCTGGTCGCCCGACGGTCGCTACATCGCTGCTCTCTCACCAGACTTCACTAAACTGATGCTGTTCGATTTTCGAAGCCAGAGGTGGTCGGAATGGCTAACTGAACCTGCCGGAGCTTTTAGTTACCCTGTTTGGTCATCTGATAGCAAGTTCCTGTACTTCGACGATCTAGTAACCGATGAAGAATCGATCCGCCGCGTCAAAGTAGGCCAGAGTCATCCCCAACGTGTTTTCGTTTTGAATGGAATCGATCGCTATCCGGGGCCATTTGGACTTTGGAGCGGTCGTATGCCGGATGGTTCGTGGGTATTCGTTCGTGATCGAAGCACTCAGGAAGTTTACCGGCTCGATCTGGAATTGCCGTAGCCATTGCATCCGGGATCTAAATATGCTGAAAAGTCGAGCCCATTCCGAGCCACTCGGGTTGCACACTCGAACAGGGAGTCTGCTGCGTACACTTCTCCTTTGTTGTTTGGCTCTGGGAAGCTTCCTACCGTCGGTCTTGAAGGCTCAAAATGCGAATGAAAGAAGACTGATCACGAGCGTCGAACCCGAGTACCCGGAGACTCTGAAAAGGCTTTATATCGGTGGGACCGTAAAGCTGGAAATAGTCATTTCTGCGCAAGGCACGATCCAGAGTGTCACCCTGCTCGGAGGTAATCCGATTCTTGGTCAATCCGCAATCACAGCGATCAAGAAATGGAAATATGTTCCGACGAAATCTCCCACCACTGCTCGAGTCACACTCGAATTCGATCCGCACCGCTGAGTGCGGCGCAACTTCGGTAACACCAAATATCGCTTAGCACTCATTGACCCGGTTCTGAGTGCTACCGCTTGGTTACAGCAGTTAACTTCCGGTTTGCCCGTCACTCGGGCGGGACCTTGACCCTGCGTTTCCAACCGCGCGGGCTACTCGTCACCTATCGATGGGCTTTCGGAGTCGGGCCACCCTCTGCTCCAGCAGTACTTCGCCTCGTTCATCCAATACGCAATTCCAGCTCGATCGACCTCCCAGGTCCAACCCGATCGTCAGTTGCTCTTCGGAAACATTCCTCTTTTGCTTTGCCGCTGCGGTGCTAACCTTTTTCATTGCCGGCCTCCTTTATCTCTTGCGCTTCGAGCGCGTCGATAACTT
>PMBA01000461.1:2492-4889 GCA_003152795.1 Acidobacteriaceae bacterium | reverse complement strand
GCGCGGCTCATCTTCCTGACTTTCTACGGGAAGCCGCGGATGAGCCACGAAGTCGAGCACCACATTCATGAATCGCCAAAGTCGATGACAGGCCCGCTGGTCGTGTTGGCAATCTGTTCGGTCTGCGCCGGGTGGCTGGGCGTGCCGGCGAGTCTGGGTGGGACGAACGCCTTCGGAAAATTTCTGGAACCCGTATTCGCGCAAAATGCTGCCGTCGCACCCGCGGAGCCTCAGGAACCGGCTGGCGAAGAACATCGCGGCTTGGAATGGACGTTGATGCTGCTCTCCGTGGGCTTGGCGGTTGTGGGCGGAGCATGGGCCTATAGCTACTATGGAAAAGCAGGCAAAGACTACCCCGAACCCATTGCCGTGAAAGCTCCGCCACTCTACACCCTGCTTTATAACAAGTGGTTTGTCGACGAGGGCTACGACTACGTTTTTACCGGACGCCGCAAGGTGGGCGAAATCCGCCTGGGGGTGATGGGCGCGGGTGAAGCGTCGTCGTGGTTCGATGCCAAGGTCATCGACGGAGCGGTCAACGATGTTGGCTGGGTCACGCGAGCCGTCGCCACGCTTTCGACCTGGTGGGATAAGTGGATCATCGACGGCGTGTGCGTGAATGGCCCGGCGATTCTGGCGCGGATGATTTCTTATCCGACGCGCCTGTTCGAATGGGGATTAGTGCAGTGGTACGCGCTGGTTATGGTCGCCGGACTGCTGGGATTTGGCGTGTATTACGTGTGGAAGTGAGCTGCGAGCTACGAGCTACGGGCTGCGAGTAAGCGTTACCGGAGTGCCGTCAGGATAGCTTGCGCGAAGCTCGAGGCTCGAAGCTCGCAGCCGCTGGCAACTGAGAACTGGCAACTGAGAACTGTTCTTATGCAGAGTCACATACTTTCGATCATTCTCTTCACGCCGCTCATCGGCGCGCTAGTTCTCCTGTTCGTTCCTAAGGAGAACAAGGACGCGATCCGCTGGATTGCGAACCTCTTCGCCCTTGGCGGATTCCTGATCTCGCTGCCGCTGGTGCCGATGTTCTGGGCGCAGCGTTTCGAGGTGACCCCCTCGCACTTCAAGTTCATCGAGGGCACGCTGAATAACTGGATTCCCTCGATTGGCGCGGGTTACAACCTGGGCATTGACGGCATTTCGTTTCTGCTGATCATGCTGACCACGCTGCTGGGTTGGATCTCGATTCTTTCTTCGTGGACCGCCATCGAGATTCGGGTGAAGGAATATTACGTCTGGTTTCTGGTGCTGCAGACGGGAATGATGGGCGTCTTCATGGCGCTCGATTTCTTCCTCTTCTTCGTTTTCTGGGAAGCGATGCTGGTGCCGATGTATCTGCTGATCGGCATCTGGGGCGGCCCGCGCAAACTCTATGCGGCCATCAAGTTCTTTTTGTACACGCTGCTGGGCTCCGTGCTCATGCTGCTGGGCATTCTGTTCCTCTACTTCCATCACCACACAGTTACCGGCGTTTTCACCTTCAGCATTCCGGAACTTTATAAGACGGCACCGCTGATTCCGTTCCACACCGCGATCTGGCTCTTCGTCGCCTTCTTTATTGGATTTGCCATCAAGGTTCCGATGTTTCCGTTTCACACGTGGTTGCCGGATGCCCACGTGGAAGCGCCGACCGCTGGCTCCGTCATCCTGGCGGGCGTTTTGCTGAAGATGGGGACGTATGGCTTCGTGCGTTTCTCGCTGCCGTTCTTCCCCGCGGTCGTGTCGCATCCACGAGTGCAGAACTGGGTGATCGGACTATCGCTGGTTGGCATCATCTACGGGGCGCTGGTTTCGCTGATGCAGAAGGACATGAAGAAGCTTGTCGCTTACTCGTCAGTAAGTCACCTGGGTTTCTGCACGCTGGGAATCTTTGCGCTGAATTCGGCGGGATTGACGGGCTCGGTACTGCAGCAGATCAATCACGGCATCTCGACCGGAGCGCTCTTCTTGATCGTCGGCATTTTGTATGAACGGCGGCATACCCGCGAGATCGCGGAGTATGGCGGCATCTCGAACGTGATGCCCGTGTACGCGACGATAACGATGATCATGTTTCTCTCGTCCATGGGATTGCCGTTGCTGAACGGCTTCGTCGGCGAGTTCACGATTCTGCAGGGAGCCTTCACCGCGAACTGGAAGTGGGCGGCTTGGGCCGCGCCGGGCGTGGTTCTGGCCGCGGCCTATCTGCTCTGGCTTTATCAGCGCGTCTTTTTCGGGACGGTGACGAATCCGAAGAACGAAAAGCTGCACGATCTGACGCCGCGCGAGATTCTTACGTTTGCGCCGCTGATCATTATGGCGCTGTGGATTGGGCTTTATCCCAAGCCGTTTTTCCAGATCCTGGAACAGCCGGTCAACCAGATTGTGCAGACGATTCATGACAACTCC
>PMBA01000461.1:0-2400 GCA_003152795.1 Acidobacteriaceae bacterium | reverse complement strand
TGATGTTGCCGATGGTGGAACTTACCATTTTTGCGCTCGGCATTCTGCTGATCGACCTGATGGTTCCGCGGGGATGGAAATGGATCAACGCCGTCGGCGCTTTTGTCGGCGTGGTGTTTGCGGCTCTGTGTGTATGGCAGATTCAATCGTCGCTGCCGCCGAGGGGCCTGTTCGGGTTTTATAACTCGTTATTAGTTGATCGCTTCGCCATCTACTTCTGGTATCTGTTTCTGGCGGGAGCGGCGATTGCCATTCTGGGGTCGGTGCACTATCTCGATGTGGAAGATGAACACCACGGCGAATACTACTCGCTGCTGCTGCTTTCCGTGGTGGGCATGATGTGCATGGCGGCTGGAATCGACATCGTGCTGATCTTCATCGGACTCGAACTGATGGCGATTTCCACTTATGTGCTGGTCGGTTTCCTGCGGCGCGACCGGCGCTCGAACGAAGCGGCCTTGAAGTATCTGCTGCTCGGGGCATTTTCGTCGGGCATCTTTGCTTATGGCCTCTCGCTGTTCTACGGAATTTCCGGCGGAACGAATCTGGCGGTGATTGCGCGGGCGGTGTCGGCGCAGAGTGCGCACAATCCTGTGGTGGTGATCGCGCTGCTGGCCACCATGGTCGGACTGCTGTTCAAGATCGCCGCCGTCCCGTTTCATCAATGGGCTCCCGACGCTTACGAAGGCGCACCCACCAGCATTACCGGCTTCATGTCGGTAGCGGTGAAAGCGGCGGCCTGGGCGATGCTGCTGCGCATCCTGATATTTGGATTGTTCCCGCTGCGCTCGGTTTACACGCCGGTGATTGTAATCGTCGCGATTGCCACCATGACTGGAGCGAACTTCGCGGCGCTTACGCAGACCAATACCAAACGGCTGCTCGCTTACTCCTCGATCGCGCATGTCGGCTACATGCTGCTGGCGTTTGTGGCCATGGGAACGTCGCAGCCCGGCAGTCCGGCATTTCTCGACGGTTTCAAAGGAATTCTGATCTACCTGCTGGTCTATACCTTCATGAACCTGGGCGCGTTTGCGGTGATCACCTCGCTGCGGCAGCGCAACGTGATCGGCGACGAGCTCGACGATATGGCGGGCCTCTACCAGCGCGCGCCGGTTGAAGCCACATTGATGCTGCTGTTCCTGCTTTCACTCGCTGGCATTCCGCCCGCTGCCGGGTTTCTGGGCAAGTACTACATCTTCCTAAGTTTGATTGAAAGTCAACATTACGGGTTGGCCTCGCTCGGCGTGCTCTACTCGCTCTTCGGACTTTATTACTACCTGAAAATTGCGAATTCCATGCTGATGCGCTCGCCGATGGAGACTGGGCGGCTGCCCGTCAGCATCGGAATGCGTTGTGCGGTGGGCGTGACGGCACTGGCGACGATCGTGATCGGAGTTTATCCAGAGCCGTTCATTCGCAGCGTGAACTGGTCGCTCGGAATTGTGCAAACGCCACATGTGGCGGCAATGTTGAAGTGAAGCTGGCGGTCAGGTCTCAGCTATCTGTTCTCAGTTCGTACCCCCAACTCGCGGCTGATTTACAATCTCCTCGCATGTCCGATCCCGCCAATTCCCAACAGAAGAAACCCCCTCTGGTCTCCCTGGCTCGCTATTCCGAGATAGGGTTCATTATTCCGGGTGCGATTTTACTTGGTTTTTTCCTGGGCAAACTGGCCGATTACTGGCTGCACACCAAGTGGCTCTATCTGGTCGGGCTGTTGTTTGGCGCGGTGGTTGGATTCTGGCAGATGATCCGCATGGCTGTGGGCGCTTACAACGATACCGATAAAGACAAGTGATGAATCAGCGCGAGCATCTCGACGGGAGCGCGGACACTCTCGATGAGGGGAGAGGAAACGACGAGCGCAGAATCGACGAGCTTTCCATCTATGAGCGCATCATTCCCCGCGTGTTACGGAACATGCTGGTGGCGAGCGTTCTGCTGCTGGGGCCGGCATTCTGGTTTTACGGTTGGGCGGGATCGATTGGTTTTGCCTTCGGAGCGGCTGTTTCCTACGTCAATTTTCGTTCCTTGACGAGCGGTGTCGAAGGCCTTGCCGATCGCATCGTCAACCAGAGCAGCCGGGAGAAAGGCGGCTGGATCGTCCTGCGCTTTGTGGTGCGCTACGGGTTGGTGGGAGCCGCTGCGTATGCTATATTCATGAGTTCTTCGCTGGCGTTTCGCGGCTTTCTGTGGGGCTTGTGTGTGCCGGTGGCGGCCCTGATGGTGGAGGCGGTTTGGGCAGGGTACACAGCCTTCCGCCGGGGCTAATGCCGCGTCCCTTCAGGGCATTGATTCTTAAGTTCATGGCAGTCTGAAATCGCAAAGTCTGAAAATGGAACAACTGACTTTTACCGCATTCCTGAATCGTTTTTTCGGCCCGCAGGTGCTGGCGCT
>PMBA01000196.1 GCA_003152795.1 Acidobacteriaceae bacterium | reverse complement strand
TATTCAGCTCGGAATAAAAACGTGCCTAACTGTTGTTCGCTTTCTCTGTGGCTCTGTGACTCTGTGGTGAGCCCTCTGATTGGAGGATGCCCCTCCGTCGAGTCTATGCTCGGTCGGACCTACTTTAGCTGTGCCGCCAGCGCACCTTTTTTTTCCTCAACATGCGCCAGCGCCGCTTCGAGCACATCCATAGCTTCGTCGATCTGCGCGTCGGTGATCACGAGCGGCATGAGCAACCGAATCACGTTGCTGTACGATCCGGCGGTGATCGTCACCAAGCCATGCTCGTAACAGTATTGTGACACTTGCGTGGTCTCTTCGCCGGCGGGCTGGCGCGTTGTCTTTGAGCGCACCAGTTCCAGCGCCTGCATCGCGCCCAGTCCCCGGACATCGCCAACCAGTTCCCACTGCGCCTGCCACTTCGCCGCGCGCTTGCGAAAACGTTCGCCCAGCACGTTGGCGCGCGCGCAGAGGTTTTCTTTTTCTATCATGTCGAGTACCGCCAACGCTGCCTCGCAAGCCAAAGGATTGCCCGCGAACGTGCCGCCAAGCTGGCCCGCGCCGGGAGCATCCATGATTTCCGCGCGTCCCGTGACCGCGGCCATGGGCAAGCCGCCAGTCAGCGATTTCGCCATCGTAACCAGATCCGGTTCCAAGCCCAGCCTTTCGCTCGCAAACATGGCGCCGGTCCGCCCGAATCCAGTCTGCACTTCGTCCGCGATCAGCAGAATACCGTGCTTGCGGCAGATCGCGCCGAGCGTTGGATAGAATTCCTCCGGCGGAGTAATGAAGCCGCCTTCGCCCAGAATTGGCTCGACAATTACCGCCGCCACCGATTCCGCCGCCACCACCCGCTTGAACGTGTCTTCGATGTGCCGCGCACAATGCACGTCACACGACGGATACTTCATCGAGTAAGCGCAGCGGAAGCAATACGCATACGGAATCCTGTACACCTCGCTCGGGAACGGCTCGAATCCCGCTTTATACGGATGTGTCTTACTGGTCGCCGCCATCGCCATGTAAGTCCGCCCGTGGAATGCGTCCTCAAAGCTGATGATCGCCTGCCGCTTCGTGTAGCGGCGCGCGATCTTGATGGCATTCTCAACCGCTTCCGCGCCCGTGTTCACCAGTATGGTTTTCTTCGGTCCCTTGCCCGGTACCAGCGCGTTCAGCTTCTCGCAAACGGCGATATAGCTTTCGTAGGGCAGCACGTTAAAACTGGTGTGCAGAAAACGATCCAGTTGGCGGCGCACGGCATCAACCACCGCCGGCGCGCGATGTCCGGTGTTGAGGCAGCCGATGCCGCCCGCAAAGTCGATCAGGCGATTGCCGTCGACATCTTCGACGACCCCACCTTCGGCCTTGGCAACAAAAACCGGGGTGGCGTGATAGGCCGCCTGCACAACGGCAGCATTGCGCCGCTTCATCAGCGCCTGCGAGCGAGGTCCCGGAATAGAGGTGCGTAGTTGAATGCTAGACATAAGTCAGTTCTCACTTCTCAGTCGCCAGTTCTCAGTTAGAGCCACCCTGCGCCAGAGGCGGGGTCTACTGGCAACGGGCCGCTAACCACTGGCAACCGCTTCCTAGTACCAGCCAATCGGAGATTCGTTCAAATTGATGTACACCTGCTTGGTCTCGAGATACTCTTCCATCCCCCACGGCCCCAGTTCCCGCCCAAAACCCGACTGCTTGTATCCGCCCCACGGCGCTTCCACATAGGTGGGTTGCATGTGGTTCACCCACACAATGCCCGCGCGCAAAGTCTTCACGGCGCGCATGGCTTTGAAAATGTCGCGTGTCCAGACGGCGGCGGCCAACCCGTAGGGCGTATCGTTCGCAATCTTCATTGCGTCTTTTTCGTCCTCGAAAGGAATCACCGCCGCCACCGGGCCGAAGATTTCTTCGCGCGCGATGCGGGCGTTGTTGTCCACGTTATAGAAGATAGTCGGCTGCACATAGTAACCCTTCGCAAAATTGCCGGCGCGCCCGCCCCCAGCCGCAATTTTGCCTTCTTTCTTGCCGATCTCGAGATACGAACAGACCCGGTCGTACTGCTCTTTCGAGACCAGCGCTCCCATCTTCGTCCCGCGCTCGAGCGGTGGACCTATCTTGATCTTCTTCGCCTTCTCGGCCATTGCTTCCACAAACTTGCTGTAAATCGATTTCTGCACCAGAATACGGCTGCCCGCCGAGCAGACTTCCCCCTGGTTGATGAAGACGCCGAACAGCGCTCCGTCAATAGCCGCTTCGAAATCGGCGTCGGCAAAAAAGATATTCGGAGACTTGCCGCCCAGTTCAAGCGTCACGCGCTTCACCGTATCGGCGGCCTCTTTCACGATAATCTTGCCGACGGCTGCCGAACCGGTAAACGCGATCTTATTGACGTCCGGGTGCTTGACCAGCGGCGATCCGCAGCTTTCGCCGAAGCCCGTGATCACGTTCACCACGCCCTTCGGCAGGCCGACGTCCTCCAGCCACTTCGCCAGTTCAAGCGCCGTGAGCGGCGTTTGTTCGGCGGGCTTGAGCACGCAGGTGCAGCCCGCAGCCAATGCCGGAGCCAGTTTCCACGCCGCCATCATCAACGGGTAATTCCATGGAATGATCTGCCCCGCAACGCCCATCGGCTCTTTCAGCGAAAGGCTCATCGCGTTGTCGGGAACGGGATTTACATAGCCGACCACCTTGGTGGCCAGCCCGCCATAGTATTCGAAGCACGTAGCCACGTCGGTGATGTCGAACTCTGCTTCAATAATCGGCTTGCCCGAGTTGCGGCATTCCAGTTCGGCGAGCATGGTTAGGTTCTGCCGCACCTTTTCGGCCAGGCGAAAGAGGACGCGTCCGCGCTCCTGCGCGGTGCTGGTCGCCCACGGCCCTTCTTCAAACGCCGCCTTAGCGGCCGCGACCGCGCGATTCACGTCATCCGCGTTCGCCTCGGGCGCCTGCGCGATCACTTCTTCGGTCGAAGGATCGTACACCGGGAACGTCTTGCCCGACTTACTAGCCACGAACTCCCCATTAATCAACATGGAGTACGTCTTAACGTCAGTTGTAACTCCACCAGCCATAACTCCTCCAACGGAAACATTGCGTCCGTCCCTAGCTAAGCCTTGCCGAATCCAACTGCCGAGGCCTCAGCCGCCCATACACAAAAAAGAAAAATACAGCCAGACCAATGAAAAACAGCGTGCCGCCGAACATCCAAAATTCGTAGGACCACAGCGACGAGATCTGCTGGGAAGGGAAAAATGCGAGCGCGATGCCGAGAATCGTGGTGAGCAGACCGCTCGTTCCAGCAAGGAACATCGTGGTTCGGCTGTACTGGCCCCGAGGCTCGGACTCGATGACGGAAAATCTCACGAGCGCCCCGAACATGTACACGAATGGTACGAGCTGGAGCACAACGGCGAGCGAAAGAAGCTTTTGAAAAGTCTCCTGAACGCCGGCGCCGAAGAAATTCATGATAACGAGAAAAGCAGACACAATCGCCTGGACGATGAGTGCCGCATAGGGCGTGGCGTAGCGCGGGTGAATTTTGCCGAGCCATGACGGCATGTAGGAATCCAGGCCGGCGACAAACGGAATGCGCGCAGAGCCACCCATCCAGGCGGAACCGATGCCCGCAATGGACAAGCTGAGCATTAGCGCGAAAGGCACGGTAATCCAAGCAACTCCGACGCGGCCAGCCATGTGGCTGACGGCCTGAACGATTCCCTGAAGCACGTTAACGTTCTTCCCAACGGCGATGAGGAGAGTAAGCGTGGCGCCGAGATATAGGGCGCCCGAGAGGATTCCGCCCCAGGCGACAGCGCCGGGAAGAGTGCGCCGGGGATCCCGGATCTCGTCTCCCATGACGGAGGCTAGTTCGAGGCCGACCAAGCCGAAGCAGATGACACCGAAGGAATTGAGTACGAAACGCGGGTTGGCGGGAACCCGGAAGTCGCCAGCGGTGATGGCGGTGCCGAAGCGCAGCCAGATCACTGCGCCAAGACCGATGAGGACAGCGGCAGCGATGAAAGTCCCGATGGCGCCAAAATTGTTGATCCACTTGCCGACGCCCAGACCGGCAATATTGAGAATGGTGAGTAATGCCAGCAGCGCGAGCGATGCAGTGAGCGCGAAAGACTTGTTATCGGCGAGCGCCGCGTGGCTTGGGCCGAGGACAAACACCGACACTCCCACGAAATACAGCATCACCGTCGGCACATACAACATGTTATTCGTCCAGTAACACCAGCCCGAGAGAAAACCGTGAAAGTCACCGAACACTTCCTTGGCCCACAGATACACCCCGCCTTCTCCCGGATAGCGATGCGCAAGTTCGATCACCGCGATCCCCTGCGGCCAGAAAAAAAGAAGCAACGAGATGATCCACAACCAAACCGTCACACCGCCGTTGGCCGCGATCGAGGGGACCACGTTCAAGTTGAAAACAGCGACGACAAATAGCAACACCAGATCAAAACGTCCGAGGACGCGTTTCAGGTGCGGCTGCTTGTCGGTGGTTTGATCGGACAAAAGCATCTCCTGACGCTGCAGTCACGCGGCCAGCCTTCGGCCACGCAGGGCGACTGACGGCGGCCGCCAATGCGTGAGTGAGGCAGGGCGGACAAAAGAGTCCGCCCCACACGTTTGCCGGCGAGACGCCGGCGCTACGTTAGTGCGTTGCTACCGCTCCCAGCCGCTCATGTTGCGCGGCAGCCAGCGCGCCGGCAATGTCGGCGAACACCGCCAAGTGCTGGTCGATGTCCGCCTCGGTGTGCTGCACGGAAATCGTCCACTGCTCGTCCCACCAGTAGGGCTGAGCCATGACGCCGCGATTCACCATGCCGAACCAGTAATGCCGCCACAGGTCCACGTCAATCGGCAGCCAGTCGCGGTAGTTGCGAATCTCCTTCGGATACAGCATCAGCGCGCCATTCGCCCCCGCGCTCGCGATGTATCCCTGCAGTCCAACTTTAGCGACTGTTTTCTGGTATCCCTCCACCAGCTTCTTGCTGAGTTTTTCGATCAGTGTGTAGTTATCCCGAGTTAGCACTTCGCGGAAGGTTGCAATGCCGGCCGCCATCGAAATCGGATTCGTATTGTAAGTGCCGCCGTGGAACACTTTATGATCGGCAATCAGGCTCATAACCTTCTTGTGTGCGCCAAATGCCGCCAGCGGGAATCCCCCGCCAATCGACTTCGCCAGGCAGATCATATCCGGCGCCACACCGAAGTATTCCGACGCGCCGCCCCAGCAAAGTTTCCCTCCGGTCTTGACTTCGTCGAAAATCAGCAGCGCGCCGTACTTGTCGCAAAGCGCCCGCAACCCCTCCAGAAATCCCTTCTGCGGCATGCACAGGCCGACGTTCATCATGATCGGTTCAAGAATGATGGCCGCAACCTCATTTGGATTCTCCTTGAACCGGCGCTCCACCGTCTCCAAGTCGTTGAAGGTCGAAATCAGCACATTCGCGATGCTGGCCTTCGGCACGCCCGCCCCGCCCGACACAGGCTTTGGATTCTTGATATCCCCGAAATCGTCCGCGGGCGGATGCGGCTTCACGCTCACCAGCGCCGCATCATGCAGGCCGTGGTAACCGCCTTCAAATTTGATGATCTTGTCGCGCCCCGTAGCCGCGCGGGCGAGACGAATCGTGTGCATAGTGGCTTCGGTGCCGCTGTTGCCAAAGCGGCACATCTCCACCGGAAAACGCGTGCAGATTTCTTCCGCCAGTTCCCACTCCATGTTATGCGGCATCCCGTAAGCCGTGCCTTTGTGCAGGCGCGCTTCCACTGCCTTGATCACCGCCGGATGCGAATGTCCCGCCATGAGCGTACCGAAACACAGGTTGTGGTCAAGATATTCGTTGCCGTCAAGATCGCGAAACTTGCTGCCGGATGCCTCCGACACAAAAATCGGATAAGGGTCATAGGCGCGATAATTGCTCGCCACGCCCAGCGGCAATCGCTTCAGGTTCTTCTTATGCGCTTCGGCGGACTTCGGGGTGCGTCGCTCGAAGGTATCGAGCTCTTTTTGCAATGCGGGGTACATCGTGATCTCCAGTAGTTGCTCAGGCCGGGTAGGCCATTAGATTGGGCCCGGACGGCGTAAACCCGCCCGGGGATCGGACTTTTCTATTCTATTCCTTCGAGCTAGAAGTAAAACTTCAAAGCAAACTGCGCCAGGCGCGGATCCTTGGCCTGCGTGACCTGGCCAAACTGAGTGCCGTCAGTGCTGTTGCCGTCCGGGTTATAGAACTGCGTATGGTTGAAGATGTTGAACACCTCCGCTCGAAATTCGAAGTGTGCACGTTCATTGACCGGAAAAAGCTTCACCACAGCAATATCCGTTTCGCTGATTCCAGGCCCGCAGCAAATCGTGCGCGGCGCATTGCCAACGAAGCCGAACACCGCCGACTCATCGAAAATCGAAGTCTGACTGGCCGGGCTGTTGAAATAGTAATTCCCGTTGCTTTGTGGCCTTTGCCAATGAAAGGGTGCGACCTGATTGGGTTCTCCAGGGTATTCAAAGTCGGCGCTGTTCATCAGTTCATTGTCGGAGGACGACGTGATACGAATTGGAAATCCTGTCTGGTAGGTTGTGATCCCCGAAAATGCCCAGCCATCGAGCGCTTTACCGGCAAAACCACCGTATTTCCGCACCGGCAACTCCCAATAGTAACTAATGACAAAACGGTGCCGCGCGTCGAAGAGCGAGGGCGCATAGTTGCGGGCGCCGGGCAGTGGATTCAGTATTCCCTCGAAGCTCGAGGCCTCATCAATCGACTTACTCCAGGTATAAGCTGCGCTGAATTGCAGCCCATGGGCAAAACGCTTGTCCAATGACACTTGCAGAGAGTTATAGGCTGAGCTGGCAATGGTGTCTTGCGCAAAGATGCTGGTAAACACCGGAACACCACTGAGCGGACAGCCGATGCCTGTCAGGGGGTCACACTGGGGTGACGAATATGGTCGCAACCCAACCAAAGTGATTCCATTGGGGCCAACCGTCGTGCCTGCCGGGATCACAGAATGGTTTTGCGCGTAGGGCAAGTGCAAATCTACAGGCAGAACCGTTCCGCCGGGGATAATGAATTGACTATCCTCGCTGAACTGGGCACAAGGTGCGTTAGGCAGAATCTGATCGAGATCGAGACAGGTCTGCGGGTTCGAGTAATTGATATCATGCGTTGCCAACAGACGATGCCCTTGCGATCCCACGTAGCCGACTTCCAGCTTCATGTCTCGCGATAACTCGCGCTGGATGGTGAAGTTGTACTGAGCGGAGTACTGCGTACGCATGTGCGGCTGGAAATCGCCGAACAGATCGATGGGTTCGAACACCGCCCAGTCCTGAGCAGTTCCCCGTTTAGGACTGATGACTCCGTTGAACGGATTCAGATAAGTAGTGGCGCCGTCCTGGCTTAGGAAAGGCAGGTTAAACTGCGTCTCATTTACAAACGAGCTTCCGCCAAATGGTGGCTCGGCCCCGAATTGCGCCAGCACCAGCTGCTCAACCGGGTTGTAGAACAGCCCCCACCCAGCCCGAATGCTGGTCTTGCCGGAACTGCCCGGGCTCCAAGCGATGCCGATGCGCGGAGCAAATGCCTTGTAGTAAGTCTGGGTCATCCCCGCGGGAACACCGGGATCGCCCGGAACGACCAATCCGACTGCGTCCTGGGACGAGCAATCGGTGTTTGGAGTATCTGCGCAAGGGTAGACCGTGGACATCTGGCCGGGCCGAAAAGTCTGTACATGCTGCGCCTTATCCGCCAGGGGGGTGTTCAACTCCCACCGGAACCCGTAGTTCAAAGTAAGATTCGGCCTGATCTTCCAACTGTCCTGTGCATATAGATAGAGCCCGGTGTTGCGGACATTCTCAACTTGCGCCGAACCTTGATTGAATGAATCGGGAAGCCCCAACAGGAAATTCGGGTAGAGATTGCCCGCGCCCACGTCGTTCGGACCTCCACCGTAAAAGTCAAAGGTTCCGTTCACGTTGTAGTAATAAAACTGGTTGAACTGCTGACGACGGGCATCCACCCCAAACTTAAAGGTATGGTTGCCTGAAACCTTGGTCAGGCTGTCGGCCAACTGGAAAGAATTCCCCACCTGAGGAAGCTCCCCTTCCGAATCGTTGCCCAGGGAGAATCCACCGGAGATCGATACAAAGGGAAGACCCTCGCGGCCGGCGCCTAGAAAAGGATGTATGCCGAACAAACTGCCATTCGGGTCACTCGATCCGTCCCCATAAAAACAAGGTACGGCGCCGATAACCGTGGTCAGCCATGCGGGAGCGGGGGGGCAGGAATTCTGCACCAGCGCGGTGCTCGCAGGATGCTGGAATGTATGTTGCCCCTCGCGATTGTAATTGAAACGAAATTCGTTCACCGTGCTGTTGTTCACCGTCCAGGTGTGGGTAATATTCCACTGCTGGAAGCGTTCCCCCACGATGCTTCCGAAGCCGGGGACATTGGCCCCCGTCAACTCGAAATTGGCGAAAGGATTCTGTGTGCGGTCGTCATCAAAGTAGTAATAGATGCTCAGGTTCTGCTTGTCATTGATCCGGTGATCGAGTTTGAACGTGACTTGGTCGCCGCGGACGGCCCGGGCGGGCGAGCTGCTGATCACATTACTGCCGCTGGCGGGGGCGGGCACAAACTGCAGCAAATCGACCGCGGTGGGATCCATGCAGGCAAGGGGAATCTGACTATTGGGAAAAATGTCGGAATAGAAAGCGCCATCCGTGATCGCCCCACCGCCAATCGCCGTGTTGGCCGCCTGGCAGCCCGAACGGCTAGTCAGAATCGAGGAGTTCGACAGCTGCCCGGTGAACAGGGAGCCTGCGGGATTCACATCATTGAAGTCCGCCACAATCTGGCCGTTCACAACGTTCGTCGGAGATGGGGTTTCCGCGGAAGTGGGCACGATGACGGCAGGCGATGGAATACCCTGGCGGATGCGCCGCCCTTCGTAAGAGGCGAAGAAGAATGTTCGATCCTTTTTGATCGGTCCGCCAAAAGTCCCGCCAAACTGGTTTTGATTGAACTGCGGCTTGTCGCAGGGAGCCGAAAAGCAGTATTGGTTCGCATTCAGCACTTTATTGCGGAAGAACTCGTAGGCGCTCCCATGCAATTCGTTTGTCCCTGACTTAGTGACCACGTTCACCACCGAACCGGAGTTGCGCCCGTATTCCGCGTCGAAAGTATTGGTAAGAACGCGGAACTCCTGAATGCTGTCCGGCGAGGGTTGAACGGTCGGAAGATTGGCGAACAGATCGTTGGCGTCGCCGCCATTAACGCTGAAATTGTTGGAACGCCCGCGACCGCCATTCACTGAGACCGCACCCGGACTGTCACTCCCATAAACCAGCGTATTGCTGGAACCGACCGTCGACATCACGCCGGGCTGCAGTTGCAGAAGCTGATAGGTGTCGCGCGAGTTGAGGGGCAGATTCGAGACCTGGCGCGAGTCCATGATCGCTCCCAGTTGCGTGCTCGAGGTATCCACCAGCGGCGCTTCCGAGGTCACTTCGACCGTCTCTTTTGTTTCGCCGATCTGCAACACCGAGTTGACGGTCACCACCTGGTTGAGATCGACGTTGACGCCGCGCTGCAGGTTCTTTTTGAAGCCAGCAAGATCGAATTCCAAACGGTAGGTGCCGACCGGAACCTGCGGGAAGCCGTATTCGCCGCTGGCGTTGGTGATGCTCTCGCTGCTCACGCCCGTGGCTTCGTTGGTGAGAGTAACTTTCACATTTGCCAGAACGGCGCCGCTGGAATCAGCAACGCGGCCCAGGATGCGGCCGCCGGTGCCCTGGGCAGACGCGAGCGTCGAGCACATCAGGCAGAGGCTCAGAATCGCGCTCAAAGAGACGATCCAGTTGAACATCCGGGACGCTTTTGGCGACGGCATGGAACAGATCCTCCAGAATCTTTGAAAGCAAATTTGTTAGATCCGACTCAGTTTGCGGGCGATAAAACCTTGCTATAATCGCGCAAGGTTAGAGAATCCTCTGCCCCGTGTCAAGCGGAAAAGTGCAGTCACCGAGTGCGACCAACAGGCATATTTGGAACTCATGTCGAGCGACAGGAAAGTGTATCGGTTCGTTTCGCGCCGAGTACTTTAAGATCGCTCTTGACCGCCAGGAGTACCATCTGAAGCGCCACGAGAGCTGTCATTGTTTACGGCGCTACCGCGCATCACTGAAAAAATCACGGCCGGATCGGGGACCCCGCGGTTGTGGGTCAACACTCCGCCGCGCATTGACGAAGTATCCTGATTGCGCGCCGCATCCCTGACTTCGATTGGGAGGGAGAAGTAATAAATGTTCCGCATATTCATGTTCCGCAAATCAGTCTTCCGTAAATCAATCTTCGCCCTGCTCGCCGCGCTCCTCATAGTATTCTGCGGGTCCTGCGCCCACAAAACTCCCACCCTCAACCTGCTGGTCTGGGAAGGCTATGCCGACCCTGCTTTCGTTCAGGCCTTCGAACAGCAAAACCACTGTAAGGTATCGGCTTCCTACATGGGCTCGAGCGACGAACTCGTCGCCAAGCTGCGCGGTGGCAGCTCCGGCAACTACGATGTGATTTCTCCGTCCAGCGATGTAGCCACCATGATTGCGGCCTCCGGCCTCGCCGCGCCGCTCGATCTCGGCAAACTGCCCAGCTATGGCCAGCTTTCGCCCCAGCTCACCTCGCTGTCGCTGGTCCGCATCAAGGGAGAAGTTTATGGCGTGCCCTTTATGTGGGGGCCCGACCCGATGATCTATGACACCACCGTTTTCCCGCAGCCTCCGGAAACCTGGAACGTCCTGTGGGACCCGAAGCTCAAGGGAAAAGTTTCCGTGTGGGACGACCTTTCCTCCGTCTACATGGCCGCGCAAGTGCTCGGCTACGACAAGCCCGACCCTGGCCATCTTTATAACTTGAGCGATCAGGAACTCGACGCCGTCAAAAAGAAGCTGGTGGAATTGAAGCCGAACATTCGCAAGATGTGGTCCACCGGCGGAGAACTTACCAACCTCTTCCAGAACCACGAAGTGGTGATCGCCATGGGCTGGCCGCTGATGACCAACCAGTTGCGCAAGAGCAATTTTCCGGTCGGGGAAACCATTCCCAAAGAAAACACTACCGGGTGGATCGATCACCTCATGATCACCGCCGGCAGCGAGAACAAAGACCTCGCCTACAAATTTCTCGAGTTCATGATCCAGGCGCAAACCCAGAAGAAAGTCACCGACGTGACGGGTTATACGCCAGCAAATCCGCGGGCCGCACAATACATGACGCCGGAAGAACAGAAGAACCTGCACCTGGACGACGTGGACAATTACCAGAAGCGGCTCTATTTCTGGCAGAATGTTCCTCGCCGCGCCAAGTACAACGAGATCTGGAACGAAGTAAAAGCAACGCAGTAGCCGATACGATGGTTGCTCAGAAGGGTCCATACAACGCCGATTTCCCAGTTGGGACACGCGTCCGCGTGAAGCCGCGCGGATTTCTCGAAGAGTTCCAGCGCAGTTGGAAGCTGCATGACCCTCTGAAGGATTTCCAGTTCGACTGCGCTGGACGAACCGCCAAAGTTGCTTGGCTCGGCTACTATTTCGGTGCGGATGAACTTTACACGCTAGAGGGCGTTCCGGGAATTTGGAACGAGCCATGTCTTGAAATAGCAGACACTTCAGACTCTGACTAGCATGATGGCGACAACTATTCAATCCGATACGGTTTCGCTGCTCTCCATCCGCTCCGTCGCCAAGCACTTCGGCAAGAACATCGTGCTGCGCGACATCTCGCTCGAAATCGCCGAAGGCGAATTCCTGACCATCCTTGGCGAAAGCGGCTCCGGCAAAACCACGCTCCTGCGAATTCTCGCCGGCTTCGAGCAGTCCACCTCCGGAGAAGTCTGGATGCAGGGCGAGCGCCTCGACACGCAGCCTCCCTACCGCCGCCGCGTCAACACCGTCTTCCAGCACTACGCGCTCTTCCCGCACATGACCGTCGAACAAAACGTCGGCTACGGATTAGCGATCGCCAAACGTCCCGCCGCCGAAATTGAGTCGCGCGTGGCCGAAGCGCTGGCCAAGGTCAAAATGTCCGCCTACGCTAAGTCGAAGCCCCCGAAGATCAGCGGAGGACAGCAGCAGCGCATCGCGCTCGCCCGCGCCCTGGTGAATCGCCCGCGTCTGCTGCTGCTCGATGAGCCGCTTTCCGCCCTCGACGCCAACCTGCGCCGCCAGATGCAGGTCGAACTCAAGGCCCTGCAACGCGAAGTCGGCATCACCTTTATCTTTGTTACCCACGACCAGGAAGAAGCGATGGTGATGTCCGATCGCATCGCCTTGTTGCGCTCCGGAGAACTCGAACAAGTCGCCAGCCCGCGCGAAATTTATAACCGGCCCGCGACCTCCTACACCGCGCAATTCATCGGACACACTAATCTGTTGCACGCCGACATTCGCCACGGCATGGCCACCTGCGGCGCGCTGCGATGGCCCACTTCCCTGCCCGACGGCAAGGCCCTGTTCTCGCTGCGTCCAGAGTGCATTCGCCCGGCCACTGCCGCTCCTGCGGCAAATGATGCGATGGTTCGGTTCCAAGCCAGACTTCGCGACCAGGCTTTTCACGGCGCAACCGACCTGCTGCGCGTCGAGTCCGATGGCGGACTGATCCTCACCATCCGCACCGCGAGCCGCGATCTGCCCGACCGCTTGCTTGAGTTTGAATTCTCCGCCGGCGATGCCATCCCCGTCCGCGCCACCAGCCTCGGCTCCAATTCCACTTCTGAGGACCGCGCCTGATGTTCTCCCGCGCCTACCGCACGACCATCACCGTCCCGCCTCTGCTCTGGGTTGCCGTCTTTCTCCTCGTCCCCTACCTGCTGATGTTTTGCTACAGCTTCTGGTCGGTCTCCGACTCGGGGACAATCATGCATTCCTGGAATCTCGACAACTACAAGGAACTCCTCGCCAAACCCGTCTACTGGCAGACGCTGCTGCGCTCTATGTGGATCGCCGCCCGCGTGATGTTCTTCTCTATGCTGCTGGGCTATCCCCTCGCCTACTTCCTCTCGTTCCACGCCGGCGGCAGAAAAGATCTCTACTATCAACTCGTCATCATCCCCCTGTGGGTGAGTTATCTGGTGCGGGCCTACGCCTGGAAGACGATTCTAGGCACCGACGGCGTCCTGAACACGCTCCTGCAATACGTGCACCTGACCAGTCATCCGCTCGATTTCCTGCTCTACAGCCCGTTCGCGGTCGTACTTACATTGACGCACATCTATACGCCCTTCACGTTCCTGCCAATCTACGCCTCGCTCGAACACATTCCGCGCAACCTGGTCGAAGCCTCCCACGATCTCGGAGCCACGCCCGCGCAAACTTTCTGGCGCGTAATCTTTCCCCTCTCTATTCCAGGAGTCCTGGCCGGAGCCACCTTCGCCTTCGTCCTCAGCCTCGGAGATTTTCTAGCGCCCCTCCTGCTCGGCGGCCCCAGCGGCATCATGATCTCGAACATCGTAGTCAGCCTCTTCGGAGCCGCCTACAACTGGCCGCTGGGCGCAGCCATCTCCCTCTGCATGTTGGCGCTGGTGCTCGCGCTGCTCTTCTTCTCCGAACGTCTGGAGAAGAAGTGGAGTTTCTCGTGAGCGCATCCACTCCGATGAAGAGTTCGCGATGGCTCACCGCCCACGCCCTCGCCGTCTTCGCCTTCCTCTATCTCCCCATCGCCATCCTCATCCTTTATTCCTTCAACGGACAAGGCGTGGGTGGCTTCCCGCCCCGCAACCTCACTCTGAACTGGTATCGCATCCTGTTCAACGACGCTCCCATCTGGGATTCCGTCCTGAACAGCTTGATCGTAGCCGCAGCCGCCATGGTGATCGCGCTGCTCTTCGGCATCCCCGCCGCGCTGGCTCTCGATCGCGCCCAATTCCCCGGCAAGGCTCTGTTCCGCCGCCTGGTTCTATTGCCGCTGATTCTCCCCGGCATCATCACCGGCCTTTCGCTACTCATGTTGTTCCGGGTAGCCGAAGTAAGACTTAGCCTGCTGACCATTGTTCTCGGCCACGGCACCGCGCTCATCTCCGTAGCCACCACCGAAGTCTTCGCCGGATTGCAGAAACTAAACCGCGCCCAGGAAGAAGCCTCGCTAGATCTAGGCGCGAACTACTGGCAAACTTTCTGGCGCATTACCGTTCCCAATCTAAAGCTCTCCATCATCGGAGCCGCGCTCCTGATCTTCACCCTCTCCATGGACGAAATCGCCGTCAGCTTCTTCCTCATCGGACGCGACAACACCCTCCCGCTGGAAATCTGGGGACGCCTACGCCGCGGCATTACACCGGAGATCAACGCCATCTCAACCATCATCTTCATGTTCTCGCTGATCGCGATTGTCTTCTGGTATCGCCTGCGAACGCGAGCACAGGTAACTCCTGAAATCGGCGCCGAGTTAGTCGAGACTTCGCAAACCGACTCACAATTGTCATCCTGAGCGCAGCGAAGGACCTGCTTTTCTCACCACTATCCAGCTGACGGCCCGTAGAAAAACCTGGGATTCGTATCAGGGTATGCCTTCAGGCATACCGGAGTTCGGCAAGAAACAGTTCCGGTTTTAGCCTGTCCGTCGCGATTCAAGATCTCCAGGATCAGCCTGCGTCGCTCCTGGTTCAGCACTGCTCACTCCAGGTCTCCGTATTTTGCACTTGACAGGACCCATAAAACGAAAGTAAAAGTTCTTATCCGCAAGCATACGAAAGCCTGCGCTCTATGATTTTGAGGGAGTCACTCCATGCGAGTTTCCCGGTTTCTGCCGATTGGCCATCGCTTGCTTCCCACCATCTGTGTTTTCTTGCTTCTCCATCCCCTGCTGCGCGGGCAGGCCAGCTATCAAGGCCAGATTCGCGGCGTGGTAACCGACGCAACCGGAGCGGTTTTGGCCAATGCGACCGTCACGATCACCGAGGTCGACACCAACGTCTCGCAGACGGCCAAGAGCGATGGTTCCGGCGATTACATCTTACGGGCGCTGCGACCCTCCACCTACATCGTGAAGGTGGAAGCCCCGGGATTTCAAACGGTGGAGCGGAAGGGAGTGGTGCTGGCGGTCGGACAGGAGACAAGCCTGAACTTCACCCTGCGCCCGGCAGGCACGTCCACCAATATCCAGGTAACGGAGGCGGTGCCGCTGCTGGATACCGACAGCTCGGCTTTGGGAACGGACATTACCAGCCAATATGTTAAAGAGATTCCGCTCTTAAACCGTAATTTCTTTGGCTTGGTGTTTCTGAATGCCGGGGTAAGTGAAGCGGCGGGGTCGGGAACCGCCGACAATTATCCCTCGGGCACGAACTTCGTCTCCAACGGCCAGCGCAATGCCACGGCTGAGATCCGCATGGACGGCGCGTTGATCAGCGCCCCGGAACAGGGCGAGGGTGGCAACTCGAACGTGTATTACGAACCCTCCGTGGAAGCCGTGCAGGAGTTCAAAGTGCAAAGCAACAGCTTCTCGGCGGAATTTGGCAGCAACGGCGGCACCGTCGTGAACATGGCCTTGAAGAGCGGCACCAATGCATTTCACGGCAGCGCCTGGTGGTTTGGACAGCGGGGTTTCCTCGATGCCAATGACTTCTTCAGCAATCAAGCGGGCCTGCCCCGGCCCGATCACAGCCGCAATCAGTACGGATTCTCGCTGGGCGGCCCGATTCGAAAGAATAAGACTTTCTTTTTTGTAGACATGGAACGCGTGCTCGAAACCGATCCCATCAATATCGTCGCCACGGTGCCCACCCAACTGGAGCGGACGGGAGATTTCTCGCAAACCCAGATATACGATCCAAACACACAAGAGCTTGTTCTTAACGAAATCTTCGATCCTCACCAGGTCGATGCCAATGGCGTGCGCACCCAGTTTCCCGGCAACAAAATCTCTCAGCTCGATCCAGTCGGGCAGAACATCCTGAATCTTTATCCCCTGCCCAATCAGGACGGGAATCCCGACGGCACCAACAACTTCCGCGACAATACCAACTCATTCACCAAGTCATTGCAGTTCGATGCGAAGCTGGACCAGCAATTTTCCAGCAACACCCATATGGCGGGACGCTTCAGCCACGCGCACGGGTCCAACTTCGCGCCTACGGTATTTGGCGATGGCGAATTCAATGACGGTATCAATTTCATCACCAGCGTGGAAAACAGCAGCCTGCAGTTCGATCAGACGTTAAGACCTACACTGCTGCTGAGTGGACGCTTTGCGGCCGAATACGTTCATGCGCCGGGCCACAGCGACTACCCTTCCGCGACGTCGGCCGGTTTCCCGTCGTTGCTGGATGGCGCAAACCCCGGGATTTCGCGCATGCCGGCAATTCTTACGGATTCGCCCTGGACCTCGCTTTTCGACCAGTGTTGTGTGGATACCAGGTTCGCGCACGGTTTGTATTCGTACTCCTCCGCCCTGGAGTGGATTCATGGCAAGCACAGCTTTAAATTCGGGGGAGAACAGCGTCTGTTCTTCAATAACTTCCAACAGCCTCCCTATCCGACGGGGTATTTTCACTTCTCGCAGGACGTGACCGAGAATGTTGTGGGCGCATTCAATCCGGATCAGGGGAACCCATTCGCCGACATAGCGGTGGGAATCGGCGATTACGGCGGCATCGCAATCTATCCCGGGATCGCAAACAAGTCGAAGGAAACCGGCTTCTATGCGCAGGACAACTGGAAGATTACGCCCAAGCTAACCCTGAACCTCGGTTTGCGCTATGAATGGAGTACGCCTTACACCGAGCGGAACAACCTAATCCAGTTCAGCGATTTCACCGGAAACAGTGGAATCACGGTTCCAGGTCTTCCCCAGAATTCAGGACCGTTGCTGGGCACGACGCAATTCGCGACCTCCGGCAACCGGCACGTTCCCATCGACCGCAACAACTGGGGGCCGCGGCTGGGCTTCGCTTACCAGCTAACACCCGAGACGGTGGTTCGCGGCGGCGCGGGGATCTACTACGGAATGAACGTCGCCACCAACTTCCAGTATCCCGGCGCGGCGTACCGCAAGGACGGAGCCGTTTATTTCAGCCAGGACAATTTCCAAACGCAATATGCGACTTTGGAAAACCCTTTTCCGGCGGGACTGCCGGCTCCGCAAGGTAACAAGTATGGCGCGTTAGCCAACTGGGGTTTCGCCGACCAGAACGACCTGGGCACGGGCACGGCTCAAAACGCCGACATCTATCAATGGAGTTTCGGCGTGCAACGGCTCTTGCCCGGTCAACTGGTGGTCTCAGTGGATTATTCCGCGAATCGCAGCACCCATCTGCCGTGGGGGGGAGCAGGCGGGGTGTGCGGTTGCGGAGTCACTACGCGAGACCGCAACTTCATCCCCTCCTCCATTCGCCGGCAATACAACACGCAAGACCTATACAATCAACTTCACAATCCTGTGGACAATCCGTTCCAACCGCTATTTAGCGGTCCCAATGCAATTTTCAATGAGCCTGACTCGCAATATAACAACGCGCAAATTCCGCTCATCAATTTGCTGCGGCCGTATCCCCAGTTCGATGGAACCTATGAAGGACTCCCGCTGCTGGAAGCGGAGTCGTTCTACAATGCGCTGCAGATACGCTTCGAAAAGCGCGCCAGCCACTACATCAGCTTTGAAGGCGGGTACACGTTTTCGAAGTCCACCGACGATTCTTCCGCGGGGCGGAACGCCTGGGTAGGCTCTCTCGCATCCGACAATCCGCAGGAACTGGACAATCTGAGAGCGGAGCACTCGATCAGCGCGAATGATGCGACGCACCGGCTGGCGATGGCGATTGTCGCGGAGTCGCCGATCGGACGCGGACGATGGATGGGGTCCAACCTGAATCGCTTTCTGGACGGCGTTGTCGGAGGTTGGACGCTCTCCGCCATCCTGACATTCCAGTCCGGCCAGCCCATCGACATCGGCATGTCACAGCCGACTCTGGATGACGGCAACCAGCGACCGGATGTCACATGCAATCCGAGCACTGGCGTCAGCGCCCACCAAGCGGCACTGACCGGACAAAGTACTCTCAATTCAAACTGTTTTGCCTATGCGGGAGCGGACCCGGTTACGGGAATCGGCTATGAGCAGCCGGGAAATGCGCCCCGGTATTTCTCCAACCTCAGGACCGATGGGATCCACAACATCGATATCGCGTTTGAAAAATCTTTTGTCCTCAGGGAAGGCATGAAAGTGGAAGTGCGCGGCGAGTTCTTCAACTTCTTCAACACGCCTCGATTTGCCGCACCCGACACCTTATGGGGCGATTCGACGTTCGGTCAGATTTCATCGACTCTTCCCGGCAGCACTCCACGGCACGGGCAGCTCGGAGTGCGCTTTGAATTCTAGGAAAGCACAGGTCGAATGCGCATGAAGAAAAGCGCATACGGTGCAATGTTCGCTGCGGTGGTGCTCGCTTCGAGTCTGCGAGCTGGCCCGGCTTCTTCAAGACAGAATGCGACGAATCAGGATTTGAGCAGCCAGGACTGGACGAACTATGTCCGCATCGGCGCCTATGGTTTGAAGAACGACAATGCAGATGAGATCGTACGCCGCGCTCAGGAAGATGCGGTGTTCGGCATTGAGATCGATAACGACATTCCCGGCCGCTATGAGAGCTTTGTAAATCCCGAAGGGAAGCTAAAAGCGATCCATGCCGTGGCTAAGAAGGCGCATGCTGCGGGTAATAGGGCATTCGTATACATCGCGGGAACGGAATGTATCACGGCCAACGCCGACAAGACTCCGCACACGCTCGCCAAGGAGCACCCTGATTGGCTGCAGCGAAAAATCACTGGAGAACCGGCGATCTTCGGAGGAGGCACCGCTTTCTGGATCGCGAAGGGCGATGAAGACGTCTGGGTCAGTCCATACGCTCCGGCGTGGCGCCAGATCTACATGGAACGGGTAAGGCAGATCGCCGCCACCGGCATCGACGGAATCTACGTGGACATTCCCTACTGGATGACGCATTTCGACGGCTGGGAAGACACGTGGGCCAGTTTCGACGACTTCACAGTCGCCGCATTTCGGAAGCAAACCGGATTGGACGCGAAGAAAGACTTCAGAGTAGGAGACTTTTCCGACCTCAACTTTCGTAAGTGGATTGAATTCAGAATTCAGACGTTCACCGACTTCATGCAGGAGATTGACCGGAACGCAAAATCAGTCAATCCGGCGATCAAGACGATTCCCGAAATTTACCCAGGCATCGAAGAAGAAGCCGTTCGCGTAGGGGCCGATGTTTACAGTCTCTACCCGGTCGTGGATGCCATCGCCCATGAATACGAATTCGGGAGCGGGGATCACATGGCGTCGTCGCGAACACCGCTGGACTGGTTCAGTTACCAGGTGGGAATGCACTCATTTCGCGCCTTTGCGGAAGGAAAAGCGACTTGGTTGCTGAACTACTCGTGGGACGGCGATCAGAAAGTGGACCGGCGCGAGGCGATGATGAACCTGGCCGCCTCGGAAATCATGGCCGGTGCGAATTTCTGGGACGCGCCCGGACACTCGATGGC
>PMBA01000155.1:438-8107 GCA_003152795.1 Acidobacteriaceae bacterium | reverse complement strand
GTGCACTCCACCTGGCGCGCACCCTGCTGCACTCCCGCCAGCGAATTCGCGACCGCCAGACCCAGATCGTTGTGGCAGTGGGTGGAGATCGTTACTTTCTCGATTCCGGCAACTCTTTCCCGCAGCGTCCGGATCAGTTGGCCGTATTCCTCCGGCATGCTGTAGCCGACGGTATCCGGAATATTGACGGTGGTGGCGCCCGCCGCGATCACCGCCTCCACCACCTGGCAGAGAAACGGAACATCGGTGCGGGTGGCATCTTCGGGCGAGAACTCGACGTCGGCGCAGAGCGACTTCGCATGCCGAACCGCTTCCCGAGCCTGCTCCAGGCACTGCTCCCGGGTGATGCGCAGCTTGTATTTCAGATGGATGTCGGAAGTTGCCAGAAAAACGTGGATGCGCGGCCGCGCCGCTCCCTGCAATGCCTGCCAGGCGCGATTCACATCTCCGGTACAGGCGCGAGCCAGGCCCGCAATAATAGGCCGCCGCACCAGGCCCGCGATCCGTTGCACAGCTTCAAAGTCGCCATCGGAAGCAATCGGGAATCCGGCCTCGATCACGTCGACGCCCAGTCGTTCCAACTGCTGCGCCAGACGCACTTTCTCCTGCACATTCATGCTGCAGCCCGGCGACTGCTCGCCGTCACGGAGCGTGGTGTCGAAAATGGTGATGCGCGGCCGGTCCATGATTCCCTCCGGAAACTATCTCCCTACTCTATCGGCGAATTGGGGCAAAAGAAAAGATTATTATGTTTACAGGATCATTAGAGGCGACGATACTATTAGAAAATGTTATGGGTAACCGTTGATTCATAAAAAGTGCCAGATTACGTGTCCGGGTGTATGAAGTCCCCAGCAGGCTATCGGGCCCTGAGAACTGAGAACTGAGAACCCATCCCCATGGACCTTTCACAACTTGAAGTCTTCCTCGCCGTAGCTCGCGAACGCCGGTTTTCACGGGCGGCCGAAAAATTGTTTCGCACTCAATCGGCAGTCAGCCAGACCATCCGCAAACTTGAACTGGAGATCGGCGAGCCGCTCTTCGACCGCTCCTCTCGTGAGGGCGTGCTCACCGATGCCGGCCGCGTTTTGCAGGAATACGCCGAGAAGTTGCTCAACCTGCGCCAGGACGCACAGGCCGCGCTGGTGGAAATGCGCGAATTGCAGAAGGGCAAGCTATCGATCGCCGCCAATGAGTTTACCGCGCTCTACCTGTTGCCCGTACTGGGCGAGTTTCGCCGCTTGTATCCCGCCATCAAGATTACGGTCCGGCGTTCCCTGGGCAGCCGCATTCCCGACGACCTGCTCAAGCACAACGTGGAACTCGGCGTACTTTCTTACGATCCGCAAGAGCCCCAATTGCGATCGGCCGTGGTGTATCTGGATGAACTGGTGTTTGTGGTTCCTCCTGGCCATCCTCTGGCCTCGGCCGGCGAGGTCAGCGTTCGGCAACTGGGCGCGGAGTCCTTCGTCGCCCATATCGTTGCCTCTCCTTATCGCGATAAAGTGATCGAGGCGTTCCGCCACCATAAGACTCCCTTGCACATGGACGTCGAACTGCCTACGCTGCAAGCCATCAAGCGTTTCGTGTGCATGGGAAATGGGGTGGCGCTGGTGCCCGAGATGAGCGTGGAAAGCGAGATCAGCCGCGGCGACCTGGTCCGGGTTCCGGTGCGCGATTTGCATTTTCAGCGCAAGCTGCGTCTGGCGTATCGGGAAGAATCCACTCTGTCGCACGCCGGAAGAGCGTTCTTGAAAGTGGCGGAGCAGGTGGCAAAGAATCGCGGCGGCCGCTATCGCTTCCACCGGGAAAAGTAGCGGCATTCCCCCGTGGAAGTTCCCCGGTGTAACCCCGTGCCTTCTGTGGTTAAAGTCCTTCGCCGGGACCGCAGGAAAATCCGCAGGGGAAACCCACTACTTTGATGAGTCTTTGCGGCGGGATGAATCCACCACTGGCAAGGTCCGCCGCAGCGGCACGATTGCGCCTTTCGAGGGATCGGCCGCGGCCGAGGCGCGCGCAATCACTTCGTGCTGGATGTACTGCACGAACTCCTGGATCTGGCGCTGCATTTCCTCCATGCGCTCCCGCATTTGAAGAATGATGGCGATGCCGCTGATGTTGACGCCCAGATCGCGAGCCAGCGACAGGATGAACTCGAGCCGCTGCAAGTCTTCATCCGTGTAAAGCCGCGTGTTGCCCTCGGTGCGGCTAGGCTTGAGCAGTCCTTCGCGCTCATAGAGACGCAAAGTCTGCGGATGAATCTCATACATCTCAGCCACCGCCGAGATCATGTACGCGCCTTTGGATTTTCGCTTGGTCATGGGATGAACAGCCCTGGGACCGAAACCCAGGGGAGCGTTACAGCCAGAAATATATCACCTGTGATGGCATTGGTTCTCAGTCTCGGCTGCACGAGAGAATCGGGTCAATCAAAAGAGCCTGTATTCGTAAATAGTGTTTGGCATATACTAGATGTATATGCCAAAGCCGAAAATGAAATCCGGGAGGCGGACGTCCACGCCGCGCAAGGCCAAAGTCTTCTTGAACAATCGCAGCCAGGCGGTACGTCTGCCAAAGGAGTTTCAGTTCAGCGTACCCGAGGTCTTCATTCGCAAGGAAGGCAATGACGTCGTGCTTTCGCCGCACCCGTTTGACTGGGCGGCGTACCTGGCGGAGGGGCCGGTCGCGTCCGACTCCTTTATGGATGGGATCGAAGATCTCCCCGTGCAGGAGCGGGAAGCGTAATGCCGCGCTACATGCTCGACACGGACACATGTTCGTACATTATGAAGCGCTCGAACGATGGGGTGCTCAAGCGACTAAGAAAAGTCCCTGTGAACGACGTCTGCATTTCCGTCATTACCAAGTCGGAACTCTTATATGGCGTTGAGCTATCACCAAGGAGACAGCAGGACGAAACGGCGCTGGCGGCATTTTTGGGCTATGTTGCAGTTCTGGATTTCCCCGATCGGGCGTCCGCCCACTACGCGACGATCCGCGCCGATCTCAAGAAGCAGGGGACCATGATCGGAGCTAACGATCTATTCATCGCAGCCCACGCCCGCTGCCTAGGCCTAACCTTGGTCACGAACAATACCCGGGAATTTCGGCGAGTGCGAAATCTGGCGCTCGAAAACTGGGCTACGTCCGTTTGAGAAGTGTGCGAGATCAGAAACGGTACAGTTCGAGACTGGTCATGGCGATTGACGAATGCAGTCGACATACTCGAGTCTTTCGACCGGGTCACACTCGATTTCTCCGTGAGGCCTTCAGATCGCCTTGCCAGATGCCGCTGCCGAAATACTTCAGGATTCCCGATTTTCGATATAAGAGCCAACAGCTCACCAGCCAAGCGATGGTTCCCGGCAAATACCATAAGAAGCCAATCCCACCAAAACTACGCGCCCACGTCCAAACCAGCATGACGCCCAGCACAAACGCGAACGTTGGACTCCGCCAGGAGGTCGAATGATGCCAGTTGATGGCAGCAGAAAAGCAGAATACGAACGCTAGAATTGCAAGGCCAGGTGCCGCAAGGAAGAAGGAAGTAATTGCGTAGCCGAGAGCATCCTGATTTTGGAATGCCTTACTTAGCAGGAAATTTAAGGAATATGCAGCAAACAGAGCGAATATTAAGGCCGCGACGGCGGAAGCGAGAAGAGCCAGAGGCACGACGAAGTATTCCGGCATTCTGCGATAACCGCTCTGGATGCTCATACTGGGACTAATGTAGCACCAGGCACAAAGAAAAACGGGACAACGCTCGTTGTCCCGTCATTCGAAAACAACAAATAACACCTACGCCGCCATTTCCGGTTTCGGCTCCGCCGCGGCCCAGCCAGTCGGCTTCAGCGCGTGGTTGATCCCGTAAACGACCACGCCGGCGCCGATCACGATCAGTCCGAACAAGAGCGAGCTTATGCCGAGCACAACTTCATGTTCGCTGCGGATGATGGCAAATCCCAGCAGCAAGACTGGAGGAATGCCCACGGCAATCGCTCCAAACAGGCCGCCCGGCACGCGGAACGGCCGCTTCAATTCCGGTTCGCGAATGCGCAGACAGATCAACGCCACAAATTCCAGCGTCAGGCTCGCGCCGTAAATCATGATGTCGAGCGTGACCAGGCGTTCGAAGCCGAGATTCAGAGCCAGGCCCCAACCCACCGCCAGCGCCAGAATCGCGACCCAGGGCGCGCGCGATTTCTTATGCAGCTTGCCAAAAATTTTCGGCAGCATGCCATCCTGTGCCATCGCCAGCGGAAGCCGCGAGTAGCTCATGACCAGCGCATTGAACATGCCAAAGCCGCTCATCATGCCGCCCGCCACCAGCGCGATCCGAAGCACCGGGCCGCCCATCAACTGCGCAATATCGGCCCAGGCGCCGGTTTCCCACGCGCTGGCCGGGAGCCCCGTGATCCACATGGCGGCAAACGGAAGAACATAAGTGATGCAGACGATCGCCACCGCCACCAGCATGGCGCGAGGATAAGTCCGCTGCGGACGTTCCACTTCGGTCGCGATGGTGGAAGCGTTGTCCCATCCCATGTAGTTCCACATGCAGATGAGCAGGCCGCCGAGAATGTCGACGTTGGAAGTAGTCGGCTTGGTCACCGCATTCGCCAGCGCGTGAATCTTGAATGGCGCCAGCACAAAAATTGCCGCAAAGGGCGCCGACAGGGCGAAGAACAGCCACAGCGAAGTCGTCGAGACGACCTTCACGCCCATGATGTTGAGCGCCGCGCACACGATCACCACGCCCAGCGCCACCGCCACGCCGCGATGATTTTCCTGAAACCACGGAAACATGCGCGTCAGATACGCAACGAACAGCGTGGGATAAATCGCCATATCGAAAATGGACGCCACCAGCGACAGCCATGCTTCCTGAAATCCCCAGAAATTTCCCATGGCGCGGCGCACCCAGGCGTAGTAGCCGCCTTCGAAGGGCAGCGCGCTTGAGAGCTCGCCGATCATGAACGCGGTCGGAAGGCTCCAGAGAAGCGGGGTCAGAAGCAGGATGAGAATCGCTTTGCCATACCCGGCGCCATGCACGATGTCTTCGGTGCCATAGGTTCCGCCCGAGACCATAAAAAAGGTCGCGGCGACCAGCGGCCACAGCGTGAGGCGAATCGATTTCGTCTTCTTCTTGGGAGCGACGGCGGGAGACGGCTGCGAAAGGTTAGCGGTTGCGGTAGCTGTTGCCAATTTCTATGTCTTCCTCCTCAAGCGACTCACTCTCACCACCGCGTCTCCCTTGCAATATCTCTCGCGGCTCCCGGGTGAACTGCGATTTCCCGGACATGTCGGTGAAGTTAGTTCGCATTTGTGAGATTACGGGAAATTTTCACAGATGCAACATTTTTTTTGCAAATTTTTGTCAGGGAAGCTGGTACGTAGGTAATGGCGGCGAGAGTCCTTAAAGATTCTTGATCTAGACCTTGCCCCAAAGCTCTTCCCGAGGATCCTCGGGATTAAGCTTGGCCAACTCTCGCAGCAGTTCTTTGGTCTTCTCATCGCGGGGCATGGGCACGGTGATCTTCACCTCGACGATCTCATCTCCCCGCACCCCGTCCTTGGTAGCCGACGGCACGCCCTTCTCGCGCAGCCGCAGCTTTTGCCCAGACTGCGTCCCCGGAGGAATCTTCAGCATGCTCCGGCCATCGATGGTGGGCACTTCAATCTTCGACCCCAACGCTGCTTCTACCACTGTGATCGGCACCGTGATGTGGATGTCGTCGCCGTCGCGCCGGAACAGCGCATGCTCGCCGATGCGGATGATGACATACAGATCGCCGACCCCGCCCCCGCGCAGCCCGGCATTGCCCTTGCCCGCGATCCGAATACGCTGCCCGTCCCGCGTTCCGCCCTTGATGCGGATCTCAAGCGGATCGGTGCGCTCCACGCTGCCTTCGCCCCGGCATACCGGACAGGACGAAATGTTCTTGCCCGTCCCCTGGCATCGCGGGCAGGTGACGTTGAACTTCATCCGGCCACCCGTCTGTTCGATCGTTCCCTTGCCGTGACACTGCGGACACTGCCCCGGAGCTTCCATGAACCCGTTGCCATGGCAGTTTCCGCAGACATCGCGCCGGGCGATGTTCAGCTTCATCACACCGCCACGGATTGCCGTCCAGAACGGCACATTCACCTGGTACTCAAGATCGCTGCCCGGCTCGGGGCCCGCCTCGGCTGCCTCGCCTCGTCCGCCACCGCTGAATATGCTGGAGAAGATGTCTTTGAACCCGCCGCCCGTACCGCTCGAACTCCTGCGTCCGCCGCCGCGCGCGCCCTCGAATAGATCGGAAAAATCAAAGCCGCCGAAATCGACGTTGCTGTGCGCGCCCGGTTGGCGGCCTCCAGGGAATCCTCCGCCAAAATCGCCGGGGCCGGCGCCCGGTTGTCCGCCGCCGCGCGCGTATGCGTCCGCCGTGGCCGGATCGATGTTGTCGGAGTAGAACCCCAGCTGGTCGTAAATCTTCCGCTTCTTGGGATCGCTCAGGACGTCGTTGGCTTCGGAAAGAGTCTTGAACTTTTCTTCCGCCGTTTTGTCGCCGGGATTGACGTCCGGATGATACTTGCGCGCAAGTTTGCGGAACGCCTTGCGGATGTCGTCCACCGAGGCCGACTTCTTTACCCCGAGTACGCCGTAATAGTCTTTGTCTTTGGTTTGCGTGGCCATGGTTTAGCTGTCAATGGTCTAGCTGTCAGTCCGTATCATCGGCCGAACCAATGATTCTGCCATCTTGAGCGGAACTTTGTCAGCTGCGAAGCCAGTGACAGAGTGGAGTCCAAAGATCCCTGCGCCCCGGCCGTCCCGCGCCGCCAGGATGGCACGCTTTCAATCGTTGAGCATGAATCGAAATTCTGAGAACTGAGAACCGGGAACTGCTTTCCTCAGTTCACCACTTCCTTCTCCTGTTCATCCACCGCCACCGTGAACGCCTCAAAGGGCGAGGCATCCATCGACACGGGGATTCTCTGTACTCCCGTCGCGGTCGGCGCGAAGCAATACCAGCGCCCCTCTTCGGGGATGAAGTTCACAAAAAACATCTGTCCGTTGACTTCGAATCTCAATTCGCTTTCCTCTTTCCCAATTCCAAGGGTCTGGTCATCCCAATCCTGAGCGGACCCGAAGGGAGGGATCTGCACCCTGCCGCGAACTGCCGGCATCCCCGGTTTGCTCACGATGACCACTTCCAATCACTTAGATGCAACTTGGGGGCGCTTAACGCGCCCCCAAGCCAGAAGCCAAAGCTAGAAGCGAACTCACTTCTTGTCTTCTACATCCACGTACTCGGCGTCGATCACGCCTTCGTCTTTCTTCTGGCCCGCGCCGTTTGTGCCCGGCGCCGCGCCTTGTCCATCCGTCGGCCCCGCGCCATTTCCGCCCGGTGCCGCGCCCGGAGTCGCCTGCGTCGCTTTATACATCTGCTCCGCCAGTTTGTGCGACGCCGTCGTCAGCTTCTCGCGNNGAGATCTTGTCGCCATGTTCCTTCAGCATCTTCTCGATGTTGTAGACCATCGAGTCCAGCTGATTCTTGGCGTCGATCTCTTCGCGCCGGGCCTTGTCTTCGGCCGAGTGCGCGTCGGCTTCCTTCGCCATCTGCTCCACTTCTTCCTTCGACAAGCCCGAAGACGACGTGATCGTGATCTTCTGATCCTTGCCCGT
>PMBA01000155.1:0-394 GCA_003152795.1 Acidobacteriaceae bacterium | reverse complement strand
GAAAACGTCTCCGTCTTCTTCGTCGGAATCGTAGTGTTGCGCGGGATCATCGCCGTCGCCACCCCGCCCAGCGTTTCGATCGACAGAGTCAAAGGTGTCACGTCCAGCAGCAGCAGGTCTTTTACCTCGCCCTTGAGCACGCCGCCCTGGATCGATGCGCCGATCGCCACCACTTCATCCGGATTCACGCCCTTGTGTCCTTCGCGTCCAAACAGTTCTTTTACGATCTGCTGAATGCGCGGCATCCTCGTCTGTCCGCCCACCAGCACCACTTCGTTGATCTTGCTGGCATCGATACCCGCGTCTTTCAGGCATTGCTTCGACGGCCCGACCGACCGCTGCAAAATGTCTTCGATCATGGTTTCAAGCTTTGCCCGGGTCAGCTTCTTGACCA
>PMBA01000002.1 GCA_003152795.1 Acidobacteriaceae bacterium | reverse complement strand
CCGAAGTTGGGCCGGCTCATGGATCGGGTACTTAAGAAAGGCGAACCGATTGTCATCCGACGTGGTAAACGGTTTGTGCAGCTGAGCGAATACATTGTCCCCGAGCCGATTCCGCACCGGCCGGTCGGCTATTTTGCCGTCGAGGAAACGCCGGCGGAATACGAGCGGGCCAATCGCCTGGCGGCGCTGAGTCCCGATCGACCCGAATGAGCCGGCAATGGGAAACGTGGATGACGCGGGGCGATGAGCAAGACCCGCATGGGCACCCGCTAATCGTCTTTTCCAACGATGAAGCGTGTGCCGATGCGAACCGGGCGTCGCTCAATGTACTCTTCGGCTCGACGAAGCGCCCGGCCATGGCCAGCCGGCCTTTTGAGATCGTTTGCGACGAAGCGGACGGTTTCGAGAAGTCCACCGTGATCGATTGTTCGCGGATCTTTTTTATCTCCAAAGGTAAGTTGGGCCACCGGCTGGGGTCAGTCTCGCAGGTGCGGCGCGTCCAAACCTGCCGCAAGATCGCCGAGGTCTTTCGCCTGGTTCTCCACTAACAGCCAGGAATCAAAGTGGGAGTCAGCGCCACTGTTTTCTTCCGTCGCTGGCAGAACAGCGTTCTCCGTTGTTGGCCACTATAGGACGGATCGAGGACCTTTGTGCCACCGTGTCTTCGTGGTGAACGCTCCGTACGCCTCTTTCCTCTCCCGATTTCAGGGTTTCTCGCTTTTTCGCTTTGCCCCCCGCTTTCCCGCTTTTCCGCTTTACCTCGGTTCGCTTCATTACCTCCTGTAAAAACGGTTGTGTTGGTGTTTGGTCTCTGTTCATTTTTGCTTGAACTCGGAAACTCCAGCCGCTTGGCTGCTTTGTTCTCCCTGCATGAACCTCAGCCGCGCAGCTCTGCGGCTCCGTTGCTCCGCTTCCCTCCCACCTTGCCAAAGTCTGCTACCAGCTTACCGCTTAGAGCTTATCGCGTTGGGAATCCCGCAGATTTCCAGACCGAATGCGCGACATTCTTCTCCGAGGTGGTTCAGGTCTTCGGCGTGCCGAAGTCGGTCGGACAGATCTACGGGCTCCTCTACGCCTCCCCCGAACCACTGAGTTTTTCTGATATCGTGGAGCGACTGGACATCAGCAAGGGCTCGGCCAGCCAGGGCCTGCAGCTTTTGCGTTCTCTTGGTGCGATCAAGGTTGCTGACGCGAAGCCATGGCCGTCGAGCGGCAAGCTCAAAGCGGTAAGCGATAAGCAAGAGAGCGGTTCCGTGGATGCCAAGCTTAGCCCTTCAAGTTTAGCGCTTAACGCTAGCCACTCTCACTCTCCCTTTCACCTTCACTCGGGGGGCGAAGCCCCCCGCCGCATCGCCTACGAGCCCGAGTTGAGTTTGCGGAGGCTGGTGAGCGGAGTCATGCAGGAGCGGATCTCGCCGCTGGCGGTAGCCGGCACGGACCGCCTCGGACGCCTGCGGGAGCTCGCGGAATCGGGCGGAGGAGCAAGCGATTTCTATTTGGATCGGGTCAAGCAACTTGAGACTTGGCGGCGGCGGCTCAGAACCGTCCTGCCGGTGCTCAGCATGTTGCTCGGCCCGAAGAGCAGGAAATAAGCAAATGTTGGCGGCCAAAGTGCCACGCGGTTCCGATTCGCCTTCTCCGGAAGCGACGGGGCGAAGCCATGCTGTACGCCGACTAGGCGACAATTCGTCGCTGGCTCGAACTCAGCTGCGAGGTCAAAGGCATGGGTCGCGGGCACATCAAACGGCTTAAGGATGGCATTCCCGGAGGGAAGGGCCAAAGCTCGAAAGCATAAGCAGCAACTGCGATGGCATGCATTCTAGTTACTGGCGGGGCTGGTTTTATCGGCAGCCATACGACACTGGCCCTTTTGGAGAGCGGCCATGATGTTGTGGTTGTCGACAATTTCACAAATAGTAACCCCGAGGCGCTCCAGAGGGTGAAGAGATTGGCTGGTCGAGGATTCCTGCACTATCAACTTGATGTGCGCGACCACTCGGCTCTCGATGCGGTATTTCGGCAACACAATATCTCAGCAGTCATTCATTTTGCGGCGCTCAAAGCGGTTGGTGAATCCGTGGCTAGGCCGCTCGAATATTATCTCAACAATCTTGGTGCGTTGATGGTCTTGTTGGGTGTCATGGGGGCGCACGACTGTTTCCGATTGGTTTTCAGTTCGTCCGCTACGGTCTATCGCATGGCAGCCGAATCCTCGTTCAGGGAAGATGCGCCACTTGAAGCAGTGAATCCTTACGGAAGGACGAAAATCTTTGCGGAGAAAATCCTATGCGATCTTTCGGCCTCCGACGCTAATTGGAAGGTCATTATTCTTCGTTATTTCAATCCGGTTGGAGCGCACCCAAGTGGAATGATCGGAGAAGCGCCGCAAGGCACAGCGAATAATCTGTTCCCGATCATCACGCAAGTCGCTATGGGGGCGCTTCCTGAGGTAAGAGTCTACGGAAACGATTACCCAACTCACGATGGCACGGGAGTACGCGACTATATCCATGTATGCGACCTGGCCCAAGGACATGTCGCCGCCCTTAGTTTGATCGAGCAAGTAAACGGAGCTGAGGCGTTTAACTTGGGTACTGGCCGAGGGCACAGCGTCTTGGACGTCATTCGTATTTTCGAACTGACCACTGGTCGGCGTGTTCCATGCCGGATTGTCGAACGTCGTCCCGGAGATGTGGCGATCAGTGTGGCAAATCCCGCGAAAGCGATAGAGCGGTTGGGCTGGAAGGCAGGATTAGACCTCACAGCAATGTGTCGTGACGGTTGGCGTTGGCAGGAGCAAAATCCATACGGCTACGCCCTTATAGAGAGTACGATTTAACTAAGAGGAATCTGGACCAGCGCTTTTACCCTTAGGCGATCGCTACTAAGTACCGGGCACCTGCGATTCCGACTCGCCTTACCTTATGTATCTGAAAGATCTGGCAGCTAGCAGTGGTATTGACGTCATTCGCGACGCCGAGTTTGAGAGTCTGGGAAAGGCAAGGGATCGAAAGACGAAGATGCTCACGTTCCTAGAGTCGGATGAGCATCTCCGAGCGGTGCTCCGCAACAAGGGGATATCCTGTGTCGTTACCACGCCGGAGCTTGCGTCAATGCTGACCGTTGGGTATGGTGTCGCGGTCTGCCCTGAACCGCGGTTGGCTTTCTATCAGATCCATGATCACCTCAGGCTCGCAACCGACTTCTATGGGAGGTCGTTCGCGAGCAATATACATCCGAGCGCCACAGTGCACCCGACGGCGCACGTCGCGTTGACCGACGTCCGAATCAGGCGAGGCTCGATCATCGAAGCTCATGCCGTTGTGCTTGGGCGCACGGTGATTGGGGAGGAGTCAATTATCCGGGCTGGGGCTGTGATCGGCAGTGACGGTTTCGAATTCCGGCGCGTGGCCGGGAGAATCCGGCCGGTCCCTGATTCAGGTGGTGTGAAGCTTGGGGATCGAGTGGAGATTCAACATAATTCCGTGATCCAAAAGGCCCCTTACGGGGGCAGTACAACGGTCGAGAATGACACGAAAATTGGGGCGCTCGTGACGGTGGCACACAATTGCCGCGTCGGTCGGCGCTGTTTGATCGCGGAAGGGAGCACAATCGGTGGCAATAGCGTTATCGGGGACGACGTCACGGTGGGCTCGCATTGCCTGATCTCCACGCGGGTCCGAGTTGGCGATGGGGCTCGCATCACGGTCGGCGCAGTCGTAGTTCGCGATGTCAAGCCAGGGCAAACGGTGACCGGCAATTTTGCCATTGAACATCAACGCTTCCTGAGGTTCTCTGCGCACTTATTGTCCAGCAAGGATTTCGAGCCATGATCCGACAGCCGACGTTTAGGTCTCCTGGTGTCGCCCGTTGAGGCTGTCGATGGGGGGATCTCTCTTCAGCGAATGAACACGTCAATCGACGACCAGATCCGGTCTATCTTCATCAACACCCTCGAGCTTCCACTAGAGAACTTTGACCTTAATCTCAAAAGGGACGATGTTGAGAGCTGGGATAGCATCGCCCATGTCAGCTTGGTCATGAGTATCGAGCATGTCTTCCAAGTGAAGATCCGTCCTCAGGACGCGACGCAGCTCAAAAGCCCGCGCGACTTCCAGGAGAAGGTTCGAGGGTTGCTGGCGGACCGACAGGATTCATAGAGAGGCGGGAAGTCGAGTTGTGATCGACGAACAAGAAGATGCCGGCGACGCCGACGCGCCTCTATGGATTTGACTAACATGGCACAGCTGGACGCATTGCGTTGCTCAAGCCCGGCAGACTATATTCAGATTGCGCGCCGCCTGCGGAAGAGTGGAACCGACTGCTGGATGCGATTGGCCGTGCTGGCGTCCCATTCAATACAGTTTCTTGATGCTTATCTCGTTGTTGCTTCCAATCGCGCTCGCTTCCCGGTTGATCCTTGGTTCGCTCCCTTCGGCCAGATTGAGGAACAGGTGCTTCCAGCAATATCAGAGTTTTGGCGGATGCAGCCTGGCGCCATCTGGATCTCGCTTCGACTTGAGGATGTGGAGCGCTGGCTACCGGATGAGTATTACGCTGTTGGCCCCGACGGGGCGGAGCAGAAGATCCGGGCCCTGCGAGACCGTCTCGTGAGGGTGGTGCGGGAGATCAGGATGCGAAGCGCATCCACCATCTTGGTGAGCAACTTCGCATCGCCCCGTCTCGATAGTCTGGACCCGTTCAGCGCTTCTCAGCCCCGAAGTCTGAAACATATCATCGGCGCGGCCAATCGGGAGTTGGCCGAGGCCTTGACGAGCTTCAACGACGCGTGGGTGTTCGACTATGCCGGGGCCGTGTCGGCCCGCGGGAGTGAGGAGTGGAGTGACGCATGCATGGACTACGTCGCTCGGGTCGGCATCGCGCCTAAGAACATGTCCGCGCTGGCGAACCGGTTTGTTCGCTGCTTCGCCGCCACGCAGAGGCCGGCGGCTAAATGTGTGGTGGTAGATCTGGACAACACACTTTGGGGAGGGGAGATCGGGGACGATGGGTTGGAAGGCATCCATCTGGGGCAGGACTATCCAGGTAGCGCCTATCGGGACGTACAGATGTTCTTGAAGGGACTGCGAAGCCGTGGGGTCCTGCTGGCAGTATCGAGCAAGAACGAAGCCAACGTGGCGATCAGCGCTATCGACACCCATCCGGACATGGTCTTGAGGACGCGAGATTTTGCAAATCTGCAGATCAACCGAGACCCGAAGCCCGACAATCTAGTGAGGATCGCGCGTGAGCTGAACATCGGCTTGGAGTCGTTGGTGTTTATCGACGACAATCCCGTCGAGCGCGCGCAGGTGAGAATCGAGCTGCCGATGGTTTGCGTCCCGGATATGCCGATAGATATCGGCGAGTGGCTACGAACACTGGAGCAATTGGAGACGTTTGACCGACCTGGGATGACCGCCGAAGATCGGCAGCGCGCGGATATGTACACGGCGAACCAAGAGCGCCGAAACTTGGAACGATCCGCGACAGACCTAGATGGCTTTCTAAGTTCCTTGGAGATGGTCGCCTGGGTGGGCCTTTGCGATGACCAGAACTTTAACCGGATCCACCAATTGATACAAAAAACCAATCAATTCAACTTGACCGGGCGGCGTTTCTCCAGTGAGGAAATCCGTAGCTTGGCCGGGAGCGCTGGCAGCGCAGTGGCATGGCTGCGCTTGAAGGATCGGTATGGTGACCAGGGATTAGTATGCGTCGGTATCGTGCGGGATACGGGTGGAGGGATTTGGAACATTGACTGCCTGCTCATGAGTTGCAGAGTCATCGGACGGCGGGTGGAGGATGCCTTTCTGATGTACCTGCGGGAGATCGTGGCTGGACGCGGAGGCTGTCAATTGCGCGGGAAGTATGTGGTGACTGGCAAGAACACCTTGGTGGCAAATCTCTATCGGGAGCATGGCTTCTTGCCGGAGACGCTCGGGGGCAATGGATCCGGGGAGATAGGAAGCTACTTAAGATCGGTCAACGATGAAGGCTGGGCTTGGCCGTTGGCAATCAAGCGTGAATAGAGAAACTGATCTTGGATGTTCGGTGGGACGTTAAGAAGCGTGGAGTGGCGCGGCGGAGCTGGGTTGAACCCTCGGGGGCTGGACTATGCAGAAAGGATCTGAAGCACCGGGTGGAGGCGGCAACAGCGAAGTCGACATTCGCATCCATCACGTGGGATTCGCCGTCGATAACATCAAGGAATATCTCGACAGATTTCTGGCTCCCTTGGTCAAACCTCAATCCGTTTCGGCCACAATCGAGGATCCGATCCAGAGGGTGAGGGTTGCATTTGTGAAGTTGGAAGGTGGCACCATTGAGCTGATCGAAGCGATGGATGATAGCAGCCCTGTATCCGAGATCGTAAAGAAGAGGCGTGGTGGCCTCTATCATCTATGCTTCGCGACGTCGCAATTTGACGCCATGTTGGTGCGGTTCACAAATCTTGGCTGCCTGCCATTGTCCGATCCAGTACCGGCAGCGGCGTTTGGTAATCGGAGACTGGTGTTCTTCCTGACGCCAAAGCGCGACCTTTTTGAATTGATCGAGACGGCTTGACCGCCCGTATAGATGTATGCGCTTGATGCAATGTCTGAATCCTTCGGGCGGCGGGCTGTCCGAGGCTGGTGGGCAACAACAGCGACCTCCTGAAGAGAGATATGATGGGGCTGGCCATTGTGGCGCGTTTGTACGAACCGGGCCACAATTCTGCTGATATGTGGAGTGCTTAATCTGCCAGGCTCGCATCGAAGGCGAAGAACCTATCGCTACCGTTTGATATCCGATAAGCCGAGATTCCACAATGCGTCTCTGTCATATTACAACATTGTACGGCTGCTATCTTCAGTCGTTCTATGAAAATAGGCCGGGTCTCCGGAACGCTCCTTATGAAGTGCAGCATACCGCGTTATTGGAAGACAGTTTTGGGCGGATTGGGGCCCTAAGTGCGGCACTGCCACGATATGGCTATGAGGTGAAGGAGATCGTGGCTAATGCCCGCCCGGAGCAATATGCGTGGGCAGGTGAAAACGGCTTTAGGACTCCTAACAGGGAGTGGGTTTGTTCGATCACCTTAAAACAGTTGGAGCAATGGAGGCCCGACGTTGTGTTTTTCGATGATCCGGTGACCTTCTCAGGCGAGTTCATCAAGGATCTCCGTTCGCGATGCCGTTGTATTCGGATGGTATTGGGATTCAATGGCTCGCCGTATTATTTACTAGATTCTATTCGCCAATACGATGTATTGCTTAGTCCGACGAAATCGTGGGTGGCTTCGTTCGAAAAACAGGGATTCCGGTGCCAACAGTTCGCGCAAGCATTTAACACAAGTGTCTTGTCAGATTTGCCGGAGAGAACACCTGTCGATGAAGAGGTGCTGTTTGTAGGCGGTCTATTGCGGGCAAAAGGATACCACTTAATCCGGGAGAGGGTGCTAGAAGCCATTGCCAAGGCTCTGCCCATCCGAATACATAGTCCATCCGCTGCTTTGAGTCCGGTGCGCGATTGGTTGCACACCAATATTCGGCGAATGGTCTACGACGGGTTAGGGCTCCTTCGATCCTGTGGCGTTAGTTCCGAAAGATTGAAAACCCTGCCAGTCGTGGGGCGCGCGGGCGCGTGGGAATCTCGGCCGATGCGGCAGATCAACCCTCTGCTTCGACCGTTGTTGCGGCCCCCGCTCTTTGGGAGGGCACTTTACCGTGCGCAGCGTAAATCCGCCGTTACGCTGAATATTCATGCTGACATTGCGGGTCAGATGGGCGGGAACAATATGCGAATATTTGAGGCGACCGGGGTAGGCACGTGTTTGCTGACGGACGCCAACGACAATTTGCGCTCCGTGTTTGAGGTAGATCGAGAAGTGGTGGCGTTTGGCTCGCCAGAAGAATGTTTGGAGAAGGCGCGTTGGCTGCTTGATCATCCCAGGGAGCGGGAAGCAATCGCCTTGGCCGGGCAGGCTCGAACCCTTCGAGATCATACATATATTAAGAGGGCAGCAGAACTAGACTTAATTATACGAGAATTTGTCGGCTCTGAGAGTGATAGTTGACTAAAAAGCGGACAAAGGGCTTTAGGAACACGGCCCCGAGAAGAGACCGAGTAATATGGGCGCCATGAGGCCGTATAGGCGCGGGGGCGATGGAACCTGAGGTTATGGTGGCAGTGAAATCTCGATCGCCGAGCACCTTTTGATGGACGGCGCACAATGAGTCTTCTGACACATCGGTTTCTTCGCCTTCTACCGCGAGAGATGGGCTTGTTGGCTGGAGGAAACTTGGCCAGTCAGCTATGCTCGCTCGCAGCAATGCCATTGCTAACGCGCTGGTGCAACGTAACTGACTTTGGCTTCTACCAACTTTACGCGACAACGGTGACCGTGTCTGGGATGCTGGTGTGTGCCCGATATGAGCAAGCCATCCTAGTGCCCAAGGAGACCGAAACGGCACGCGGTCTATGTATATTGAGCTCAATTATCTCGGTCGGAGCAACTGGGATAATAGTAGGCTTGATTTGGGTTATCAAGCCAGCCCTAGGAAATGGCGACTGGAGGAAGTTGGCAGATTGGGCTCCATTGCTTGGATTGTCGCTTGCGGCGGGCGGCGTTACGTCGGCGGTCACGCAGTACTATATCCGGTTGGGACGATTTTCATCCATAGTCCGTTGTCGTATTGCACAAAGTTTGGGCACCGTAACGATCCAAGTGGGGGGTAGTGCATTGGGCCTAGGCGGTTTGGCTTTGCTCTCCGGAGATGCGATAGGCCGCGTCTGTGGCGTGGTTGCCCTAGTAGGATATCCGATCCTCAAAGGAGAGGTGATTAGGCCTATGATCCGATGGCAATCACTGAGGGGGCTGGCCGTGCAGTTCTCTCGATTCCCGTTGATATCCGCTCCGTCGGCGATTGTGAACGCCGCGGCGATCTCGGTGCCAGTGGTCCTGCTGGAGCGATTCTATGGCACACATGTTGTCGGTCTATTTTCCCTGCTTGAACGAGTGATGGGGATGCCGAGCACATTGATTGGGCAGCCGTTGTCACAAGTATTTAGCCATAGGCTCTGCGACTCCCTCGGGAAAGCGGATGGGCGCGCGGCATTAGCCGCTATGAAAAATACCGCAAGATTGGCGTCCTTCCTGGGAGGGCTACCCTTCACGGCTCTTCTAATCGGCGGGCCCCAGCTTTTTGAATTCGTCTTTGGTCCCCGATGGGGAAATGCTGGCCAACTAGCGCAGCTCTTGGCGATACCCTATTTTATCAGTTATGTATTTTGGCCCACGATGCCGACTCTTACGATGCTTAATCGACTTCGTCTGCAGCTCATTTGGGACGTCGCTCGCATAGGTGTCCTGTCGGCCGTGCTGGTGGTGATCGGGATGCGCAATATGAGTTCTGCCATGGCAATCGCCGCGATTCCGGTAATAATGGGCTCAATGTATGTCCTTCATTTCATACTCTCATGGCGGGCGGTGCGTGGGCGCAATGATTCGGACAAACCACAGATACACCTGGATACGCAAGAGGATAGTTTATTAAGTAGAGGATCAACGGGTTATCACGACTGAAACACAAAGAGCGAAGATATGGGTATTATCGTGTCAGCTCGTCACATGATTGGCCGATGCGTCCGTAAGGCGAAACGGATATGCTCCCCGATCAACGCTGCGGAATTGCGTCTGGAGCCGATTAGCAGAAGTTTCGGTATGGACCGAGGTACCCCGATCGATCGCTTTTATATCGAAGCATTTCTTCGTGAGAATAGACGCTATATTACTGGAGACGTGCTGGAGATGGGGGAGAGTAAGTACACTGATCTATTCGGGCAGAAGCATAGAGCGATGAAGTTCCTATACGGATCTCAGACCGGTGGCACAGTGGTCGGGGGAGATCTAGCCGACCTAGAGGGCCTGCCGCGGGGGGTCGCCGATTGCTTCATACTGACACAGACACTGAGCTTTATCTTTTCGTGCGATCGGGCGCTAATGGGGGTAAGGAGAGTCCTGAAGCCAGGGGGTGTTGTTTTGGCGACGGTCGCTGGAATATCACAAGTGAGCAGGTATGACGCCGATAGATGGGGCGACTATTGGCGGTTCACACGGCAATCAGTGCAGCGATTGTTTTGTAGGGATTTTTGCGATGTTCGTTTGAGGGTATATGGGAATCTTGCGAGCGCCACGGCGCTGTTGCAGGGTCTGGCGGTTGAGGACTTGGATGAGCCGGCAATTCTCAATTCTGCGGATGAGGATTACCCTGTAATAATCGGGGCGATCGCTCGAGCTGGTGAATAGTTTGTAAGTTAGGAGTGCGCAATTCGAGGCTGATTGGAAACGTCAGAAGTTTCGGCCAGATGAGAGGAGGGACATGGAATCTAGTGGAGAAGCGAAAGGGAGAAAGTTGGCGAGCTGCGGCAAGGAGGCGGTGTCGACCATGGTATTATCGGCTTCGCAGGCCGCTAAATATTCTTATAAATCGGTTTTCTCCGCCGGTGCTGGTTTTGCTATATCATCGGGTGTGTTGGGCGAAGACCGATCCGCAAAAGCTGTGTGTAACCCCGGAGAATTTCGAGGAGCAAATGCGCTGGCTTTCGCGCACGTTCGAGGTGCAGGAATTCGAGCGATGTAGGGTGGGGAGGAGGGCGGCGATTGTTGTAACGTTTGACGATGGCTACCTGGATAATTGGGAGGTGGCTAAACCGATTCTGGAAAGGCACGGCGTACCAGCTACGATATTTGTAGCGACAGGATATGTGGGCACGTCGCGAGAATTTTGGTGGGACGAGTTGGAGCGGGTGTTCTTGACTGGAGGCGATCGTCCCCGGATGTTTAGCGGTTGCGTCGCGGGCAAACAGTTGACCTTGGAGACTTCGTCGCCTGAAGGGCTGATGGCAGCATATAATTACGCTCTGTCGTTGATTAAGACCCTGCAAGTGGCGGAAAGAGAGGCGATACTCGATCAAATGCGTGTTTGGGCGGGCACGCCTGCTACGGCACGGGAGAGCCATCAAATAATGGGCCGAGAGGAGCTAAGGGAACTCGCCCGGTGTAGTCGGATAGGGTTGGGAGGCCATACGGTGGAGCACCAACTTCTATCCTCTCTTTCGCCGGATGAGCAGTGGAGGCAAATCAAAGGCAGTTGCGAACAACTTTCGGGGATAATCGGCAGAGAGGTGCGCACATTCTCATACCCTTTTGGGGGTCGCAGCGATTACAATCGTTGGTCGGTGGAAGTATGTAAGAGCCTCGGTTTGTCGCGGGTGGCCGCGAATTTTCCCGGCCAGCTACGACGGTGGACCTCACATTTTGAGATCCCGCGGATGATAGTGCGGGATTGGAATCTGGAGATGTTTAAGGAGAAGATCGGCAAATATATGGTGCTCTGAATGAAGGTGCTTCACCTAACGGCAAGCGATGGAGGGTCGGGTGCTGGGCGTGCTGTTCTTAGGCTAAACCGAGCGTTAAGGGGACTCGGCGTCGACTCGGTCGTCAGGGTGATGAGTAAGAAGTCTGATGAGCCGAGTGTATCGGGGCCAAAGGGACGGGGAGAGGAAGCTAGGTGCCTACTGCGATTCTTGTTGGCACAGCGATTGCTGAAGTTGCAGCGGCGTAAGGACAGTGGTATACGATCTCTAGCTCTATTTTCATCGGGAATAGGTCGAGAAGCAAATCGTAGTGATGCTGATATTATAAATCTGCATTGGATCGGTTCTGAATATATGTCCATTCGAGAAGTTGCGCGCATAAGGAAGCCAATAGTGTGGACATTCCACGATATGTGGGGCTTTTGCGGTACGGAACACATAGCCGGGACGGAAGAGGACGAACGGTGGCGGACTGGCTATGTAGGTTTCGGTCTGTGGTCGCACAAGACGGGCCTAGATCTCGATAGGCTGGTGTGGAAAGTGAAGCGCCACTACTGGCGCAGGCCGGTGCGGATCGTCTGTCCGAGTTATTGGATGGAGAAATGCGTGAGGAGCAGCCCGCTTACGAGGGATTGGCCGACATCGGTCATCCCTAATGCACTGGATACCGAAAGGTTTCGGCGACATGAAAAACGGTTTGCGCGACAGGTGTTTGGGCTGCCGGCAGAACGGCCTCTTGTGTTATTTGGAGCCGCAAGCGGAGTTGGGGATAGAAATAAGGGGTACGATCTTCTTATGGCAGCGCTCGACAAATTGAGGTTGGATGGCGGACAGCGGATCGAATGCGTTGTGGTTGGCGGTGGCGGTCGCACGGTGCCGGAGTACTGCTCGGTTCATGCGGTCGGTCGGGTTTATGATGACTATACAATGGCGTTGCTGTATAGCGCCGTAGATGTGACAATTGTGCCGTCACGGATAGAGAACTTGCCTCAAATGGCAACAGAGGCGCAGGCGTGTGGTTGCCCGGTGATTGGCTTCAGAACCGCGGGCCTTCCCGACGCGGTGGCAGACAAGATCACGGGTGTGCTCGTCGATCCGTTCGACACTGAGCAGCTGGCAGAGGCTATGCGCAGCATGCTTCGGGAAGAAGTCCGTGCGAAGATGGGAGTTATGGCAATAGAACGTGCGGCGCGTCTCTGGAGTTACTCGATTGTGGCGGAGCAATATCGGCATATATATGAGGAAGTTGTGAAGAAGGTTGCGGAACGAAACTGTGCTATGACTCCTGAGTGAGACTTGCGTGGTGTAAGGGGAAATCCTGGGATCATAATCTGCCCTATTGGTGCGAATGTGCTGAAGCTGGATCATTCTGCGAATCGGCGCCTGCTGATGCCAATTAGTGTGACCGAGCGGGAACGCGCCGAGCTTGAGGCGTTGGCCGGCACACGCGACGCGTGGGCTCGGGAGGCCAGCCGGGCCCGCTTGGGTTTATCTGCGGGCAAGGACGTGATTGCAGGGAGATACCCTGCTTGACAGCGAGTGCGTCCGTCTTACGGATTATCGGGAACGGTCCCCGATACGAGACAGCGATGGCTTTCAGGGTCGGCCGTCGCCTTCCGCTGGCCGGGCGAAGGAACGTCTGTTTTCACGATCCGCGAGAGCATATGTTAACTGGCGGCCCGGTATCGACTCGGACGCCAACTGATGGACGATGTTACCTGACGGCACACTCTACATCTTGGCGCTCAACGGCGTGATTTGCCTCTCGGGAGTCCTGTTGTGCGTCCTCGTGATGATCCGGGAGCGTCGCCTCCTGCTTATGCCGATGGGGTTGGCGTTTTTTCTTGTGACCAACGGGCTGACGCAGGGAGCGCCACTATGGATCGATCTTGGCGTCAACTTTCCCACCGATCCCATCATTTATCAGCGCGCGACGGCGATTGATGCCATCATACTGACCATCGCCCTGCCGTGCCTGTTCATCCTGGGCTGTACGTCGCCCGGATCGGAGGCGCCAGATCGTCCGTTGGGCATCGCACTTTTGGCGGTTATCACGGCTTTCGCTGCGGGCGCCAGCGGGTATTTTCTGATCCGGAACTGGGAAGTGCTTCCCCTCGTTGAGCGACTCTATTCAACTTCCAATTACTACGAGTACATCAACCTGCGGAATCAGATTGGGGATGTGATCAACGGACATTCGCTCAGCGGTACCGCGCCCGCGAGCTGGGCGCACGGAGTGTGGTGTCCCTTCCTGTTCTGGACCGTGCCGGACCAGAAGCGGATCAACCGCGGTCTGCGCCTGGTCTGGCTCGGGATCATCGCGGCGGCCATGTGGGTTCCGGCCGTGATAGTCGGATCGCGCCTGATGCTCCTTCTGGCCGTTGCGATCCCCCTGCTGGCGTTCGTTTCTCGACGGTTCAATTTGCGCCACGTGGTGCGTCACTGGGCTGGCGCCTGGCGCCCCTTGCTCGGCGCGCTGGGCTTGACGGTGGCCGGAGCTTACGTATTTCAGTATTTCTACCACGGGACTTTCCTGGAGTCGCTTGTGGACTTGGGGGCTCGGGCGCTGGGGGCGCCCGCAGCTGTTTCGGGATGCTATTACTATGCGTTCCCGGAATACTTTCCATTCCGAGGATGGCTCGGGATCCTGAAGTTTCCAATGGTAGGCGACAGCGTCGACTTCCATCTCGTGTCGTTGGCGGCAACTGGCCTCGACAGCAATGCCAACGGATCGTTTGCGGCGACCGCGTATTCAGGGGCGGGATTCGCAGGGGTCGCCGTGGCCGCGGCGGTGGTCTTTGTGTTCGCAACTTGGCTGGATGGGAAGCTGCGACGTCTGCCTAGGCGGCTTGCCAACGCCGTGGGTTTTTCAAATGTGATTCCGGCGAGCGTCTTGGGCTCGGCGCCAGCCCTGACCGCCATGGCAACCTTCGGATTTCTGCTGGGCCCGCTCGTCATCGTGGTCTTGCTGACGATGTTCCGCGACATCCCACCGTGGCGGCCGGCCGAAACCCCTCGCAACCCGCCGCTCTCGTCGTGACTGATACTTCGCAGTCGTCGCGACCTTCCGGCGTGGGAGCGATTACGACACGGCCGTCGACCGTGGTTGTTTTCGACTACAACTGGGGTGGTCGCATCCCAGCGTATCACCGTTTGATCGTGGAGACAGCGTTACGAGCCGGATTTCGCGTAGTTTCGCTCTCTGGTGCGAGCCGAGAAGTCAGCGCCTATGTGGGAAGCGTCTTGCCGGCGGGGATGAACCGACTTATCGCACCGGTTTGCCCAGAATTGGGTTGCCCGCCGGAGCGTGAACGGACGTTAGCGTTCTTGCGGTGGTTACTTGGTGGTTATGCGTTGTGGAGTAAGATCCGCCGGAACCCTTCCTTGCGGATGCAGCACGCATTGAATCGGTGGGCCGCTTGCCGCGTTGCATTGGGGAAGGTCCGTGTATTTGAAGTGAGATGCCGCGTTGTTTGAGAGGAATTGGGCTTAATCATGGTGCCAAACGAGGTGGAAACCATATGTTAGAAGATTAGGGCATTTTTGCGAAGGCAGGTAACCCGGTTACCCGAGGGTTACGTTGCTGCATTTATGGAGCTTCTACTAGAATTCGACCACCCTGTTGTTTCTGGCACTCTTTCAGAATCGCCGCGTTTTTCAGCCCAACGACGGAGTTTGGGGAGAGGTTTCCCTAGTCGGAGCGATTTTCTGCGGTGTTTGGCAGAGACGTTGCCTAATACCGGCACGGTGTGTCGATTCGCTGCCGCAGGCTGGTCTTCCGACCCGGCGAGGCGAATCCGTGGTACCCTTGGATCTAAAACGGCTTGGATGCCCAATCCGAGAATCCGTCGGTGGTAAAGGGCACTGCCGGGACCTCGATGGAGAGGATCCAAGGCTTGACAGGAAGATCAATACTGATGTTCACGCTGTTCTCCATTCCCAAGGCTTTTGAAGGGCACATTGGCACGATCCAGCGCAACGCGCTGGCCAGTTGGCGAGGGTTGCATCCGTCACTGCAGATCATACTTCTCGGGAATGAGATAGGAGTGAAGCAAGCAGCGGAGGATTTCGGCGCCCACCATGAGGCCGAGATCCGCACAAACGGATTCGGAACACCGCTGGTGAGCGACGCGTTCGCTCGGGCAACTCAGCTTTCTCGCTATGATATCGTCATGTTCACCAACGCGGATATGTTATTCGATCAGACGTTACCGCGCGCGGTCTTGAACCTCGAAAGGTACGATCGTTTCATACTGTCTGGCCAGCGCTGTGATCTGGACGTGACCAATGATCTGTCAACGTTGCCGCCGGAGGGTTGGGCAGCGCTGTTCGCCAGCAGTGGCAAGAACGGACACCTTCACGGCCCGAGCGCCATGGACTATTTCGTTTTTCCGAAGCACCTGCCGATCGGAATGCCGGATTTTGCCATTGGGCGGGTAGGGTGGGATGCGTGGGTCATTTGGAAGTGCCGGCGCGACAGGATTCCGGTGGTGGACGCGACCGGTTCAGTTACCGCCATCCATCAGAACCACAGCTATGCCTCGTTGCGGCTGGGATATCAGCATTGGCGGGGTCCAGAGCGGGACCTGAATCTCAAGATGGCCGGCGGGCACGCCAACCTGCTCACCCTCCGCGAAGCAAGCCACTGTCTGGCCGGCGGGGTGCTGATTCGCCCGCGGGGAGTGCGCGCGATAACCTCGTGGTTGGCGACCTGGCGGCTCTACCATCGGACCCTGGCTTTGAAACGTTGGGTACTGGAGCGACTCCACGCATAAATCCTTCCCGACCGGCGAGCAGCGCAGTTCAGGGGCGCCGGCGATCGGGGCCGGCACGAGACATCATAGCAAATGAATTGGCGATACAAGGCGGCGATCATGAAGACCATGGCGTGGCTGCCCATGGGCGAAACGCTCTACAAAGTCGGCCAAAAACGATTCGGCCGCCTCACCGGCGACCCCATGCGACGCCTCCCGGTGCAAATCGAGATGGCCCAGCGGATCAGCGCCATGGGCTCAACAGTCGTGGGGAAAACGTGCCTGGAGGTGGGCGCCGGACATGTGCCGCTGGTCCCAATCGGCTTCTACTTAAGCGGCGCTGACCGGATCGTCACGGTTGACCTGCATCGGCGCATCGACTGGGGCATGACGAAGCACGCGCTGAAATGGATCGCTCAAAATCCCGTGCTCCTGGAAAAACTGTACGGGCAAGTCTGCCCTAGAGCGACTTTCCAGGAGCGGATGTCCGCTCTGCAACGAGGCTGGGAGGATCCGCGGCGGTTTCTCCCATTAGCGCGGATCGACTATATGGCGCCAGCGGACGCAGCCGCATTGCCACTGCCCGCGGAGAGCGTGGACATCCATTTCTCCGTTACCGTCCTAGAGCATGTCCCGGAACCGGTTCTAAGAGGCATTTTCACGGAAGCGCGAAGGGTACTCAAGCCGACGGGGATGGCGCTCCACGTCATCGACCCCAGTGATCATTTTCAGCATACCGATCGGTCGATTTCGGCCATTAATTTCCTCCAGTATTCGGATGACGAATGGGCGCGCATCGCAGCGAATCAGTTTGCCTACTGCAATCGACTGCGAGCAAGCGACTACCTCAAAATGTTCGCGGAACAGTCCTGGAACGTCCGGGAGGCGAAAACGGTAGTGAATGACGAGTCGCTTGCGGCCCTTCGAGCAGGATTCGCGGTGGACCAACGGTTTCAGGGATACGAACTCGAAGATATCGCCACCACACAACTGGATGTGCTCCTCACTCGATGAACTTCGGCAAGATGCTGAATGATCATCGGATCACAGATTGCCGCAGGGCGCCAACGGTGCAGTAATGACCGCAAAGCTGAGTTTACCGCCTTTGCCCGCCCTGCCAACCGTGGCAGCCATCGTGCCCTGTCTGAACGAGAATGCCTTTATCGGCCAGTTCCTGCACAGTATCCTCAAAATGGATTACGAACCGGAACGGCTGTCGATTTGGGTCGTCGACGGCATGAGTACCGACGGGACGCGGGAGATCCTGGCGACTTGGGCGGCACGCGAACCCCGTCTCCATGTGCTCGACAACCCCCGGCACACCACTGCCTGTGCGCTCAACCTCGCGTTGCGGGCGTCGAGGTCGGACGTGGTCGTGCGCCTCGATGTGCATGCCGATTATCCACGCCACTATATTTCCCATTTGGTGGCGTTGCTCCAGCAGCACGGAGCGGACAACGTGGGGGCTTTGCGTCTGACCGCTCCGGGCAACACAGCTTGGGGAAACGCCTTTGCCTCGCTGGTCTCGGCGCCTTTCGGCAATGGCGGAGCGGCCTGGCGTTCGCACCCACACGGTCTTTGCGAAGTTGAATCGGTTTTCTGCGGCTGCTATCCCCGGGCGGTTTTCGACCGCATCGGTTATTTCGATGAGTCGATGATCCGGATCGAGGACCGCGAGTTCAACGCCCGCCTCCGGCAGGCTGGCGGACGCATCCTGCTCGACCCCACTGTGACATGTGTTTATCACCCACGCACCCAGTTACGTTCGTACCTGAGGTGGATTTTTAGCGGCCCATTCAGGGTTTTCTATTCTCGACGCCTGACCCGAACGCGTCTTTTCGGGGCGCGCAATTTGGTGCCGGCGGCGTTTGTTTTGTATCATCTGGTGCTGCCTGTCGCAATCTGGCTGATTGGATGGATTGCCGTGTTTCCGCTCATAGTCTATGCGCTGCTCGCGGTTGTCGCCAGCATCGGGGAGGCGCGTTTGCACCGCCGATGGGTCATGCTGCTGCTGTTGCCTCCACTGTTCTATTTGACGCACTGGAGTTACGGCGTTGGGAGCCTTTGGGGCATCCTGCGCTCCATTCTCCCAATGCCAGCTCCTTCTCCAGAAGGCAAATTCGCCCACTGATGACGACTCCAGGTTCTTTACTCTACTATCGGGGACGTGTCGGCTTGTATCATATCCTGCGCTTATTGGGCGTCGGTTCTGGCGATGAGGTGATATTACAGGCGTTCACTTGCGTGGCAGTGCCTGAGGCTGTGATGGCAGTTGGGGCGATTCCGGTCTGGGCGGACTTGGCGGCGGGTAGCGTGAATCTCGATGCGGACGACTTCGCCGCCAAGATTACTCCTCGGACCAAGGCAGTCATCGTCCAACACACGTTTGGAATGCCGGCCGATCTGGATGCCATTCTGCCCGTCGCTCAACGCCACGGAATCCCTGTGCTCGAGGATTGCTGTCACACCTTTGCGTCCAAGCACCGCCAGCGCGTGGTTGGCACGATTGGGGCGGCGGCGTTCTGGTCCTACGAGTGGGGCAAGCCGATCATCGCCGGCGTTGGCGGTGAAGCCGGATTCAACGACCCGACTCTTCAGGCCTGTGCCGAAAGTGGTTACTCGCGCGATTTCCGGCCGCCGCCGCGGAAGAAGTCGGTCGTCATAGCGGCACAGTATTTCATGTTTACATTACTCTATGGGCCGCGGCGCTACTGGCTGGTCCGGCGCGCGTTTCATATGCTCGGGCGTGCGGGTGTGGCTCAGTCCAACTACAACCCTGTGGGACCCGGCGCGGCGATGGCTGCTGATTTTGGATGGCAGATGTGCGGCTTTTCCAGAAGGCGTCTTGCGAGGGCCCGGCATCAGGCCATGGCCTTCCTGCCGGAACGAGTACGGCAAGCCGAGCGCTACATAATCGGGCTGCGGGCTGACGCTGCCCGGCTGCCTGTCAGTCCGACTGGCGCCGAGGCAGTTTATGCGCGACTGCCACTTTTTGTCCGGCAGAAGGAAATTCTGTTGGACGCTGCCCGCGCCGCCAACCTTGAACTCGCGGGCTGGTATGCTACTGCCGTCCATCCGTTGGCCGGCGACGAACTGCGCCTCGTGCATTATACTTTGGGCTCCTGCCCCCGCGCGGAGGCCGCCGCCAGCACACTCGTCTCGCTGCCGGTGCACCCCAAAGTCACTCCGGCCTTCCAGGATCGACTGATCGCCTTCCTCAACCGTCATGGCTCTGCCTGAAATCCGTCTTCTGGCGGCCGCAGAGGCTCCAGAGGCCTTTGCAGATCTCGCCCGCCTTCACGCGGAGGAGATCAGCAGTGGCTTTCTGACGTCGCTGGGTACCGGGCTCCTGGCGCGACTCTACGGCGCGATCGGACGCAGCCCGGACGCGTTTATTCTCACTGCCAGCGCGAACCAGCACATCGTGGGCTTCCTCTGCGCGTCAACCGACACGCGGCGAGTTTACCGGTATGTGCTGGTCCATGCCTGGCGGCATTTGCTGCCCGCCCTGGCCCGCCACCTTCTCAGTTGGCGCACACTGCGGCGTTGCTGGGAGACTCTGCGTTACCCGGCGCGTAGCCCGGTCCCGGATCTGCCCGGTGCCGAGATTCTCAATTTCTGCGTTACCCAAAAACTGCAACGCTCCGGCGTTGGCCGCGCGCTTTTCTCCGCGATGGAAGGCGAGTACCGAAGGCGGGGTGTCCGCTGCATTCGGATCGTTACGGGAGCCAACCAACTCTCGGCGATCAGATTCTACGAAAAACTCGGCGCGGAGCCGGTCGGTACCATCGAGGTGCATGCCCGCACCGAGTCGCGACTATTCCGCTATTCAATTCAGGATTGCCACTCTGCGCCCTCCGCCGACGCTTAAGGCTTTTTCCAACCCATGCGTACCGTTCCATTCTTCAACTACCCGTTTGTCTTCACGGCCAGCGAGGGCCGTTTCCTCGAGACCTTGCGCGCCGTGGGGCGCCGCGGCGCCTTCATCATGCAAAAGGATCTGGCGGACTTTGAGGCCAACCTTGCGGCCTACACGGGAGCCAAATATGCCGTCGGCGTTTCCAACGCCACGGATGGCCTCCAGATGGCCCTGATGGCCGGAGGACTGAAGGCGGGCGACGAGGTCATCATTTGCTCCCATACGATGGTGGCGACGGCGGCCTCGATTCATTTCGCCGGCGGCGTGCCGGTGCCGGTCGAGGTCGGAGCGGATCGCTGCATTGATGCCGACGCGATCGAGGCAGCCATCACGCCCAAGACTCGAGCGATCTGCCCCACGCAGCTCAACGGGCGAACCTGCAACATGGATCGAATCATGGCCGTCGCCGCGAAGCATGGCCTCGGGGTCTTCGAAGACGCGGCACAGGCATTGGGTTCGAAGTTCAAGGGAGGGTCTGCAGGGACTTTTGGCCGCGCGGCCTGCATCAGCTTCTATCCCGCCAAGGTGCTGGGCTGCCTTGGCGACGGTGGTGCCGTTCTGACGAATGACGAGGAAATCTACAAAAAGCTCCTCCTCCTGCGCGATCATGGGCGTGACGAAACCGGCGATGTGGTCATGTGGGGCATGAATTCCCGCTTGGACAACGTCGAAGCGGCTTATCTTGACTTCCAGCTAAAGGACTATCCGAACGTCGTGGAGCGGCGACGCGGCATCGCGGCGATTTATCAACAGCGCCTTGGCGCCTGCGAACGTGTCACGCTTCCGCCTGCTCCCGGAAGTGATCCTAATCATTTCGACATTTATCAGAACTACGAGGTCGAAGGGGACAAACGGGACGAACTCAAGGCCTATCTCAAAGAGCAGGGTGTCGGCACCCTCATCCAATGGGGTGGACGACCGGTCCATCAGTTTGGAAAGCTCGGGTTCAAGCAGCGTTTGCCCAAGACGGATCGGTTCTTCACGCGTTGCATCATGCTGCCGCTGAACATGTCGCTGGTTGACGATGATGTGCACCATGTCTGCGACAAGGTTCTAGAGTTCTATAGTCATAGTTGAGAGATTCGCCGGCGGACTGTGAACACACAAGAGCTCGCCAAGCGGGTGCGGATCCACGTCCTGCACATGACCAGTCGCGGGGGGAGTTCCCATATCGCCGCGGCGTTCAGCATCGCCGACATTTTGGCTGTGCTCTATGGCGGTGGTGTCATGCGGTATGACTCGCGGCAGCCACGTTGGGCAGACCGCGACCGATTCATCCTGAGCAAGGGGCATGCGGGGGCCGCAGTCTATGCGACCTTGGCAGAGTTGGGTTTTTTTCCTACCGAGGAACTCGAGAAACATTACCATGACGGTTCAATTTTCTCCGGTCACGTCAGCCACAAGGGCGTTCCCGGCGTCGAGCTTTCGACGGGCAGCCTCGGTCACGGGCTTGGCGTCGGAGTCGGCATGGCCAAAGCTTTGCAGCTGGCTGGCAATCCGGCTCGGATTTTCGTGCTGCTCTCCGACGGCGAATGCGACGAGGGCACGATCTGGGAAGCGGCGCTCTTCGCCCAGCACCACCAGCTCGACAACCTCGTTGCGATCATCGACTACAACAAGATCCAGAGCCTCGCTCCCGTCGCGGAAACGCTTCAGCTGGAGCCCTTCCGCGCCAAGTGGGAATCATTTAATTGGAGTGTGCGCGAGGTCAACGGCCACGACCATGAGGCGCTCGCCGCGGCCTTGACTAACCTTCCTGAGAAGCCGGGCAAACCGACGGTGGTCATCGCACACACCACGAAGGGCAAAGGTGTTTCCTTTATGGAGAACGCCGTGCTCTGGCACTATCGGACCGCGCGAGGAGAGGAGTTCGATCGTGCGCTGGCCGAGCTGGAGAGAACCTGATGCGCGACCGTTTCATTCAGACGCTCTGCCAGATTGTGGAGAAGGATCCACGGGTCATGCTGATCACCGGCGACCTCGGGTTTGCCGTCCTCGACGAGTATCGGCGGCGGTTTCCGCGTCAGTTCATCAACGCCGGCGTGGCCGAGCAAAACATGACGTTGGTTGCCACGGGCATGGCGCTTGAGGGTCACGTTGTTTTCACCTACTCCATCGGCAATTTCCCGACGCTGCGTGCGCTGGAAATGATCCGCAACGACGCGGCCTATCACGGCGCCAACGTGAAGGTGGTGTCCGTCGGCGGCGGCTTCAGTTACGGCGCGCTCGGCATTTCACATCATGCAACGGAAGACTTGGCGATTATGCGCTCGCTTCCTGGCGTGACGTGTGTCTCGCCCACGAGCCTTGGGGAGGTGACTGAAGCCACCAAGGCCATTGCGCAAACTCCCGGCGCCTGCTTTCTTAGACTTGACAAGGACAAAGGCCCCGACGGGCCGACGGACGAACCCTTCGTGCTCGGGCGTCCGCGCGTATTGCGGCGTGGTCACGACGTGGCCCTGATCGTCACCGGCGGCATCCTGTCCGAGGTAGTCAAGGCCGCGGACGAATTGGAGCGTGTTGGCATCAGCGCCAGCATTTACGCCGTGCACACGATCAAACCCGTAGAGCCGGGTCGTCTGGTGGAAGCCGCGCGCACGCATCGCGCTCTCGTGACTGTGGAAGAGCACACCATCCACGGCGGTTTGGGTGGTCTCGTCCTGGAGACGCTCGCTGATGCGGGCACTTGTTTCGGCAAGTTTCTGCGCATCGGGCTCGACGGCTGTTTTTCAAGCGTGGTCGGTTCGCAGGCGTATCTGCGGACCACCTACGACATGGACGCCGCCAGCATTGTTCGGCGCACCCAAAAACTGCTTTTGTCGTAAGCCATGTTGAAACGCCTGTTTGACATCGTTGTGTCCCTCTGCGGCCTGCTCATGCTGTGGCCGCTGCTGCTGGTGTTCATGCTACTCATCTGGCTGCAGGACTTCTGCAGCCCTTTTTACATCGCTCCGCGCGCTCGTGCCCGCGACCGCAGGTTCAATATGGTAAAGCTGCGGTCGATGGTAAGAAACGCAGACAAGAAGGGCGGTGCATCCACGGCGGCCAACGACCGCCGGATCACGTGGGTGGGCAGGCTCATCCGCAAGACCAAATTCGACGAGGTCCCCCAGCTGTGGAACGTGCTCGTCGGCGACATGAGCCTCGTCGGCCCGCGCCCGCAGGTCATGCGCGATGTCGCCTTCTACACTGAGGAGGAATACCATCTTTTCGATGCGCGGCCCGGAATCACCGACTTCTCCTCCATCGTATTCTCCGACGAGGGTGACATTCTCAAGGGCAGCGAGAATCCCGATCTGAAATACAATCAGGTGATTCGTCCGTGGAAAAGCCGGCTGGGTCTGTTCTATGCGAAACACCAGGGTGTAGGGGTCGATGGGCACCTGATTATATTGACGGTGGTGGCGATTATTTCCCGCCGAAGGGCGCTAAGAGGCGTGCAGGGTTTATTGCGCAGGCTCGGCGCCACCGAGGAACTAATCGCGGTTGCCGGGCGCACCCAGCCGCTGGTTCCTTTTCCCCCGCCCGGCGCCGACGCAGTGGAGACGCGGTGCTGAATTGCGGCAGCGCGCGTTGCTCGAAGGCACATCGCGAATCTGAGCGGCGGAGGGTCGATCGCCTCTGGCGTCGGCCCCATCCGGCATACAGGTGTGGCCGCAGCCGCCACCCTGCATAGCTCATGGATTCTTCCCGCGTTATGTCACATGGTGGACGGCAGCGCGGTCCTGCGGCGGGAAGGTGATTCCGACTCGACCTAAGCATTTACCGGGTGTAGGTGTCTCGATTCACTCCAAATGCAGCATTTGGCCTAATATCTTCGGGAGGCATGAGCAACATGGGTAACGGTAACAGCAATAGCGGTTCGCCTTTCGCCGCGACGAAGGACGGCAGCAGCCTTCCTTTTGTTGATCCGGCCGCGCTCAGCCGCTCGCCATTTGGCAGCGGGACGGACTACACAAAGGTGCTGTTGTTGGGTGTGACCTACAGTGGCGTGATTCTCATCGCGCATTGGCTGGCCTATCTGATTCGGTTCGAATTCCATCCGCTGGTCGACCAGCAGACGCTTTTCTGGGAAACTCTCCAATGGTCGCTTCCGGTCGAACTGGTATTCCTCTTCGTCTTTGGCCAGTTTCGCAGCCTGCTGAGCTACTTCAGTTTGCCGGACGCCCGACGGGTCGTTTTCGCGTGCGCCGCAACCAGCTTGGTCGCTTTGGTCATTTGGTATGCGACAGGCGGATCCCACGCCCCGCCGCGATCCATCGTGATTCTTAGCTTTTTGCTCGACACTGTCGGATTAATAAACGTCCGCGTGCTTTTCCGGACGTTACGCGAACGACAGAGAGGAATTGGGGAAAACGGTAAGGCACCCCGCCGGATTGTGATCGTTGGCGCGGGTGATGTCGGCGCCAATCTCGCGAAGGAAATGAAGCTGCGGCGGGATCTTTGTATGACGCCGGTGGCATTTTTTGATGATGACCGGGCGAAATGGACCAAGCGTATTCATGGCGTGACCGTCGTTGGTCGGCCGGAATTGTTGGCGGAGGGCAAGATCAAGGCAGACGAAGCTGTTATCGCGATGCCGAGTGCGAGCGGCAAACGGATCCGCGAGGTGGTGCAGGTGTTCAACGAGGCGCGCCTCAAGGTCCGAACTGTCCCCTCCATGGAGCAAATCGTGAATGGTACGGTGGAGATTACGCAGATTCGTCCGGTGCAGCTTGAGGATTTGCTCGGACGGGAGAGCATATGCCTCGAGACGGAACGAATTCGCGAACTGGTTCAGGGCAAGATCGTTATGGTGACGGGCGCGGGAGGAAGTATCGGCGGTGAACTCTGCCGGCAGATCGCTGGCTATCATCCGCTGCGCCTGCTGCTAGTCGAGCGCTGCGAGGTGCAGATCTTCCAGATCGAACAGGAATTGCTCACCTTGGGCCACAGCGCCCAGATCGTGCCGCTCGTTGCCGACATTCTCGACGGCGAACGCATGCGCGCGATCTTTAAACGGTTTCGGCCGCAGTTGGTCTTTCATGCCGCCGCACACAAGCACGTACCGATGATGGAGTCCCAGCCCTACGAGGCGTTCCGCAATAATACTATCGGCACCAAGCAAATGGCAAAGCTCTCGGCGGAGTTTGGAGTCGAGCGTTTCGTTCTCATCTCTACCGACAAGGCGATCAATCCCACCAGCGCCATGGGTGCCACCAAACGGCTGGCGGAACTGTATATCCAGGCGCTGCAGCGGCATCAGGGATGCCGAGGGCAAAGTGGAAGTGAGAGTGAGAGTGGAAGGCGGGTGGGGGACGAAGGGGAAAAGCGGGAAAGCGGGAAAGCGGGAAATCTTGAAAACGGCGTAGGTGGAGGGCATGGTTCCAACCGCGCCGGAATCGAAGCCGTGAGCGTGGCAGGAGGAGAGTTTGCTGACCCACAACTCAGGACCCAGAACTCTGAACCCTCGTTTGCGGCTTCGCCGCAAACGAGGTTCATGGCTGTACGCTTTGGCAACGTGCTGGGATCGTCTGGCAGCGTGATTCCGACCTTCAAAAAGCAGATTGCGACCGGGGGACCCGTGACGGTCACCCACCCAGAGATCACGCGCTATTTCATGACTGTGTCGGAGGCGGTCGGGTTGGTGCTGCAGAGCGCAACATTGGGGCAGGGTGGGGAGATTTTCGTGCTCGACATGGGCAAGCTGGTGAAAGTCGTCGATGTGGCGCGGCAATTGATTGAGCTGAGTGGACTGCGACCAGATATCGATATCGAATTGAAGTTCGTCGGTCTGCGGCCCGGCGAGAAGCTTTTCGAGGAAATCAACCATAACACCGAAAACATGGCGTCGACCGATCATCCCAAGATTATGCGTTTCGTGGGTGAACCACTGCCCTTTGAGACCCTCCGCCACGGGCTGTTGAGCATTCATCACCAGGCAGCGAGCATGGATCCAAACCGGGTCAAGGTGGAGATCCAGAAGCTTGTGCCGGAATACCAGCCATATTTGACTGTCGTCTGATGCCCGAGGCGCGTCAATTTATGGACCGATAGGATGTGCCAAGTGGCGTTAGAACTCGTTGAAGGACACTAGTTCTCACGGTTTCGCGGTGTCTGCAGGATAGAAGACGATGCCTCCGGGGATCGCTTGCGCATGCAAGCCAGCTTGCCCGCATAGCGTATTCAATTCGGGCGTTCCGGCGGCAGCGAGCGCAGCTTCCTGGGGTGGCCAGTGTCCCGAGCAGATTCCAGCCAGAGAATAGCAGCTGTAAAAGCCGGCGGGGTCAAACAGGAGGAAGCGGGCTGTCTTCAAAGTATCGACACTGCCAAGGGCATTCATCGCTCTGGTGAAATCATAGATGGGATTGAGGTGCGTGTTTTCAAAATGTCGATAGTCCACATCAGGTCGGCCAGCATGTTGTATATCGATCAAATATCCCGGTATAGACATCGTCTGAATGCGAGCAGTGGAGTTCTTGCCAGGAAGGGAGGCGTAAGTCGCGATGCTCTGCCACACCTGGTGTAATGCCAGATCGTCCGGTGTTCGCGCAAGCACTTGCCAGGTGCGATTGAAACCCATCCAGTTTGACGGCACCGTCATCGCGAAACCAAGGCACATTAGTAAAAGTGCGAAAGCAGGCGAGGTTCGGTCTCTCCAACTTTGAATTTGTGTTGGCAGGAGCGCGGCAATAGCCACCAGCCCGCCGCTGATGGCGGACGGCATGTCGGCGCCACGCGCCTGCAACGGCGATCCGACCCGGTGGTGGCGTACCCGGAGCCAACAGCTGAGTTCTTGCGTGAGCACGACGACCGCCAAACCGGAAGGGACTGCAAAGAACATTCGATGGGCCGCCATGATTGCGACGACGTCTTCGGCGGCCAGGCGGTTGACAATAGGAAGCGCGATGAACGGGACGCTTAGGCCGATCACCGGGCCGACAGTTAACCAGCCGACCACATGGTTCCGACAGACGAGGATAACTCCAGCTGCAAGATTCAATAGGCCGAACAGCCCGAGAATCTGCATCGTGCGGTTGGCCGCGGGCGACGGCCACGAGTACATGTTAAAGCCATACCAAGCGTTCAGCCAACCCTGCAGCCGGTAGACAGAGTCGACGTAAGCGTGCCGCGGCCACCAAAGAACCGCGGCGACACTTAAGGCAATCGCAGCCGTCGCCAACCAGAAGACCATTAAACGCCGCCAGTCGATCAACCGCCAGATGATCACTGCGCCCAGCCCCAGACCTGCGATGCCGAGCCCCTGCACATGGTTGAAGGCAATGAGCGGCAGCAATCCGCCTGCGGCAAAGCTGCCGCGGAGCAAAGAAAAGGGCGCAGAGATTAGGGAGGCGATGCCGGGCGCCGCGCCTAGAAAGCGCGGTGCGATTTGCTGCGCCAGCGGTCCTTGCCCGCTCCGTGCTTTTTTCCCCGGCGCTTTCAGCGCCCCGACCGCGATGCGAATGAGCGCCACCGCCCCGAGTTGGGCGAACAGGGTGCTTGCCAGACTGTAATAACGGAAAAACGCAAACGTGCTGTTGCCGAAGGTCAGTAGGTTGACGATGACGAACAAAAACGCCAATCGACGGCCGAGCCCAACGGCCTGGGCCAGCCGATAGTATTGCAAGCTAAGCAATAGGCACACCACTGTGTGGTAGATATTCAGCCAGAAGAGTTGGTGCGCAGCGGGGATGCCCCCCACGAAGCTATATGCGAAGAAATAGAACGATTTATAGCCTGCGGAAAATCCGCTCGCCGCGTCGATCGTCGCCCATTCGTTGATGCGGCGGAGGTGCTCCCATGAGTCGGCGGGCCATTCGAGGTAGACGCCAGGGATGTAGAAAAGCAGGGCGAGGAGCAGCCAGGGGGCTATCTTGAGTGAAAGGGAAAGTGAGGGTGAAGGTGACCTGCCTTCCATCTCCGAGCTTTCAGTACCCTCTGCTTCCTCAGCGGCCTCCTGTAAATGAACCTGTTTACAGGCGATTTCCCCACGGGCCGTAGGTGCGGCCGGTTGCGTCGCGCTTAAAGCTTTAGGCCTAAAGTTTGGAGCAGACTGAGCCTGTACCTTCGCGGCTTCGCGCCTTCGCATGAGACCAACCAGCGCGATCGCCGCGAGCACGAGATTGATCGCATGGAGGACCCAGTAGACGTGGAGTAGCGGCGGGGCCCAAGTCCCACTCTCACTCGCCGCTTTCACTGTTCCCTCGCTGCTGGCAGCGTTCACCGGCCACTTCAGCCAGTAATACAGCAGGTAGGCCGCCAGGTACGGAATCAGAAATGCCCAGCCGCTATAGAAATACCGGCGGAGATCCTCCGCGCCTCTTGAAGTTCTAGTGGACATCCGCGTTTTGCGGCCCTGTGGTATCGGTGGTCCGGGGGCGGGTCAAAGGCAAAGACATGGTGCGAAAAACTGCTATACCTAACTGACTTCGTGATGTCGCTTCAGGGTTGAGTAGGTCAATTGATGGGTTAGCTTGGCTCCGTCGCCTCCTCCCACGCCAATGCTCATCCTGTCAGATTCATGAAGGCCACGCATCTCATCGAAATCGTCCAAGCCCTCAACGAAGGA
>PMBA01000401.1 GCA_003152795.1 Acidobacteriaceae bacterium | reverse complement strand
GCTGGCCTTGATTATTGATTCCTCCGACGACGCCATCATTGGCAAGAACCTGGACGGCATCATTACCAGTTGGAACAAGGGCGCGGAACGCATCTACGGTTACACGCCGGAAGAGGCGATCGGAAAGCACATATCCCTTCTAGCTCCGCCAGACCGTCCGGACGAAATCCCTGAGATTCTGCAGAAAATTTCGCGAGGTGAAAGCGTCGAGCATTACGAGTCGGTGCGGGTGACCAAGGACGGGCGCCACCTCGACGTCTCGATTTCCGTGTCTCCATTGCGCGATGCGAAAGGCGACATCATAGGAGCNNTGCATCAATCGCAAAAGATGGAAGCGATTGGCCGACTGGCGGGAGGAGTTGCGCACGATTTTAACAATATCCTGGGGATCATCAACGCTTGCACCGAATTTCTCCGTGACCGCATTGATCCCGCCGCGGGACCGTCGCTCTACGTCGAGAACATCCGGAAGGCAACCGAGCGGGGTTCGTTACTGACCAGGCAACTGCTCACCTTCAGCCGGACTCCTGCAATCCAACCCTGTGTTCTCGACCTGAACGAACGGCTAAGAGACATCAGCAAGTTGTTACGCCCGTTGATGGGGGATGACGTGGAAGTTCTCATCGTGTCCAGATCGCCCTCGGCGGTGGTGGAGGCAGACCCGGGCCAACTCGACCAGATCCTGGTAAACCTCGCGGTAAATGCGCGCGATGCCATGCCTCATGGCGGAAAGTTTATTCTCGAAACTCGCGCCGAAAGATTCGACGAGGCTTTCGCCGAGCAGCATCAAGCGATGGCAGCGGGAAAGTACGTATTGCTCGCCGTCAGCGATACCGGCAGCGGCATGGATGAAGCGACCGCATCGCGCATCTTCGAGCCCTTCTTCACCACCAAAGAAGTGGGCAAAGGGACTGGCCTGGGACTGGCCACCGTATATGGCATTGTCAAGCAAAGCGCCGGACACATCCTGGTCTACAGTGAACCGGGACACGGAACAACGTTCAAAATCTATCTCCCCAGCGCGGATCACAAAATCGGAATGGGGTCGCAGGCTGGAGTGGAGACGGTCGCACCAAAAAGCGAAGGGAGTACGATCCTGCTGGCGGAAGACGACGAAATCATGCGCAGCTTGACTCGGCAACTCCTCGAGGAACATGGCTATACGGTAGTCGAGGCGGATGACGGGAAGTCAGCCCTCGAATGGGTGAAGGCTCACCCAGGGCCAATCGATCTCTTGTTGACCGACGTGGTCATGCGCCGCATGAGCGGTCCTGAATTGGTCGATCGTCTGAAAACCTCCCATCCGAACCTGAAAGTCGTGTACATGTCAGGCTACACAGGTGAACTGATTGCGGAACGCGAAGTGTTACAGCGCGGCATCACTCTCCTCGAAAAGCCTTTTACCCGCACCGCTCTGCTCAATACCATCCATGCAACTTTGGGATGAATGCGGGTGCGGATAGACCGCTTTATTGAAGTTCCACTCCATATCGCTTTGCCGCAGACTGTATCCGCTTCCACGCCGCACGGCGCTCCGTTTCTGTNNAACGCGAACTTGGTTGCGGATATGCGATCACGAGTTGCCGCGTTTAGCTTTGCCATTATTTTCCTCCCGTGTAGAAGCGGCCATGCGCGGTTCATCCATTTCTTTCTTGACGCGAGCCAGCGTCGCCTGATCGGATTCCTGCCTGGGTTTGTTTTTTTGTTTATGCATCCTCTTACGATGACACGGGTGGAGTGGGAATACAGGTCAATCTGGAACAGAAGATGGTAATTTCAGAAAAACCGGTGGCCCTCGCTCAGTTGGGGAGCGTGAAGCTCAGGGTAACGTCGGTATCGAACTGGGCGGGGCGNNTTCCAGGACAACGTTGCCGGCCCGGCGAGCGCTTCGGGCTTTTGGCGGATACTCTGGCTCGCTATGGCTAAGAAGGCGGGCTGCGGCCTGCTCGGGAGACAGCCAGACACTTTGGGAAGGGGCGAGCTTCGTGGTTGATGAGGCTTCCACAACGCCTTTGCTGCCTTCCCTGGCGACATCCGCGTTGGTGGTATCGGCCTTGGCCTGCCGGTTCTTCTCCTGGTCGGGCTTGGTGGAACCGGAATTCATATGGAAGATGACTTTGCCTTTTTGGTAGACGACAAGTTCGCCGGCCGCAAGCGGGGTGGAATCAGGGGATTTTGCTGGAACTGCCTTCGCTGATCTTGTCACGGCCGATTTTGGGTTGGATTTTGTCGGGTCGCTTCCTACTGGCCCTGTCTGAATTGAGTTGGCCGGAATGGGCTGTGAGACCGGGGCACGGGACGCGGCGGGACTGAGCCATCCGATGCGGGAACCTATCAGGATGCTGACGGCGACGATGGCGAGAATCGCTAAACCTCCGAGTACAAGGGTCCAGGCCTCGTACGGAGGGCGGTTCGGGGGCAAGGGGCTGCCAGCAACAAAAGGGAGCGGGATGACGGTGGGCGTGACGAGCGCGGCGGCAGGCTTGGGCTGACTGGGTTCGAGGGCAAAGTGGCGGACCCGGGCGCACTCTTCGGCGAACCCCTCGAGCAGCTTCTGTTCCTTGTCAGAGAACGCGGCTGGAGAGTGCGAAAAAACCTCCAGAATTCCGGTTAACGGTGCGTTGGCGTCGCTGCTGTCGAACACGGGAACGATGAGGATCGAGCGGATGCCCAGGTGGCTGGAGATGGCCGGGTCGACACGGGGGTCGAATTTGGTATCGACGGAAAGCTGCGGCCGGCGGGTTTGAAGACAGGCGCCAGAGAGGCCTTCCCGAGTGTCGAGGGGGACGCCAAGGTCAGGGGCGAGGTGTCCGCTGGCAGCGCGACAAACCATTTCATCGCCCCGGGCCAGGGCAAGGGCGGCATCGCTGGCGCGGGTGGCTTCGGCGGCCCGAACTACCAGTTCGTTCAGAACTAAATCGAGAGCAAGGTCGGGCGGGAATCCGGCGAGGATGTGCTGCTCGAGGGTATGGGTCGGGTCAGCACGCGAATCGTCGGGGCGAAGCTCGGACCTCAACATAGGTTGCGGGAACATATCTTGTTCCGAGAGCCTGTGGTACAGAGGTGGATTGCAGGCTCTGTGGCGAGTTTCCCGCGAAATGCGGGGGAAGTCAATCGCGAGGACAGATTAGGCAATAAGGTAATTTCATAACCTCTCCAACTGGGGCGCGGGGCTATCTGCGCTTTTTTGTTGGATGACGGAGGGCAGTAAGACTCAACCGGGCGCCAAGGAATCCACGTGGCTCCGAAATCGGCTTCGCCGGGCAGCGGTTGGCCAGGAGCACGGGACGCGGGCAGNNTTGCCCGCGTCCTGATGAGCTCAAAGTTATTGGCCCGTTTCGGTGAAGACAGCGGGGCTGGCTACTCCGGTCACGGTGGCATTGATGGTGACCGGACCGGCGTTCGTCGGGAGCGTGTAGAGCTGGGTTGCTACTCCATTGGGCCCGGTCACGCCCGGGTTGGGGTTGGAGAAAGCGCCGCCGGCTCCGATGTCGGAAAACGTAACGGGAGCACCGGATATCGGATTGCCGTACTGGTCGGCAACAAACACGGTAAGGGCCTGGGCCAATTGCGTGCCGGCAGGAGCGAACTGATTATTGCCGCTGCTGACTACGATGCTGGCTGCGGGTCCGGCAATGGAGTATTCGACATAGGTAACGTTCTTGAGCCCGGCGGAACCGGCCGTAACAGTAATGGTCGCGACATTGGTGGGCAACTGTATCGTTGTTCGAGCCAAGCCGCTAGCGTCCGTCACCACCGACGATGGATTGGGCACCGCACCCTTGTTAGCGGAGAAGTTAATGGTGACACCAGCCACGCCGTTCTTGTAGAAGTCCTGCGCCTGGGCAATCACCGGGTTCGCAAGGTTGCCACCTGCGTAGCCAGTCTGCTTCGATCCCCCGTAAGCAATGATCTTAATGGCAGCGCCGGTCGTAGCCGTGGCGGTCGTGGTGACATTGCCAAAACCGGTCCCGGAGATCGTCAGCGTGTAGGTGCCGGCTTTGGTTGGAACGGTATAGGTCGTGGAGGCGTTGCCATTGGCGTCGGTAATAGTCGAGGCGGGATTGAATTTACCGCCTTTACCGCCATCGCTGAAGTTAACCGTGGCGCCGACGTCGGGTTGTCCGGTATATGGGTTGGCGGCGAGAACCTGAATGGGAGCGGGCAGCGCCGTGGCAACCGTGGCAGTCTGGGCGCTGCCTCCGGTGATCGTGACCTGGTGAAAGAGCCCGTACGCTTCGAGACTGTTTTGGGTGGCGACATAGACCTTGCCGTTGGCGACGGTCTGAGTAGCGAAATGACCCACGGGTGGTAACTTGTCGCGCGTGCCAGACTGACTGGTGCCATAGAGCATTTTGAGAGAAACGGCGTCAAAGGCGAAGAGTTGCGGACCGCTGATCACCCACATAATTCCGTTGGTGTTGCCGTTGGCGGAAATGGATGGCGAGTGGGCGCCGACATACTTCCCGGTTGTGATCGGAGTGCCGAGCAATCCCCCGGATAACGGAAACGCCATGAGCGGAGCGGCATCGGGGGCGAAGTACACCGTATTGTTCCAGTAGGCAGGGGAACCGAACTGGAGTTCGCCGGTCGAGCCGTCGTTGATCGTCGGCAGCAGACCCAATTCCTGGATAATCTGACTATCGCTCCCGGTTGAGAACATTCCCATGTTGTCGCGATTGAGAACGTAGACGATGCCCTCTTTGCCGCTGGCGATCAGTTCGTGCGGAAATGGGCTGTCGGGTAGATCGGGTAGCACAACGGCGCCGGTGGAACTCAAGTCAAGATCGTGGGAATTGAGAAAGGCAACGGTCCATGGGGTGAAATAATCGGCAATCTCGAGATCGGGAAAAAGCTTGATCACGCTGTTGCAGTAGGTCTGGCCACCGGCAGGAACGTCGAATCCCCTGGACCCGGCTTCAGCCGTCTCCACGAAGATGTTTCCGGCCTCATCGGCGGCGAGACCATTGCCCGCCTGCCAGATGGAAGTGAGTCCGTAGTCAGGCGAAGTGTTGAACACCGCCAGTTGAGACAAGCTGGCAGGATCATAGGAGAGTACCCAGCCACTGTTCCCGTCATTGCAGTAGTTCGATCCGAAGCCCAGGTAAAGAACGCCATTAAGCAGCAGAAGTCCGGGGCGGTTTTTCTGGTGCAGACTGTTGAACACGGTTTTGTGTCCAGCATTGCTGGTACTGGTGGCTTGGATCAGCACGGGGCTCCCCGGTTGCTCGTTGCCGGTGGTGATATCGAGCGCATGAAGATGATGACGCACGGTGGTGTTAAGAAGAGTCTTCGCCACCAGATAAATGGTGTTGGTATTGGTATCGATGACTGGCGTTCCAACGATGCCTTCCTGGTTGAAGCCGGGAGCAGTACCGCAGGGCAGATACTTGCCGCTCGCGGTCGTGCCGCCGTTGAGCATGCTCGCGTACCAGAGTTGGGTGCCGGTGTCGGCGTCGATGGCATAGACCGAATCCGCTTGCGTCACAACATAAATAACGTTGTGCGTGCCCTGTCCAGGGATGTTCACGTTAGGCACGTAGAGCGGCTGAGCCATCACCACGTAGTCGACCGGAAAGCTGAACAGGCGGCCGAAGCTGCCCTTGTTGACGTTGGCTGGGGTCAGCAGAGTTTCATTCGTGTTGGCCCCATCGCGGGCGTTGTCACCGCGACTGGTCAGGAACGGCAACTGCGCGAACGAAGACGACGCTAAAGCAATACAGACGACGAACAGAATAAGACAGAGATTGCGGATTGGGGTCGCACTCAACATCGAATGATTCATGGACCGGGAATATGAACCGGAACGGATTTTCCCACCATCGCGTGACAAAAAGTGGCACATCGCCTTGTCTCCTCCAAAATCTTAGGGCCAGGGGTTTCGCCCTGTTAAATAGCATTTGGAACACCGGGGGAAGGGGTCTGGCGTGAAAAGCAAGACTTCATGAAACTGTAACAATTATGACGGTTTATACACCCGTAAGCTGTGGAATCACAACCCCAATCTTGGACTAGACGCAAAGTATTGCACATTTTGCTCCTCCTTGTATCCAGCGAGGGAGACGCCGCTGCACGTCATTCGCGCTTCTCACGAGGTCGTCAGNNATTTTTTGTGAGATTCGAATTCCCATTCCTGGGCTCAGTGGACGCGCGGCGGGCGATCGCGACGCTGTCCACGCTGGAAAGGCTGCTACAGTAAGATTGTGCACACCGACGAGCCGGAGGTGCAAATGAAAACATAAGGAGAGAAGGCTCGCTATGCGCATCGCGGTGGTCGGTTCAGGGTATGTGGGATTGGTAACGGGAGCTTGTTTTGCCGATCTGGGGCACGAGGTTGTCCTGGTCGACAACGACCAGCAGAAACTGGCGGCACTGAGAAATGGCGACGTGCCGATTCATGAACGCTTCCTGCCCGAGCTCCTGGCTCGGCATCGGGACAAGCGCATCAGGTTTTCCGGCGACTTGCAGGCGGCCACGCGGGAATGCGAGGTGGTGTTCATCGCGGTGGGAACACCGCCAACCGAAAGCGGGGACGCGGATTTGTCGTATGTGGAGTCGGTGGCGCGGGAAATCTCCGGCGGCGTCGACGAGTACAAAGTCGTGGTCGAGAAAAGCACGGTTCCCGTGTACACGAGCCTCTGGATCCGCACCATCATTATGCGCAACGGGGCTGATCCGTCGCACTTCGATGTGGCTTCCAACCCGGAATTTCTCCGGGAAGGCACGGCGGTTACGGATTTTCTCTATCCCGACCGCATCGTCGTGGGAGTGGAGAACGAGCGCGCCGCGGAGGTAATGCGCCAGCTCTACGGGCCGCTCACCAGCGGATGGTACTACGGGCGTGGGGATGCGATCCCTCGTCCGGAATCGGCCCTGGCGAAAGCGCCGCCTCGTTTGATCGTCACCAGCACGAAGAGCGCGGAACTGATCAAGCACGCTTCCAACGCTTATCTGGCCATGAAGATTTCTTTCATCAATGCCGTGGCATCGATCTGCGAAGCCGTGGGGGCCAATGTGCAGCAGGTGTGCGACGGGATTGGAACGGATTCGCGCATCGGTCCGCGTTTCATGAATCCAGGCATCGGGTACGGAGGATCTTGCTTTCCGAAAGATCTGATGGCGTTCCGGGCAGTTGCCAAGGAAAGCGGATACGACTTCCGGCTGTTGGAAGAAGTCATTCGCATCAACGAAGATCAGCGGCACCGTTTCTTGCGCAAGGTACGAAGCGTGCTCTGGACTCTCCGCGGCAAGCGCCTGGGCGTGCTGGGGCTGGCGTTCAAAGGCGGCACCGACGATATTCGAGAGTCCCCCGCACTGTTGCTGGTACAGGAACTACTCCGCGAGGGCTGCCACATTAGCGCCTACGATCCGGCGGCGATGGAGCGCGCAAAAGAGGTGCTGAAAGCGGGCGTCGAGTTCGCCGCGGATGCCTATGAAGCGGCGAAGGGGGCGGATGCCCTCCTGATCCTGACGGAGTGGGAAGAGTTCTCCTCGCTTGATCTGGAGCGTCTGCGCACG
>PMBA01000138.1:15212-16099 GCA_003152795.1 Acidobacteriaceae bacterium | reverse complement strand
GTCTGGAGACTCGCCATCGAGTATGGGCGTCATCAGGCGTACCAGTCCGCCGTCGCTGCGATTCATGCGAATCGAATCGGACACCAGATAGTACTTGGCCCAGTACTCGCTGGCCACCGCGCGGCCATGCGCCTGAAACCAGTACAGCACCAGTTGCCGTTCCCCGGATTTTGAGACCACGTAGCGGTTGACCGGAAACGAAGAGCCATCCCGACGCGCAATCCGAATTACCTCACGCGAAGTCGGAATCCATCCCGCACCCGGCAGGCAGTGGTTCGGCGAATGAATCGTATCGCCTGCTCTTTGCGTTGGAAAGTATGCTATGTAGAGATTGATCCATGGCTGCGGCTGGCTCGCGTTGTCGTAATCGCGCACCAGAAACTCGCCCGGCCCCAGAATGTCGAGCGTCTGCTGGTCGAGAACGCTGTCGATTCCCATCCAACCATCAATCTGCAGGGGCAGGGAACTCAACGACGCTCGCGGCGGAAAATACTCCCCGCGTGAATGAGCCTGAAGCACCAGCGCCGTGGCCAGCATGAGCGCCNNCGTGAGATCACGCCGTGCACCGCGAACAACATGATCAGTGCCACCAGGAAGATCAGCCATCCCCCCAGCGCATGGTAGAACCCCTCTGCCTTTTCCGGATCCCAGTACTGCACCAGCAGCCCCGTGCCAAAAATACGAAAGCTGTTGGCCGCCACCGCGATCGGCACCGCGCACAGCGCCAGCACCACCCGGACCCACATTCGACTCTCCAGCAGGTATCCGTAGATGATCGCCAGCGTCACCAGCGTGAGAAGCGACCGGATTCCACTGCATGCTTCCGCGACATTCAGCGGCATGGACGCTAGCACAATCACATTCCCCTGTCGCAACACCGGAACTCC
>PMBA01000138.1:0-15147 GCA_003152795.1 Acidobacteriaceae bacterium | reverse complement strand
ACCTGCCCATGAGGGGCTTGATGCAATCGCACTCAGTTTCTTGCGGTCCTGCCACAGAACAAACAAGGCAAAGAGGGGAACAAAGATTCCATGCTCGAAGTTGGGATCGCGAGAAGGTCCGACCCACTGCAGGAAAAGCCGGGCGAGAATCGAGGCGTATAGCCAGCCGATCAGAAGCAACAACGCGACCGCCTGCCAACCAGGCAAACCGGGCGACGAGCGATGCTCCTTCGTCGACAGGAGCCGACCAACCTCTACTGGGTTACCCATAGGGCGCGCACTTGCCTCTGAGAATATGCGAAAGCGGCTTTGCGCGCAAAGCAAAAGCAGCCCTAACAGTGCAGCACTTCCCGGCGACGAGCACAAGCAACTTCCGCATCGGACGCGTCCGGGGAACCAGACCGGCAGGTGTCGTGGCCTCAAAAATGGAAAACTATTTCCTATTCCATCCCATACGCCGCCAGGCGACTTCATCACTTTAGACCAGCGAATTGGCGCGTGCTTGCAGCGAGTTAGGACTTTATCCCCAGGTCAAGTGGAAAGTAATCCCCGGCAGATTACCAAAGATGTGGGCAATGTTTTTCCCATTTCTCCGCAATGTGCTAACGTATAAACCACGTCGCCCTCTGGGGCCGCAGTGGCAAGTGATTGACAAATAAGCACCTATTGTTCAGCTGAACTCGGGCTTGGGTTGACCGGATTGGCAGCGAGTGTGCTCTAGACTGTGTAAGTACCCTTGTCCAAGATGTCCCCACGCTGTCTTGGCCGCAAGTATTGAAGCGGAATAGTATGGACCTCGACAGAACCGAAATCCTCGCAACTGCCGGAGCGCCGCAGAACGGTGCCTCTCGTGTCTGGCTCGAAAGCGTCAGCGCCGGCATGCGCACCGTCGAAGCCGTGATCCGCGAGCTCTCGCAGAACGACGTTCCCGTGCTTGTCATTGCCGAGCGCGGTTCCGGCAAGGCGGCTGCGGCAGCCCGCATCCATGTTCTTTCCAGCCGTGCTGCGGAGCGCTTTCAGGTTTACCATGGTCGCGAAGCCAGCGAAAAGATTCTGGCTGCCTGCGACGGCCAAGGTGGAACCGTTTACCTTCAGGAAGTGGGGGACCTCACCGCGACGGCTCAGAAAGAACTGGTGCGCCAGATCGGTTTAAACGGCAATGGCGAGGAGCGGAGTCGGGTGCCTCGATTCATCTGCGGAACCTCGCGCGAGCTGGAGCCTGAAGTCAAGGCTGGCAAGTTCCGGGAAGACATCTATTACGGGATCAGCGGAGTCTGTTTGCGGTTGCCGCCTTTGCGCCAGCGCAAGGAGGATATTCCCTATTTGCGCGATTGGTTTCTCTCGGCTGCTGCCCGTGATTTTTGCCGGGCTATCCCCGTGCTCAGTCCCGAGACCCAGAACTTCTTCCTGGAATACAACTGGCCTGGAAATATTCGCGAACTGAAAGACGCCGCNNTTACGGCGCGGCGATCGCGCCGGCAACGGCGAGAAGATTTCTTTGAAAGACGCAGCGCGCGCCGCCTCCCGCGAGGCTGAGAGGGAAATCATCCTTCAGGTCCTGACTCGCACCCGCTGGAACCGGCGCCGGGCCGCCCAGGAGTTGCAGATCAGTTACAAAGCGCTACTCTACAAGATGAAGCAGATTGGGTGCGAAGAGTATGGAGCGTAATGCAATGCTCCAAAGTTTCAGGGTTGCAACGTTTCAAGGTGTCCAAGTCTCGCAGTTAGACCTTGAGACATTGAAATCTGATTGTGAGAGGAATCGAACTATGAGCTCAACCTGGAAAGCGGCAATTGCGGCCCTCGTCTTGATCAGCAGCATCGCGCTCGCACAGGATGTGCCCGCCCAGCCCGCCGCCAGCCCTGCTTCCGACAAGACCGCCTCGGACAAGGCACCCACTCCGGCTTCCAGCAGCCCAGCCGGACCCGCGTACGTCATCGGCCCCGAGGATGTGCTCCACGTCGCCGTCTGGAAGGAAGCCGATCTCACTGCCACTTTGCCGGTGCGTCCCGACGGCAAGATTTCTCTTCCCCTGCTCGACGATGTGCAGGCCGCCGGGCTCACGCCCAAACAACTGGCCGACTCGGTGACAGAGAGGCTGAAGAAATACATCGCCGATCCGCGTGTGACGGTGGTTGTCACTACCATCAACAGCAAACGCATTTACCTGGTTGGCGAGGTATTGCATGCTGGCGCTACGCCGATGTTACCGAATATGACCGTTCTGCAGGCACTGTCCAGCGCCGGATTGAGCCAGTTTGCCAACACTAAGCGCATTTACGTACTGCGCTCCGAGAACGGCAAACAGCAGAAACTGCCGGTGAACTATCGCAAACTGGTCAAAGGTGAGGAGATCGAACAGAATTATCTATTGCAGCCGGGGGACACAATTGTTGTCCCTTAAACCTATACGTTCCATTAAGGGATCTACGGTGAAAAGCATGCTTAAGATGCGATCAATCCGGATGGCGCTGCTGGTTTTCAGCGTGTGCGTGTGCGCGGCTGCCCAGACTACCCAATCCCAGCCCGAGACCACTCCCGCCCCCGCCTTCGGCCAGAACGCGCCAATACTGAACCCGGAGAACCCGCCGGTGTCCGGCCTCGACGAGCCCGGCCTCGATCTGCACACGGCCAGCCGCAGCTTCATCTCCCCAGCTTTGCAGGTGAGCGAATCGGCGGACACCAACGGGGGCAACCAGGTCGGTGCCACCGGGCTGGAGTCTGTTACTCGCGTCCTCGGAGCTCTCGACCTCCAGCAATTCTGGCCCAAGACCGATCTCTTTCTCGAGTACCTCGGCGGAGGAGCCTTCTACGGCAGTCCTTATGAGGTGAAGCAACTGCATGCCGCCGGACTGGAGGGTGTGACGCGCTGGCGAACCGGCCAGGCGACGCTGCGGGATTCCTTCAGTTACCTTCCCGACGGTTCGTTTTCCCTCGGCACCTTTGGTGGCGTCCCGGGGTTGGGTCTGGCTACCGGCGGCGTTGGCACCGGAGAGGCGGGGGCCGGTTTGCCCGGCAGCCACGTCTTCGGCAACGGTCAGGCCGGTTCGATCGGAACCATCGCTCGCCTTGCGAATACCGCGATCCTCGATGCGGTTCAGATTCTCAATCCAGTCTCCGCCATCACCGTCGCCGGTGGATTCAGCAACGCTCATTTCTTTGATTCCGCGGAATGCGCCATTCCAGGAAATACTTGCCTGGCCAACAGCGACCAGATCACGGCCCAGGGCGGATACAGCCATCTCCTGTCCCGTCACGATCAGATCGGAGCCATCTACGCTTTCCAGCTGTTTCAATTTCCCCAGACTACTGGTGGCCAGATTTATAACCACATCGTCAATCTCCGCTGGAGCCATACCATCAGCGGCCGGATGAGCTTCATTGCCTCTGCCGGTCCCCAGTACACCGATCTTCAACAGGGTGGTAACCTCACCCATTTGTCGGTCAGCGCGCGAGTTCAGTTGCGCTATAAGTTCGCCCATTCCTCAATGGTTGCGACCTACGAAAAATTTACGTCCGCCGGATCCGGCTTCTTCGCCGGCGCTGACACCCAGGCGGCTCGCCTCGGCTACAAACGCCCCATTGGACGCACTTGGGATTTTTATGGCGATCTGGGCTACTCCCATAACAAGAAACTCCAGTCCTCGGATTTTGGCGTGGCTGCGGCCAGCTACGACGAAGGCTCTGCCGGGGCCGTCTTCCGAAAACATCTCGGACGTACCTATGACGTGTTTGCCGCTTATCGCTTCAGCGAAGTGGCCTTCGATATTCCAGTTTGCTTCAGTGGCACCTGCGGCAGGATTGATCAGCGCCACGTCGGCACCGTTGGGTTGGAATGGCACCCCACACCGACTCGTATCGAATAATTTCTTGGCCGCCTCGCGCGACCGGATTGGTGAACAGCTATGAGTGAGAATCGCGAACTGACGATGGACGATTATCTGGCGATGCTGCTGCGCCGCCTTAAAGTCATTTTGATTCCGGCCTTGCTCGCCCCGCTGGCGGGCCTGGGCGTTTCTTATCTCTTCCCCCCGAAATTCACCTCCCAGTCCACGGTTCTGGTGGAGGCCCAGAAAGTGCCCGACAGCTACGTCCAGCCAGTCATCACTTCTGATTTTACCCAGCGCATTCAGACCCTCAGCCAGCAGGTCCTCAGCCCCAGCCGCCTGCGTCCCGTCATTCAGAGCCTCGCCCTCGTCAAGACCGATGAAGAGGATAAGCTCATCCAGGAGATCCAGCAGAATATGTCGGTCGAGCCCGTGATCACCTCGATGAGCGCTTCCGCCCAGGCCGGAGTCGCTGGCGCCAAGAAAAAGAAGGCCTCTGCCACCGAAGAGCCCGTGCCCGGCTTTAACGTCAGCTACACCGATAACAACGCCGTTCGCGCTCAAAAAATCTGCAATGCCATGACCTCTCTTATCGTCGAGGAAAACTTGCGCTCTCGCGCCGAGGTTGCTCAGGGCACCACCGAGTTTCTTAGCCGCCAGGTCGAAGACGCCAAGCGTTCCCTTGACGAGCAGGATGCCAGGCTCGCCAACTTCAAAAGACAATATATGGGTCAGTTACCCGGGGATGCCGACAACAACATGCGCATGCTCATGTCGCTGAACTCCCAACTCGATGCCACCACCCAGACTCTCGGCCGCGCCCAGCAGGATAAGGCATACACCGAGAGCATGCTGGCGCAACAGACCGCCAACTGGAAGAGTTCACAATCCAGTAGCAATCCCCAGACCCTCGAACAGGAGTTGAACCAGCTCCAGTCCCAATTGCTGCAACTGCGGGCGCGCTATACCGACGATCATCCCGACGTGATCAAAACCAGGGCTGACATCGCCGAGGTCGAGAAGAAACTGAAAGAGGTCAACGCCACCGCGGCAGCCGCCAGCGCCACCGACAACAGCGAGAAGGCCAGCGGCGCCGAGCCACCTGAAATTCGCCAGCTCCGTCTGCAGATTCACCAGTACCAGAGTGTGATCGAGCAGGCCACACTCGACCAGAAAAGACTGCAAAGCCAGATTGGCGTTTACCAGAGCCGCACCGCCATGAGCCCGAATGTCGAGGAGCAATACAAGCTTCTCACCCGCGACAACGATAACGCCCAATCCTTCTACAAGGATCTTCTGGCCAAGAAAAGTTCGGCCGCTCTCGGCACCAGCATGGAGAACCAGCAACAGGGCGAGCAGATGCACATCCTGGTCGGCGCTGGCCTGCCCGATTCCCCCAGTTTCCCCAACCGCTCGATTTTTGCCGCCGCTGGTCTGGGCGCCGGTCTCGCACTCGGCGTCGTCATCGCTATCTTCCTCGAGTTTAGCGACAAGTCCATTCGTACCGAAAAGGACGCTGCCGCCATTATGGATCTTCCCCTCCTCATTTCCGTGCCTTGGCTCGGTGAGGACGTGAACGATGCCGCCGCCGACGACGGTCATGGTCACCGCCGTTTCTGGGGCCGGGGTGATCCCCCTTCCCCCAAGGAACACGAGAACGTCGAGGTCTAGCGCAAGCTTATGTACAAAGAATTTTTTGGACTTCGCGCCAACCCGTTCAACGTCAATCCGGACCCGCGTTACCTGTTTCTCACGCGGCATACCGAAGAGGCGCTGGCCTGCCTTACCTACGGCATACAAAGTCGCAAAGGCTTCGTGTTGCTTACGGGTGAGGTCGGTACCGGCAAGACCACGCTCATCAACAAGCTCATGGAATGGCTGCGCCTCCAGCAGGTCGCTACCGCCTTCATCTTCAACTCGCGCATGGATGTGCCTCAGCTCCTCGATTTCATGATGGCCGACTTCGGCATTCCCTGCGATTCCGGATCCAAGAGCCAACTCCTGCAGCGCCTCTATAACTGGTTGCTCGACCGCTATCGCGCCGGTGAGACTGCCGTGCTCGTCATCGATGAAGCCCAGAGCCTCTCCGACGAAGTGCTCGAAGAAATTCGCATGCTTACCAATCTCGAGACCTTCACCGAAAAACTCCTGCAAATCGTGTTGGTCGGACAGCCCGAACTCGAACAGCGGTTGAAGCAGCCCCAGTTGCGCCAGTTGCGCCAGCGCCTGACCCTGCGCGCAAAAACCCATCCTTTCAATCTCGAGGAAACCAAGTCCTATATCAACCAGCGCCTGCGCATCGCAGGCTCCAACGGCGATCCGATTTTCCTGCCCGACGCCACCGTCGCCATTTTCCGTTATTCGCTGGGCATTCCCCGAATCATCAACCTCCTCTGCGAGCACTGCCTGGTCAGCTCCTTTGTCGACCAGAGGAAGACAGTTTCTGCCGATGTCGTCGATTCGGTCGCCCGCGATTTCGATCTGAGCGATGGCAACGCCGCCGCTGCCATGATTGCGCCGGCTTCCCCCTCATCCGAGAAGTTTGATCTGGTCGAGGCCTTACGCACCCTCGCTACACTGGCCGACCGGTTGCGCCAATCCGAACAACAGGATCTCCCCAAGGAAAGGAAACTATGAGCCGCATCCATGACGCTTTGAAACGCGCCGAGCAGGAAAGAGCAACCTCCATGGGGACGCACGTCGAGCCCGTTTTCGATCAACCTGAGGTGCAACGGGAAAACATGACCCCCATGCCCCCGATGCCACCCATGCCTTCCATGCAAGCATCGGGAGCCGCTGCCAGGCCAAGCATGGCCTCCGCGATGAATTACGAATCGCTGCTCGCCCGTTGCCCCCAGACTGAATGGTCTCCCGATCCGCGCACCATGCTCTTCTTCCAGGAAGACGACACCCGCATCGGCGCGGAAGAGTTCCGCACCCTCCGCTCCCGCCTCTACCAGATCCGCGAAAAGATGCCGCTGCGCCGCCTCATGGTTACCAGCGCGCTCCCCAAAGAGGGGAAGTCTTTCGTGGCTGCCAATCTGGGCCAGGTGATGGTACGCCAGCACGGCCGCCGCGCTCTCATCATCGACGCCGATTTGCGCAACCCCGGCATGCACCGCCACCTGGGTGCGCCCCAATCGCCAGGACTGGCCGACTACCTCTTGGGTGAATGCGACGAGTTCGCCGCCCTGCAACGCGGGCCCATGGAAAACCTGTTCTTTATGCCCGCCGGCAAGATTGCCGGCAGCGCCCCCGAACTTCTCTCCAACGGACGTCTGAAGCAGCTCTTGCAGCGCGTCGAGCCCTTGTTCGATTGGGTCATTATCGACACATCCCCCGTTATTCCGGTTTCCGATGCCACCCTGGTTGCCAGTGTTTGCGACGGCATCCTCATGGTCGTGCGCTCGAATGCGACGCCTTCGGATTTGGCTCGCCGCGCCCGGGAAGAATTCCCCGACAAGCTCTTGCTCGGAGTGGTGCTCAACGGAGCCCCCTCCGGAAAATTGGCACAGTCGAAGTACTACTACGGCGAGGCCGTGAACAGCCCCGTCTAGTATCGAGATGAATTTGAACCGAGGCCACGTTGATCCGGCTCTTCAATGTCTATTACCCAGTCCGTACTCTGGTCCTGCTGATCGGAGAGGCCCTCATTGTCTGGACCTCCTTCCTGCTCGGGGCGGTGTTCGTGCTTCGCGAAGACAGCTACATCGCGCTCAACTACGAGGATGGCTACTACAAGCTCTTTGCCGTCACCGCCCTCGTTTTGCTGTGCTCGCACTGGCTCGACCTCTACGACACCGCGCGCCTCAATACTAAAGGCGAGCTCTATTTCCGCTTGCTCATGGTTCCTGGCGTGCTCGCCTTCGTTTTGGCCGGCGTTGCCTACTTCCGCCCGAATTACCTGTTGGGGAAAAACTCTTCGGAGATCGGCCTGGTCATTCTCACCTTCGCTCTGTTCGGGTGGCGGATCGGCTTCTCCTGGCTCGTTCAGCTCCCAATTCTGGTCGAGCGCGTCTACGTCCTCGGCACCGGCGACCGCGCCCAGCGCGTCGTCCAGGGTCTGCGCCAGAATCCTGAACTCGGCGTCGAGATCGCCAGTTGGACCGGCAAGATGGATGGCGCCGTTACCCGCGAGTCCGTCGCTGCCCACCTCATGGAAGTCGTCAACAAACAAAAGGTCCATCGCGTCATTGTCGCCATGCCCGACCGCCGCGGTACCATCCCCATGCAGGAATTGCTTGACCTGCGCATGCAGGGCGTCAAGATCGAGGAAGCCACCAGTTGGCTGGAAAAAATCTCCGGCAAGATCGAGGTCGAGAATTTGTCTCCCAGCTGGCTGGTGTTTGGCGAGGGCTTTCGCCGCAGCACCACCTTCATCATGGTTCGCCGCGTGGTCTCGATCGTTATCTCTTTGATTGGGCTCATCTGCGCCCTGCCGTTGATTCCCTTCATCATGCTCGCCATCCGCCTCGATTCCAGCGGCCCCGTGTTCTATACCCAGACCCGGGTGGGCAAGGCCGGGCACACTTTCAAGGTCATTAAGTTCCGCACCATGCGTCAGGACGCCGAGGTCAAGAGCGGTCCCAAGTGGGCGGGCGATAACGATCCTCGCGTTACACGCGTGGGCAAGTTTCTCCGCTCCTCCCGCCTCGATGAGATTCCCCAACTGTGGTGCGTGCTCAAAGGCGATATGGCATTCGTCGGCCCGCGTCCCGAGCGTCCCGAATTCATCGCCTTGCTCTCCAAAGAGATCCCCTATTACCGCGTGCGTCACATGGTGCGGCCCGGCCTCACCGGGTGGGCCCAGGTCAAATATAGGTACGGCAGCACCGTTGAAGATGCCCGCGAAAAGCTGCAGTACGACCTTTTCTACATTAAAAACGCTTCCATTGGCCTCGATCTGCTGATCATGTTTCAGACGGTCAAGACCGTTCTCTTGCGCCGGGGCGCACAATGACGAAGATGAAATACATCTTCTGGTTCGCGGCTGCCCTGGTCGCCTACTCCTACCTCGGCTATCCGGCGTGGCTATGGCTGCGCAGCCGGTGGTCGCCCCGTCCGGTGCGCCGCAGTTCCGGCCACAGTTTCGTTGAAAGCTCCGAGAACCTCTCCGCCACTCCCGCGGTCTCGGCCGTGATGGTCGTGCGTAATGAGGAAGCTGTCATTGCTCGCAAGCTCGAAAACCTGCTTAGCCTCGACTATCCCCAGGCCAAACTGGACGTCGTCGTTGTCTCCGACGGCTCCAGCGATCGCACACCCTCCATCCTTGCCGACTATACCCGCGATTCCGCGGTCCCGGGCGCACCGCGAGCCCGAGTGCGAACTCTAATGAAACCGGCATCCCACGGCAAAGCCGCCGGCCTCAACGATGCGATTAAACTGGCGACCGGGGAAGTGCTGCTTTTTACTGACGCCCGCCAGCACATCGAATCCGGCGCCCTCCGTTTGCTCGTCGAAAATTTCGCCGACCCCGATGTCGGCGCCGCGAGTGGCGAATTGATGCTCGGTGACCCCGCCAGCGGCGAGACCGGGAAGGGAATGGGTTTGTACTGGCGCATCGAAAAAAAAGTTCGCGAGCTCGAATCCGCCTCCAACTCTGTCGTCGGCGCTACCGGCGCCATCTACTGCGCCCGCCGCAACTTGATCGAGGACTCACCGTTGCCCGACGGTACCATCCTCGACGACGTTCTCTTGCCCATGCACATCGTTCGCCAGGGGTTTCGCGTGATCTTCGACTCCCGTGCCCGCGCCTGGGACTCGCCCGACTTGGGCGATGGTCGTGAATTTTCCCGTAAGGTTCGCACCCTCAGCGGTGTCTATCAGCTCCTGCGGATTGCCCCGTGGCTCTTGCGTTCGCAAAACCCGATTCGATTTGAATTTGTCAGCCACAAACTCTCCCGCCTGGCTGTACCCTTTGCCTTGCTGGCCCTTCTGATCGCCTCCATGTTCCTTCCCCAACCGTTCTATCGCGCGGCGCTCGCTGCGCAGCTTGCGTTTTACGCGCTCAGTCTGGCCGCGCTCGCGGGTATCAAAATCGGCCCCCTCTCGCGCCTCGCCGATCCTGCCCGAACTTTTGTCGTCCTCAATTCCGCCGCTATCGTGGCATTCATCAATTTTGTCTCCGGCAGNNGATAAGCTCCTTCCCGTGCAGAACGGCGGCAATATCCGCACGTACCACGTCTTGCGATATCTGTCCGCCCGGCATGAGCTTACGTTCTACTCCTACTATGGAGGTAAACCCGACCCAGATTACGAGCGCGAGTTGCAGCGGGAGTTGCCCGGTGCCGTCGCCCTCTGTACCGGCAAGCGCGAACTCTCGGGAGCTGCCCGCGGTCTCGACTATCTGGCTCATCTCAGCGCCCAGTCGCCCTATGCCGTCAGCCGCTTCGCTCACGCTGGAGTCCGGAAGCAACTTCACGCATGGTTCCGCGACCAGCGCTTCGACGTCGCCGTCTGCGACTTTCTCGATGCCGCCGTCAACTTTCCTGGAAGGCTCAATATCCCCAGCGTTCTCTTCCAGCACAATGTGGAAAGCGAAATCTGGCGTCGCCACGCCGCTACCGCGTCCAATCCGGCGAGAAAAATGATGTACCGCAGCGAATTTCGCAAGATGCTCCGCTATGAGCGCGCCGCGATTAGCAAATTCCAGCATGTGATTGCCGTCTCCGAAAATGATCGCTCCCTCATGACGCAGTGGGTGGATCCGGACCGCGTTACCGTCGTTCCCACCGGAGTCGATCTCGCGCAGTATCGCCCTGATCCTTCGGCCCCGGATTCGAACCCGTCCGCGCCTCTCGTTACCTTCGTCGGCGCCATGGACTGGGAGCCGAACATCGACGCCGTGGAGTATTTTTGCGGCGAAGTCTGGCCCTTGATCAAAGCCGAGGTTCCGCAGGCGCAACTCCGCATCGTCGGACGTAATCCCGACCGCCGCGTTCAAAAATGGGCCTCGAATCCGATTCATGGTGACGCCTCGATCGAAGTGACCGGCCGCGTGCCTTCAGTCGTCGAGCACCTCCACCAGTCCGCCGTGGTCATCGTGCCCTTGCGCATCGGCGGCGGAACGCGTCTCAAAATCTATGAGGCTATGGCCACCGCCAAGGCCGTCGTCTCCACGACCGTCGGCGCTGAAGGACTGGATGTTCATCACGGCCGCGACATTATTCTGGCCGACGATCCCCGCTCCTTTGCCCAGGCCGTGATTATGCTGTTGCGCGACCCAGAACTCCGCCGCCGTTACGAAACCGCCGCCGCTGAGACCGCCGCCCGCTACGACTGGCCGGCGATCGGTGAGCGCTTCAGCGAAGTCTTGCAGTCGGTAGCGCAACCGAAGTCTGTTGTAGCTCGTGGTGAACGTGCGGTTCGCATCAGGGCATCGCTTTAGCGTGGCTGCGCCTAGCGGAAAAGAAGGCTTGGAAGAAGAAGAGGAATCTGTGGCCATCGGCGATAACGGCAATACAATACCGGCGGAAGTCTCTGGAAGACGGACACCCTTCCGGGCCTCGGACCCGACCAGGAGTGCATTCTTCTGGCTCAGCGGTTTCTTTGTCGTTTATTGTGCTCGCCCCGAAGACTGGATTCCCGGCCTCAAGTATCTTCCGCTCGCCAAGATCACCGCCATCCTGGCCATGTGGGGCTTGTTTACCGCCCTCGGCAGAACCAAACGCACTTACAAGGATCTCCCCAAGGAGGCAAGACTCCTCCTCATCATGATCGGCCTGCTCTACGTTGGAGCGTTTCTGTCCCCGGTCTGGAGAGGCGGTGCCGTTACTCGCACCATTGATTTTTCCAAAATCTACATTGCATGGGTGCTGGTATTCCTGCTGGTCACGACCTTCGACCGCTTGCGGCGAATCATCTTCATCCAGGTATTTTCCGTGATGCTGGTTTGCGCCGCCGCCCTCATCAAGGGCCACAGCACACCCCGGCTCTATGGCGTGCTCGGCGGCATCTATTCGAACCCGAACGATCTTGCGTTTGCCATCGTGTTATCCATGCCCTTCGCCCTCGCCTTCATGATCACCGCTAGGAACACGGTCATCAAAGTCCTTTGGCTTGGCGGAATGCTGGTCATGGCGGTCACCATTTTCATGACCGCGTCCCGCGCCGGTTTCATCGACCTCGTCATTTCCGGCAGTGTGGCTTTGTACTTCTTCGGCATCAAGGGAAGGCGTTTTTATCTCATCATCGCCACCGCCCTCGTGGGCGTTGTCGTCATGGCCGCTGCGGGCGGGAAACTCTACGACCGCTTTGCCGCCTTGTCCGGCGACAGTGCTACCGATCAGTCCGCCTACGGATCCTTCGAGGACCGCAAGTACCTCATGGTGCGCGCCGTCGATGCCATCGAACACTATCCCATCTTTGGTATTGGCGTTCGCAACTTCCCCACCTACTCGCTCATCTGGCACGACGTGCATATGACTTACCTCCAGATCTGCGCCGAAGGCGGCATCGCCGTGCTGATTATCTATCTCATGTTTTTCTGGCGCGCCTTTAAGAATTTGAAGACCCTCCGGCAAACCCGGAATCTTGACCCCGACATCGTTTTATTCATCGGGGCGTTGCAAAGTTCGCTGGTCGGCTTCGTCGTGGGCGCTTGCTTTGCCCCAGAGGCCTACCAGTTCTTCCCCTATTTTGCCGTGGCNNCTGGCGCAGTCTCCCCTGTCCGCTGACTTGCAGGCAATATTGCGTTGCCTCAGTTGCGGCTCCAAACTTGAAAGCGACCAGGCCGCAGGCTTCTTCTGCCCGGCTTGCAAGCGTCTCTATCCCAACGTGCAGGGCATCGCCCGCTTTGTTGACGCCCAACACTATGCCGCCAGTTTCGGCTTCCAGTGGCACCGTTATCAGAAGACCCAGCTTGATCACGACGAACTGCGCGAGTCCGAACGCCATTTCCTCATGAAGACCGCTCTCCGCCCCGAAGACCTCAAAGGCAAACTCGTCCTCGACGTGGGTTGCGGCATGGGACGCTTCGCCGAAGTCGCTACCCGCTGGGGCGCGCGCGTAGTCGGCGTCGACCTGAGCGCCGCCGCCGAAGTCGCTGCCATGAATCTCGCCGACCGCGACTTCACAGCCTTCCAGGCCGACGTCTTCGCTCTGCCCTTCGCTCCCGAGAGCTTCGACGTCATCTACAGTATCGGTGTTCTCCACCACACCCCCGATTGCGAAGCTGCTGTCAAAACGCTCGACAAGTATCTCAAGCCCGGTGGCCTCCTCGTGGTCTGGCTCTATAGCGGATATAACAAGTGGTACCGCTTCAGCGATTTCTGGCGCCGCTATACTCACAAGATGAAGCCCGAGACCCTGCATCGCATCCTCAAGGTCGCTGTCCCTTTCTTCTACAACCTGAACCAGGGCTTGAAGCGCGTCCCTCTGCTCGGTCCCCCGCTCGCGGGCGCGATTCATCACGTCTTTCCCGTGAACCGCCAGAAAGATCCTGAAGCCCGCATGCTCGACACCTTCGACTGGTATTCTCCCAAGTATCAGTCCAAGCATACCTACGAGCAGGTGTTCAAATGGTATGAAGCGATGGGCATGGAAGACATGCGCGTCGGTGAAATCTCCATCGCCGTGCGTGGCCGCAAACCGGCCAGAGGATGACAAGCCGGTGAAGTGACCGGCGTCCTTGCCCGTTCACTGGGAACTGAACTAAGAGAAGTCAAGATTCCAAATGGGTCTCGCAAACCAATTCGCCTATGCCAGGAAGGTCCTGCCACCCGCGATCTGCCGCGCCCTGAAATCGCCCGCCCGCGGCCCCATGCACATAATCCTTGCCCTGGCCGATCATTTCGAGCCCGCCATCGATCCCGAAGACGGCCAAGAGCGTGTCCCGCGTTCCGAGCAGGAGCGCCGCGTGGAATGGTGGGCCCGCGAATATCCCAGGGTCGTCGACGCCTGGCGCGACTACGATGGCCGCCCCCTTGTCCACACCTATTTCTATCCCGCCGAGCAGTACGACGAGGGCTTACTTGACATGCTCGCCGCCCACTGCCACGCAGGCTGGGGAGAAGTCGAGATCCACTTGCACCACGGAATTCCTCATCCTGACACGGCCGAAAACACTCGCCGCGTGCTCTCCGAATTCCGCGACCGCCTGGCCTTTCGCCATCGCTGTCTTTCCCTCGAACAAGGGTCTACTCGTCCCGCCTACTCCTTTGTCCACGGAAACTTTGCGCTTGCCAACTCCGCTTCCGGACGCTTCTGCGGCGTCGATTCGGAAATGCAGATTCTCGCCCAGACCGGCTGCTACGCCGACCTCACCATGCCGAGCGGCGTCTGGCATCCCGCGCAGATCGCAAAAATTAATTCCGTTTACGAATGCGCTCTTCCCCTCGATCAATCTTCGCCGCACCGCCTCGGCCGCGACCTGGTTGTCGGACGCGCACCCGTCACCTTCCCGCTCATCATCCAGGGTCCGCTCGTAACCGACCTCCGCCGCACCTTCCGTTCTGCCCGGCCGGTGCTCGACAATGGCGGCTTCACCCGAAACAATCCCCCCACGATGCACCGTCTCTCGCTCTGGAAGCAGGCGCAAGTCCGCGTGCTTGGTCGTCCCGATTGGCTCTTCGTTAAGCTGTTCTGCCACGGCATGAACCCAACTCAGAAAGATTCTGTAATCGGCGACAGCTTCCGCGCCTTTCTCGCCGCACTGGTGGGCGGAGCAGCCGACAGGAAAGAAACCCTGCACTTTGTCGCCGCCCGCGAGATGGCTAACATCCTGCTCGCCGCCTGCGACGGTCGCGAGGGCAATCCCGGCGACTACCGCGATTACCGCTTCAAGCTCATTGCCGGCCAGCCCCTGGCGACAGAGAACCCGAGTTCCGTTCCGGTGAGCCTGAAAGGATAGATAACGACCATGTGTGGAATCGCTGGAGTGGTGAGCGCAACCCGTGAGAGCGACATTTCCGAAGCTCTCGTGCACCACATGTGCGAACAGATCGTCTACCGCGGTCCCGACGACGAGGGCCTCTACGTCGCCGACGGGGCCGGTCTTGGCATGCGCCGCCTCTCGATCATCGACCTCTCCGGCGGCCATCAGCCCGTATTCAACGAGGACCGCACCGCATGGATCGTCTTCAACGGCGAGATTTATAACTTTCCCGATCTCCGCCCCGAACTGGAAAGCCGCGGCCATCGCTTCCGCACCCACTCCGACACCGAGGTCATCATTCATCTTTACGAGGAAATGGGGGCCGACTGCGTCAAGAAACTCCGAGGCATGTTCGCCCTGGCCATCTACGACAAGACAAAACGTAAACTGACGCTGGCCCGCGACCGCCTCGGCAAAAAGCCGCTCCACTACGCGTTCCACAAAGG
>PMBA01000276.1:20380-20607 GCA_003152795.1 Acidobacteriaceae bacterium | reverse complement strand
TTCTCTTCACCCGAGTATCCCAGGCAATGTTGTCCCAGATCCACTCCATCCACGACATGTCCCAGGTCCCGCCGGCGAAGAAGAAGTTCTGCGGCGTCGAGAAAGTCATTGCCGGCACCATCGCCTTCAAGTGCGGAGGACTCTGCAAAGCGGCCAACCACTGGACCGCGCCCGGATAAGAGAGTCCGAATGTGCCCACCGCGCCGTTCGACCAAGGCTGAGCGGCC
>PMBA01000276.1:0-20338 GCA_003152795.1 Acidobacteriaceae bacterium | reverse complement strand
AACCGCCGGAAGCAAAATATCGGCGCGCAGCGCAACCCCGTCACGCATCGGTATGGCCACGTTATTTTCAACCGTGAAGTGCGGGGAGGCCGATTGGGAGTCTTGCGCGACCAGCAAAGAACCGCTGCATAGGAGTAAAGCCAAGGCCCAGGATTTCATTCGCGGAGAGGGTATCACAGCGGGGACAGCCTGCGGGGTCAGACTTTGGCGCGATCCGCGCGCCGCGCCCAAGCCCAATTCAAGACCGCGGCTGCCATCGTGGCGACCAGGATCAGCGACTTACTCAAATCCACCTGCGTGGCCAGTGCCGCGGCGATTGCGATCCCCAGCACGGCGAGCACCTGCCCGCCAGGCAGCCGCAAACGGGCAGCCTGCGGCTGTTTTCGCCGCAAAGCAATCACGGCGGCGCAAACCACGGCGTAGTAGAACAGCCGGGCGACGACCGACAGGGTGACATTCCAGGCAAAATTTCCCAAGATGGCCAACCCCCAGACGGCGGCCGCATAGAACAGAATCGAAAACCAGGGGGTGTGAAATCTGGGGCTGACGGCAGCAAACAGTTGGGGCAGATCGCGGCCTTTGGCAAGGGCGAAGGTGACGCGTGGCATGCCCAGGAGTTTGGCGCTCAGGTAGCCGTACACGGAAACCAGCGCGCCAATGGCAACCAGGGCCGCTCCGCGATTTCCCATCGTGATGCGGGCGACCTCGGCCAGCGGACGATCGGTAGTCGCCCCGGGCCCCAGCACACCCACCACCACCCACTGCACCAGGGTATAAATGGCGGTGCAAGCGATGAGCGCCACAAAGAGGGCGAAACCCGCGTCGCGCGCGGGATTTTTCGCTTCGCTCATGGGGGCAAGCGCCGATTCAAATCCGCCGAAAGCGAAAATCAACAGCACCATCGCCTTCATCCATGCGCTGGCCGGCAGGGGCACGGCCGCGCCCCAGGGCGCCGGATGGATGATCGTAACCGCCGCACCGGCGAGCACCACCATCAGCAAGGGCAGAATCTTCGCGACCGTGAACAGGTTGCTCACCGCTGTGCCCTGGCGCGCGCCCCGAGCGTTGATCAGCGCCAGCAACCCCACCAGTAACGTGAGGATCAGAAAGCGCGGCCACGGTTCTTTGGCGGCGGGCCAGAATTCCGCCAAATAAATGACAAACAAATTTGCATTCGCCGCCGGAGCCGCGGTCTGCGCCAGGTAGAGCATCCAGCCGACCAGAATCCCGGTCAGACGCCCAAACGCGACGCGCGCGTACAGGTAGGGTCCGCCCGCCTCGGAGAATTGCGAGGCTACCTCGGCAAAGCAGGCCATAATGACCGCCATCGCGGCCCCCGCAATCAACACGGCCACGACGCTGCGTTTGCCGAGAAGCCCGGCAACCGTGGCCGGCAACCCAAAAATGCCACTTCCGATAATCGAGTTCACCGCCAGTGCAGCCAGGCTCCACCGGCCAATGGCCCGCACCAAGCCAGTTTGCGGCGATGTCATCGCGAAACCGTTTGTATCACACCTAGCGCCTCCATTGGATTAAACTTCATGGGGGGCTGTAACGCGCTAAGATCGGAATCCGAACGGCACTGGGGAGCATACTGACTCTGTGGCTGCATCCATCTCCGACATCCGGCAATTGCTGAAAGTCAAAGTCCTGCCCAAGTCGTCCGACTCCCGACTGGTCTTCATCACGGGAGGAACCGGCTATATCGGAAGCAATCTGATTCCCATTCTTCTTGAGCGCGGACATCGAGTGCGGGCTCTGGTCCGGCCTGGCTCGAAAGCGAAGCTGCCCGCGGCATGCGAAGTGGTCTCCGGCAATGCGCTCGACGCCAACAGTTACCGCCAACTGATTCGACCGGCGGATACGTTTCTCCATTTAGTCGGCGTCCCTCATCCGTCCCCGGCCAAGGGCGCGGAGTTTCGCGCCATTGACCTGGTTTCCGGGCGCGAGGCCATCTGCGCTTGCGCCGAACTCGGCATGCGGCATTTTATCTACCTCAGCGTCGCCCACCCCGCTCCCATGATGAAGGACTACATCGCAGTGCGCGCCGAGTGCGAACAGATGATTCAGGAGCGGCGCCTCAATTCCACCATCCTGCGGCCCTGGTACGTGCTGGGACCGGGACACCGCTGGCCTTACGCGCTACTACCTTTCTACAAGATATGCGAGTGGCTCCCGTTCACCCGGGCGGCCGCTTTGCGCCTCGGTCTGGTTACTCTTGACCAACTGCTGCTTGCGCTGGTGGAGGCAGTGGAGTCGCCCGTGCAGGGTTCCCGGATCGTCGGTGTGCCGGAGATCCGCTCCGCCCGATTGAACGTGTCCCATGAAGTAACCCGCCAAACCGCCTGAAATGGACCGCCCCGTGCGGCTTTCGACCCAAGGTAACTTCAATTACCGAAGCTCATGCACACGGGGAACCTTTCCCCGCGTGCTCCGGAATGCGATCTTGGTTAGGACGCATGAATCGGGAGAGCTAGCTCAGGACGGGAAGGGGCCCCATGGATCGCGAGAGCCGGGAAAGCATGGAAGATATTCACCTCCGCATTTTGCGCGTAACGGAGGACCTGCGCGTGATCCAGCGCGAACTCAACTGCGCCGCCATGCAAGCCCCGACCGATCCCGAACTCATGGAAGCGCTCGCCGATCCACCCGAGATTGAATCGATCCAGGTCCTCAAGACCGCCCTTGACCAGATGCGCCACTTTCTCTGGTTCTACATGCAGGTGGTGACCAGCGATTCGGAGATGGGTGAGAAATTCCGCGAGACCCTGCGTCAGGAAGCTCCCGCGCGAGCCGCGGAAATGGAGCAGCAGTTCCAGAACGCCACCGACGGCATCATGCTCCGCTATCTAGCCGAAAATAAGTTCCGCAAGCCCAACTAAGCCCGCTTGGCGCGGGCGAACTCTGACCTCTGACCGGCATCGAGACGCGGCAACTGCCGAGCTCTGCCAGAAAGTCAGACCGGCTGCCGCGGACTTTCCCTGACACACAAAAAAGGGCGCGCCGAAGCGCGCCCAAGTGTCAGGAGGAACAACGTCACAAGCAACCAGGTTCACAGGACAAACTTAATCTCTATCTCAGCGTCCAAATCCCGCCGACTGCATCGACTGCCGCGAGATGTCGGAGGTGGAGGCAATACCCTGCATGCGCAGTTTGAACTCATCGGCGTTCGACGCGCTTTCGAGAGCAGTCTCGTAGTTCACGAGGCCGGCCTGGAACAAATCCCAGAGCGACTGGTCGAAGGTCTGCATCCCGTACTGCGACGTGCCGGCGGAAATGGCTTCGCGGATGGCGCGGGTCTTCTCCGGCACCAGGATGCATTCGCGGATGTAGGCAGTAGTCACCATGACTTCAACCGCGGGCACTCGGCCCTCGGCGTCAGAGCGGCGCACCAGGCGCTGGCTGACAATGGCGCGCAAGACCGCCGCCAACTGCAAGCGGATCTGTTTCTGCTCCGGCGGCGGGAAAATGGCGATGATGCGGTTGATGCTTTCCACCGCATCCAGCGTGTGCAGGGTGGAGAAAACCATGTGACCGGTTTCGGCGGCGTGCAGGGCCGTCCCGATGGTTTCCAGATCGCGCATTTCACCCACCAGAATCACGTCCGGATCCTGACGGAGAGAAGCGCGCAGCGCCGCCGAGAATGACGGCGTATCGACTTCCACCTCGCGCTGGTTCACGTAGCCTTTTTTGTCGCGGTGCAGAAATTCGATGGGATCTTCGATGGTGATGATGTGCTCGGCGCGAGTCGAGTTAATGCGGTCAACCATGGCGGCGAGCGTCGTCGATTTGCCCGAGCCCGTCACTCCGGTCACCAGGACCAGGCCGCGGGGCATGTCGCAGATCTGCTCTACGACCTTGGGCAGAAACAGTTCGTCAAGCGCGCGGATCTTCGTTGGAATGACGCGCAGCACCAGCCCAACGTTGCCGCGCTGCTGAAAGACGTTGACACGGAAGCGTCCCAGGCCCGCGACGCCGTAGGCCATATCGATTTCCGTGGTCTCTTTGAATTTTTGCTTTTGTCGTGCCGACATCATGCTGAAAGCCATGGTCAACATGTCTTCGGCGGTCACACGCGACTGGTCGGTGAGGGGCACGAGATCGCCGTCGATGCGGAGATGAGGATAGTTCCCCACCTTCAAATGCAAGTCGGAAGCGCGGCGCTCCATGGCGATGCGGAGCAGATCGTCGATATTCATGCAGGCAGGACTCCAGCTACCTTCCCATCATCCCCCGAACGGACCCCGCGTACGAGATGACGGAGGTAATGGGACCATCAGGTCGCGGCGGCGGCTCCTTAGCCGGCTGCCCGAGCCATTTCGACGAGTCCCGGTGCGTTTGACCCTCTGGCAAAACTGATCGCAGCCATGGCGATCCTGTGTGCCGGACAATAAAAAAGCCGCCCCTCAGTGCGGCAGAATTGGAGCGCAGCGGGAATCAGGCGAATCGCAAATCCGGCCCGCTTTACGCCGCTGGCTGAAAAGGCTCGTCGTAACTCCCGCCGTAAATCGAGGGTACCTTCGATCCCATCGGGCGCAGATAAGTAGCCAACTCGCCCCGATGATGAATGCTGTGATTGTTCAGGAAGCCCAGGTAGAACGCGACCGGGAGTTTGAAGGCACCCATGAAATCAACTGATGTCAACAATTGCTCCGCCGAGAGGGCGCGAATGCGATCCGCGCAGCGCTTCATATTCTTGTCATACCACTCCACCAACTGCGCGACCGTCTTTGGCTTTTCAAGTTCGGAGCGGGCAACCATGTTGAACTTCAGGTCGGCAATCCCCTCCATGAACTGGACGTCGGTATTTGCCAGGTGCCAGGCCAGTTCCCAAGCAGTGCGCGCGTGGGGATCGGGGCGGTAGTCCTTCTTGTCGTCGGGAACGGCGGCCAACACTCTCTTGGTGGTTTCAACCTCGCGGGCCAGTCCATCCAACATCATGGCGCGATAGCCCAGGGCAAAATCGGGGGTGGGAGCAGACATAGCACTTCTCCTTCGGCTGGGGTTAACAAAAAATAGCAGGCGCCTGCGATCAGGCGCGTTTGACTATAATCCACGGGAACAGGAAGAGCAACCGACCCGTTGCCCCGAGGACGCAGGCCAGGCGACGACAGTCACACGCTCACCGGCTGCTTTGCGCCCACTGGAACCGGGGTCAGCCAATCGTAGCGGTCCTTCTTCTCGCCGCGAACTATGCCATAAAACTCTGCCTGCAGAGACTTGGTCATGGTCCCCAGTTTGCCCTTGCCGACGGCGATTTTGTCGACCGAGCGAATGGGGGTTATCTCAGCGGCGGTGCCGGTGAAGAAAACCTCGTCGGCAATGTAAAGAGACTCGCGGGGAATCTGCTGTTCCACGATCTTGATGCCGAGGTCGCGGGCGATCTGCAAAACCGAGTCGCGGGTGATGCCGGGCAGGACCGAGTTCCCAAGGGGAGCCGTGTGCAGGACGCCATTGCGGACGACAAACAGATTCTCGCCCGAACCTTCGCTGACGTAGCCATTCACATCCAGCGCGATGCCTTCGGCATAGCCGTTGACGATGGCTTCCATCTTGATGAGCTGCGAGTTCATATAATTCGCGCCCGCTTTGGCCATGGCGGGGAGAGTGTTGGGCGCGATGCGCGTCCAGGAAGAAATGCAAACGTCCACTCCCTCGCTGGCGTCGGTCCCCAAATATTTTCCCCAGGGATAATTTGCTATGTAGATTTCGGTCGGAGAATTAAAGGGGTTGACTCCGGCCTCGCCGTAACCGCGGAGAACGATGGGGCGGATGTAGCAGGGCCAGACGCCGTTGTGTTTCACCAGTTCGACCATGGCGCGCACGATCTCGTCGCGAGTGAAGGGGACGTCGATGCGGTAGATGCGGGCGGAGTCGATGAGGCGCTGCATGTGTTCGGTGGCACGGAAAATTGCGGGGCCGCTGGGCAGAGCGTAGCAGCGAATGCCTTCAAACACCGAAGAGCCGTAGTGCACGACGTGAGACATGACGTGGAGGGTAGCGTCGTCCCAGGCGATGAACTTTCCGTTGTGCCAGATTTTGTCCGTCTTCTGAATCGCCATGCAGACTCCTTCGGTATAAAAATTCGCGGAAGCGGCTGGGGATTCTCCGAATGATCGATGCATGACGACCAGTGGTCGGAGAAACTTCGTCTTCCAGAATGGAATTATAACGTGGAAGCGGGCTTACCCGACGAAATCAGGGGTTCAACGGCCGGGCCGGGCATCTGGTTTCTTGGGGGTGAATTGGCTTTCTCTCGCTAGCGGATCGCGATGATGTTGTTGGCAACGAACGCGCCTTCACCCGCGACAATGAGCCGCATCGTAATGCGTTCCGCTTTGTAGTGATGGCTCCGATGCAACAGGTACACGACGCCGACTCCCGCGCCAAAGCCTAGAGCGGAACCGGCAGCCTCTCCGGTTGCGCCGCGCGTCACGAAGGGGCGCATGAGCGGATTGACTTCGCGAAGGCCTTCATTCAAGCCGCGCTGAGTGGTGATGGCGTCGGCGGCAACCAGTCCGGCCAGGATGCTGACGTTCACCTTATTCTCGACCGTCCAGAAAGGACGTTGGCTGGGCGCATCGGGCAGCGCGGAACTGCCGCTGGCCGTGAAACTCTGTGCCTGCACGGCAACGCTCAGGAAAAGAATCGAGAGGAGGAACTTCATCCGGTCTCCGGTAATCAGTGGTTGGTGTAGGGAGAGTAAGTCAGAGAAGCACGGGTGTACATGGCTCAACCTCGCAGGGGGATGGCCTTCTGGTAAGGGTTACTGAACGTTCTTGAGCGGTCACCCGATTACTGTCAGCCCGGGAAAGAGATGACAACGCGGGGCTTCCAGGGACGGTGCCAATGCGGATACCTGGATAGGAGCTTTGGCTGGACAGTTCGTAACTATTACCCTGGTTCCAAGAGCACGACGATTTTCGTCACGATGGGAATGACGAATCCGGTGAAAAATCGATGCTTCGTCCCACATCTGGGAAAGAGTAGACGGGGCTCCAAAAACTCGCAACACGCGGCACGTTTGTGTTTCTGATCACTGACTTCGGCGATCTCGAAGAGGTAAAAAATGAAGGGCGCGGAGAACTTGAATATGGAGCGACTCGACAGCGTAGCGAAGAGGCAGACGGTACGACTCACGCATTATGGACGCAAGTCGGGGAAGCCTTACGAGGTGACGATCTGGTTTGCGGTGGACGGCGACCACGTCTATGTTGGGACAGCAAACGTGAATCGGCAGTGGGTGCGCAACGTGCAGAAAACGCCGCAGGTCAAGTTGACGATCGGGGGCGAGATGTTTGAGGGGGCGGCGCGCTTTCTTACGGGTCGGGCCGAGCACGAACGGGCAAAGTCAATCATGGGGAGGAAGTACTGGATGTATTGGCCAATTCTCGCGCTGGGGCGGGTTCTGATGGCCATCGGGGTTCTGCAGGATCGAAGTGGATGGTTTGAGGTGAAGTTCAACGGATGAAAGAGCCGGACCGGTATCTGCTTCCGGCAGAGGAGGCGTATGGCAAGTGAGGGCGCAGGGCTCGGGACAACACTGGACACGATCGAGGATTTTCTGGCGCGGAAGCGTATTGCGATGGCTGGCATCTCGCGAGACCCGGCGAATTTCAGCGTGAAGCTGTTCGAAGAACTGTGTCGCCGCGGGTATGACGTTGTTCCCGTGAACCCCAAGGCGACGGAGGTGCAGGGGCGACGTTGCTTCGCGCGGGTGCAGGACATCGAACCTCCCGTTGAAGCAGCGCTGTTGATGACCTCTCCGGAATCCACGGAGACGGTTGTGAACGACTGCGCGGAGGCGGGCATACGGCGGGTTTGGATGTACCGCGCTTTAGGCAGGGGTGCGGTCAGCGCGAAAGCGGTCGCGTTCTGCCAGGCGCAAGGAATGCAGGTGGTTCCGGGACAGTGTCCGTTTATGTTTCTGCCGGACACGGGGGGCGTGCATCGTTTGCACGGGTTTGTCCGCAAGATCACGGGACGTTATCCGCGGCGCGCATGTTCGTGAGAGATGATTGCCGTGGACGGCGGGGTGGTCAGCGGAACTTCCGCGGATACGCGCTTTTGGCGCATGTCGAGGCGGCGGGCTAAGCCCCGGCTCTACGGTTACGGCTTCTTGGGACTGATTACTTTGAGAGCGCTGTCCCCGTGGACACCCGAGATGACGGCTGCCGATGTTTGCGAATCGCGAGCCAGTACTTGCGCAGATCCGGGAGCGGCCGCGGCGAGAACGAAGGAGGCTCTTTCCATCGCATCTTGAGTTCGTTTCGAGTCTTTTTGTGTGGCTTGCTTGCCTTCAGGAAGAATCGTGGTCTCGGAGCCGTTGCTGATCTTTAGATCACCCTTAAGAGCCACAATCTGCACCGTGCCATTCAGATCGGTGAATTCAAATTCCGTCCAGGCGCTCGAAGCCGGGGCGGCGGTCACCATACCAGCATGGGCAAACATGCTCTTCGAAGTCGCGAGTTTTACGGTGCCGTGCTCAACCGAAACCGCGTCACCTTCGAACTTCACCAGGGAATCCGAAAGGACGGTCACGCTGGCGCCTGAAGATCTGATCTTCAGAGCGGAACTGGAGCTGGTCTGGACCAGGTCGCCGGGAAAAACGGTGGAAGACTCAACCGCGGCACCGTTCAGCCAAGCCGGGCCATATGCGTGCACCATGCCCACTGCCGGGCCTGCTGCCAGGAGAGAGGCGGGCACAAAAACCATAGCCACCGCAAGGCAAAGACCGACGCACACACCACCGTTGTTGAGCTTCATAGTTGGCTCCAGAGACCGGATGCAACTTGGTAATGGTAGACCGGCTTTCCTTGCCAGTCAACCGCTTTCGGGGTAGTGCGTCAGTTCAGGGGGACTCTGATTAGGGCGCTGCGGAAAGGCGCAAACCACGAGGTCCACAGCGTTTCACGGAGGAAATTAGAGACTTAGTCAGAGCAAACTAATCCACACCCAAGCGCTTTCGGACTCCTTTCGGTCCGTTCCCAGTCTTTAGACCGGGGCAGTGGCGACGGCGCACAGGACGTAAAACAGAGCGGCGTTTGCCGGGATATGGAGGTTGAAGTCCATGAAGCTGTGGGCCAACAGGCCAGTACAGCCGGCCAAGGCTGCGGTGCTAATCAGGGCCGAGGGAAAAAGCCTTGCGGGGCGAAATTTTCGGAACCCCTCACGATACAACACGACCACGAACCACGCCGCCACGGCGAAGCCGGCCAGTCCAGTCTCCAGCAAGAGTTCGAGATAGTCATCATGGGCGTTATTGATAAAGAAACCATCGTAGAAGACGCGATGGCGCGGAAACGCGGTGGCGAAGGTTCCGAAGCCGCTACCTAGAAATGGATGGGCGGCCAACATGCGAATGGAGTCGCGGTGGATCAACCACCGCGCGGGATCATGGAGGTCGGTGATGCGGCTGCCGACTTGCTGTGGAGCAATCCACGCCAGGAACAACGCTGTCACCAGGCAGAAAGCGACAAACACCGACGCCGATTTCCGGGGTGAGAATCGACGCATCCAAAAAATGGCGAGGAACAGGGTTTCCACGATAACCGCGAACATGCCACCGCGGGATTGGCAGAGGAACACCGAAGCAGCCATAAGTGTGGCCGCGAACACCAGCAGGATACGTTTCCCCCCACGCACGGAGCCGTTGAAGGCAAGCACGAGGGCGATGGGAAGGAGCAGTTCGATGAATCCGGCATAGTGATTGTGATTTACGTAGCTGCCGTAGGCGCCTCCGGTTCGCGGTTTGATTTGCCAATAGATCTTGCCGTCCGAGGTAAACGACTGAAAGACGGCGAAGACGGCGTAGGCTGCGCCGAACCAGGCCATGGTTTCGCCGAAGCGGACGATGTCGTCAGAGCGGAGGCGCTGGACTGCGACAAACAGGAGGATTCCATAGGCAATGGAGAGCCAGAGCTCGGAAAGAGAATCGTACAAATAAGCCGAGCGATGAAAGACGATTTGCACCAGGACAAGTCCGAAAAAAACCAGCATCGGGGCAAACAAAGGATTCCAGCGGATTCTGACTTCGCGGGCAGTGAGTTGCCATGACATCCAGATCAACAAAACGACGGCGGCGCCAGCTTCAAACAGCGCGATGGACCAGTCGTGAACGATGCCCAGAGCCAGTGGCCCGAACATCAGAAGGGCGCAGAGCGCCACAAACAGCGCGATGCGGAGTCCACGATGAAGGCGTTGACGAAGGCCGACCGCGGTTACGAGCGGCGTCGCGCCTTCGATGAATTGTCCAGGAAGCATTGTGTTGCCCTTTTGGGTTTACCTTTTTGCCAAGCGCAAGTCATCGATCCAGACCCGTCCGCGTATCCTCGTGTTGGCTGGAGCTCTGACAATCCGTAGCGCCACCAGTCCGGTATCGGCCGGGACTCGCAACGTGGCCTTGATTTCCTGCCAGGGATGAGTGTCCAGCACATCGTCGGTTAAAAGGAGACTGGAGCCGGTGAAGGCATCCACGACCGCGATCCTCGGTCCGCTCGAAGTGGTCACGTTATCGCTCTTGATCCAGGCGCTGAATTCGTAGTCGGCATTGGATTGCACGGGAACAAACTGGGTCCAGCCGGCATCGTAGGCCGGGCTGCCGTCATAGGACAACGAGAGGGAACGGGTTCCGGAGTGGGCCACGTGGTCGTCGATGCCGGCGGCAACATGGTCCGCAGGTTCATATCTCCAATCGAAACCGGCATCGAGGAGCGGCTGCTCAAAGCCGGCATTCACCACCAAATTGCCATTCGGCAGGTACGCCTGCAGATCGGGCGAGAGTGCCGCGAGCTCATGCCAGTCCCGATCAAAGCTGGCGACGTCATGTTCTTTCAGCAGGTAATCAAAGTAGAAGAAGCTGAGGCGTGGCGGGAAGGGCCGGTGGGAGGCGACGAGGTGCTGCCACACCTGGGCTGCGGCCGTGGTTTCCTTCTGCTCCGCCAGCATCCGCAAGAACGTTAACTGAATTTCCGGCTTGGCTGGGATCACAGTGGCAAGAAGAAGATTCGCGTCTCGCGTCTCGCGCCAGCAGAGCGGGAGAATGGCTGTGGCCGCTTGCGGGTTCTGCTCGAGAGCCTGCCGGAACAGGGGCAAAGCGCGGCCCGGGTCTCCGGCCACCAGGAAATATTGCGCCGCTTCCGCGGCCACTTCCGGATTGCCTGGTTCGGCGTCGAGCGCAGACTGCACCGCCTCATTTTGTTTCTCAACGTTGCCCGTGACCTGGTAGAGCGAGGCCAGGTCGAGCCAGTATCGGCCATTGTTCGGGTTCAGGCTGACAGCCTTGCGGAGGTTGACGATGGCTCTGTCATCGTCCTGGTCGGAGGCGGAAAGCAGCAGGCCGAGGAGGTGGGGGAATTCGGCGTCGTCGGGCACCAGTCGAATCGCGCGCTCGACACCCTCCACTTGAGAAGAGTCCGCGGATCGCTGCGCGAGATAGACTCGCACCACCCTGGCGATGTAGATGGACAGTGTCCCCAGGCAGATCAGGACCAGGCAAGCGTTCCTGAGCAGAGGGCGGTTCGTAAGGTTCACGGCTACTCCCGCTTTGCAGACTTGGCGGGCGCGGAGTCCTCATAATAACTGCCATACCGGCTGCCGTAGTAATAGCGGTCGGGTTCGTTAAAGTCCGCGGCATTGAGAACAACGCCCATGATGCGGGCATCGACATGCGCCAGCACGTCGTGGGCGCGGCGCAGCGCCCCGCGACTGGTCACGCCTGCGCGTATCACGAGGAGAGTGGAGTCGGCCAACGCGGACAGCAGCGCAGCGTCGGTGACGCTGAGAACCGGGGGCGTATCAATGATGATGTGATCGAACTCCGGTTCCAGGCTGTGCAGCAGGTCTCTCATGCGGGGCGAAGCCAGCATTTCGGAAGGGTGAAGCGCAACCGGACCGGCGGGCAGCACCCGGAGATTGGGAACGTCCTCAACCGAGTGGAAAGCTTCCTCGGGGTCGGGAATGCTTTTCTCTCCCAAGATCGTGCTCAGGCCAACGTCTGAATTGAGGTGAAGGACCTGCGAGATACCGGAGCGGCGCATGTCGGCTTCAATGAGGAGCACGCGCGCGCCCTGCTGCGCCAGGACAATGGCCAGATTCACGCTGGTGGTGGTCTTGCCCTCCTGCGGTAAGGCGCTGGTCACCATCAAGACTTTGGCCGACCGGCCGGCGCGGGAAAGCAGGATGGAAGTCCGGAGGGCGCGGTAAGCTTCCGCAATCTCCGATTTCGGGCGGGTAGCGGAGGCCACCGCGGCCGCGCTCTGCGGAAGGCTCTTGGCCTGGGGCAGCAACATTGATCGGCCGCTGGGACGAGACGCGAAGGGGATGACGGCCAGTGAGGGCAGGGCCGTGATCATCCGCACCTGTTCCAAAGAGTGCACGGTGTTGTCACGCGATTCCAGAACAAAGGCCAGGGCCAGTCCGCCGGCCAGGCCGATACCCAGCGACATCAGGAGGTTGCGTGGGATGTTCGGCGTTGAGGGCGCAGTGGGAGCCGATGCCGGATCGACGATGCGCACGTTGCTCGACCGCAATCCGGTCATGACTCCAGCCTCTTTCAGCTTTTGCAGCAGACCTTCATAGAGCTGGCGGTTGCTGTCCACGTCGCGCTTCAGGAGGCTGTATTCGATGGCGCTCTCATTGAGGCGGTTCTCTTCGGTTTTTTGATTTTCCAGGGAGGCTCGCAGCAACTTCTCGCGCCCCAGGGCCGCCAGATAATCCTTCTGGTATTTGGTCGCCAGACGGGTGATTTCGGCTTTGATGTCGGCCTGGACGGCTTGGAGCTGCTGGTTCAGTTCCTCCACCTTCGGATAGGTCGGCTGGAAATGAACGCTGGCCTGGGCCAGCTGGCGATGCAAGTCCTCTTCCTGGCTTCGCAGCTTGACGATCGGGCTGGAGGGATCGATATTCGACAAGAGGTCGGGCTCGCCGGAGCTGGCCAGGCGATAGACGGACTCTTTTTGCATGCGGTCGCCTTCGGCTGCCGTCAACTCCTTGTTGAGTTCGTCGAGCTTGGAGGTGATTATGTTTTCCTTCTCGTCGATGCCGAGGATGCCGTGCTCTTTCTGATAGCGAACCAGCTTTTCCTGAGATTCCTCAACTTTCATCTGCAGTTCGGACAATTGCTGGGTGAGCCAGTCGGAGGTTCGCACGGTGGCATCGAGGCGGGTCTTGTAATTCTGCTCGATGTAGGTGTCGATCAACGTGTTGACCGCCCTGGCGGCGAGACCGGGATCGGTGCTGGAGAACCGGATTTCGAGTAATCGAGTGCGGGGGATGGAGTTGATCTGGAGGGCGCCGTGAAACTTGCCGACCAGAGCCGCTTCCTGATGGGGTTCGATTTCGCGGGACTGACCCTGGGCGGCAGCGGGAGCGGGGTTCGCCTGGACTGCGCCTTTGCCGGCAAATACCGGATCGGAATCGAGGTTCAACTTCCGGATGACCAGTTTTGCGATGGCATCGCTTTGCAGAACGTGGGTCTGCGTATCCATGGCAACCATGTAGTCGTCGGAGGAATCGCTGCCGCTGGCGTCGGAGTTCTTGAGACCTGCCGTGTCCGCACCCTCGCGATTGATCACCACCCGGCCCACCGCCTCGTAAACGGGCGTGGTTGAAAAGGAAACCACCGCGCCCACCAGCAAGGCCACCAGCATGGCGGACAAGATCGTCCACTTATGGCGAAGCACGATTGGCCAGTAATCCCAGAGACTGGGGACATGGCTGGGGGGCAGGTTATACGCAGCCGGCAAAGCACCGCCATCGGTGGGACGCGAAGCCTGCAGTTCATCTTTGCGCGGCATCAACGTCCGAAAATTTTCAGGGTCCATTTACCACTCCATAGCAAACCGATGTTTTCGCGCGAGGAGGCAGGCTACACCGCAGAAGCTCATCCGGGGGACACGCGATCCGGAAAGTGCAACTGATTGTACAACGTTTGGGGCCTCCAGGGACCAGTAATCTTCGCCCTGTGCTACACTGATTTCCGCCTGCCTGAATGCCTTGCCATGTTTGCATACCCCATTGCAAACGCACGCCTGGGGCCGCCGGAGCGGGTTTTCGTCGAAAGCATTAGTTCGAATGTCCTCAATTTACGGCTGTGGGTTCTTCCGTCCCGCGCCAATTCATTAAGAGATCAACCTTGGCCAATCAGAAACGCGCTCTCATTACCGGGATATCGGGACAAGATGGAAGCTATCTGTCGGAATTACTGCTGGAAAAAGGCTATGAGGTTCACGGCATCGTGCGCCGTGTAGCCATTGAAGACCCGCAGCACCGGCTCTCGCGGATTCATCACCTGCTGGGCAAAGTTCACCTGCATGCGGCATCTCTGGAGAGCTATCCCAGCCTGATGAAGGTGGTTGCGGCAGTGCAACCGGACGAGGTTTATCATCTGGCGGCGCAAAGCTACGTCAGTTATTCCTTTGAAGACGAGTTCTCCACCTTCGAGGTCAATGTCAACGGCACTCACTATCTGCTCTCCACCTGCCGCGACCTGGCGCCGAAGGCTAGGTTTTATTTTGCGGGATCGAGCGAAATGTTTGGTTCCGCGCCCGCTCCGCAAAACGAGCTGACCGCATTTCGTCCGCGCTCGGCTTACGGAATCTCGAAAGTCGCCGGCTATCATCTCACCCGGAATTATCGGGAAGCGTACCATCTCCACGCCTCCTGCGGGATGTTGTACAACCATGAATCGCCGCGCCGCGGCATGGAGTTTGTGACCCGCAAAATTTCTTCGGTGGCGGCGCAGATCAAACTCGGGCTGGCCACGGAAATCCGCCTCGGCAATCCCGAAGCCAAGCGCGACTGGGGACACGCGCGCGAATACGTGGAAGGCATGTGGCGGATGCTGCAGCAGGACGAGCCGGACGACTACGTAATCGCCACCGGAGAAACCCACTCGGTGCGCGAATTCCTGGAGTGCGCCTTCGGCCTGCTCGGACTCGATCCCTACAAATATCTGGTGCTCGACGAACGCTTCCTGAGGCCGGCCGAAGTGGACGTTCTGCTGGGAGACACGACCAAGGCGCGCCAGCGTCTGGGCTGGTCGGCAAAAACCACGTTCACCGAACTGGTGCGCGATATGGTTTCCTCGGACCTGAACCTTTACTCACGGACCGGAGGCGGCGAGATTTCAGCGGCCCCTGCCGGCCGCGTCCTGCAACCCACCACTGGCAAGTAGATGACCGACCGTCCGCTGCTTCTCGAGGAGGACGTGCCACGCGAGGCGGGCGACGTCGCCGACGCGATCGCTTCGGTTCCGCCCTCGTCGGGCTACCGCGCACTGCTGCAGACGCTGTTTCGCGGCCAGATGAGCGGCGCCGCCATTGCTCTGGTCATTCGCCAGTTGGTCGTCATGGCGCTCAGCGTGGGCAGCAGCGTCGCGGTGTCGCGCTGGCTTGGTCCCGAGATCGTCGGACGCTTCGCCATCATCATCTTCGTAACCCAGGGAATTCTCGGCTATTTTGGCGACCTGGGACTGAAAGCGGCGCTGATTCGCAAGCGCGGCGAACTGGAGCCCACCGAACTGGCGTCCGCGCAGAAAGTGATTCTTGGGATTTCGATCACCTTCGCCGTGGTAATTGGCGCGCTTTTGCCGGTGGCGCTGCCGCTGGTGAAACTAGGCCCCGAAAATTACCTTCCCGCCGCGGTTTTCCTGGTGCTGCTGATTGTGCGCAACCAGCGCATGGTGCCGCTGGCACTTTTGGAGCGCGCCATGCGCTTCAAAGTAGTGAGCGCGGTGGAAGCCGGCGAGAGCCTCATCTACACCGTCCTGCTGGCCACGCTGGCATTTCTGCACAAAGGCATCTGGTGCTACGTGGTCGCGATGGGGTGCCGCGACCTGTTCGGCAGCCTGGCCTTCAACCTGATCGCCCGTCCGCCCTTTCGCAAATTTTCCTGGGCGTCGATTCGCCCCCACGTCGGCTTCAGCCTCGTCTACCAGGGAGGCTCGCTGCTCAACATGGCGACACTGGCATTTCCGCCGATCATGATCGCGCGGCTGTTAGGGAAGAACGCGGTGGGATATGTTTCCTGGGCATCCACGCTGTCGCTGTATCCGCTGGTGATTTGCAACGCGATGGCCCGGATTTACCTGCCCGCATTCAGCAGCGCCGCCAGCGATCCCACGCTGCTGAAGTCAAGGGTGGAGAAATCCCTGCGAATTAACGCCAGCATTGCCTGGCCCGCCTGCGCCGTGCTCGCCAGTTTGAGCACGCCGATCATCGCTCTGGTATTCACCGACAAGTGGTTTCCGGCGCAGCATTTGCTTTATGCCTATTGCGTCACTGCTGTCTTCACCGCCGTGGGCGTTCCCTTGTCGGAGCTGTTTTTTGCCCAGGACGACGCGTGGTTCAACTTACGTTTGTGCCTGTGGTGGACCATCCCCACCTGGACGCTAGGCACCTACGCCGTGTATCACTACGGCCTATTCGGTTTCGCCATTTTTCAAGCGGTGCTGCAGAGCACATGGCTGCTGGCGTTCTTTCACGCCCGTAAAATGGATGGACTGCGCGTCTTCTCCCCGTTGCGCGAGCCCCTGGTGCTGACCGCCGTCCTGGTGCTGGGAAACTGGTTGGTGACACGTTCGATGGTGATTTCGTCAATTTACCGGCTGGGCGCGCTGCTGGCGGTGGAAGGCGCGATCTGCGCAGTGTTTCTGCTGCGCATGGTGATGAGCTGGCGGGCGGGGGACGCGGACACGAAACTCGGTCTAGCATAGCGATCCGCGGGGTAAGTAGAGGTTCGTATCAGGGCACAGCTTTGGTGTGCCGAAAACCGTCGAGGAGAGTTCAACCGTGTCTGATGTAGACAAGTGGTATCGCAATTACTGGGCGAGACATCAGGCGCGCGATGTCATATATAAAACTTTAAGGGCGCGGTGCCTCTCCTGCGAGGATCGCCCGCAGCTCAACGAAATGGAACAAGCCATTTTCGATCACACCGAGCAGGCAGGCCGCCTCCTGGACTACGGTGCGGGCGATAAGAAGCTCAAGCGAAAATTCTTGTCCGCTGGTTTTAAAGGGCGCTACGAGACTCTCGACATGTCCGCCGAGGACGAGCACGAATATTCATCAATCTCAAAGGTCACAGGCCAATTCGACGCTATTTTGTGTCTTGAAGTGATTGAACACATGTCTCTCAACGACTACGTAGACCTGATGGACGAGTTCGGTAAACTGCTTTCCCCGGGTGGGACATTGATCATCGGCACGCCCAATCCTCTTTGCGTCGTTCCGATGTGGGCTGGGGATCCGGGACATGTGCAGCAATATCCATTAGCAGACTTGGCGGCGGATTTTGTCGTGAGAGGTTACAGCGTCGAAGCATTTCGCGTGCGCTACGGCGCATGGCCAAGAGGGATTCCTTGGCTGAGGTTCTTCGCGATGCGCGTCCTCTGCTATCTCCTTAGTGTTGATTACGCGCACGGCATCGTCATGATCGGGAAGAAGAAAATGCCCTCCACAGCCGAGGCTCATCCCGCATTATGACCACTCCTGTGGCGCGTCGCTGCGTCCGATTTATTATCCAGCGCGCCATTATTACTGCTTGTTAAGACTGCGGACCTCCTGCCGCGCCTCCCTCACCTCGATGACTGCGGAAGGTTCCGGGTAAACGGTGTTGTAGATCCTTATCCCACCGCCGCAATTCGCGACTGAATCCCATAAGCGCACTGTCCCCGCGGCAAACCTCATCCCCGCGAAAGGGCCAAAGAGTTTGACGGATCTACAAGATAGGCGGACAGGTGAAAGGGATAGGTGAAAAGGCTTGACAGGAGCGGCCATTACGCTAGACTGGTGCGGTCTCGGGAAGCTTCTTTCCGAAACTCACGGAAACAAAGCGAAAGCACACGTGTAACATTTAGACCGAATACTCCCAGGAGGAACTAGTGAAATTGAAAAGCGTGGCGACAATCGTGTTGTTCGTGCTGGGCTGCAGCGCTGCCTTTGGGCAGACGACCTACAGCTTTGGCCTTCTCTCTGCCAGTGGAGTGAACGAATATTGCAACTACGAACAGTTCACCGTCGGCGGCAGGGACAACTTTTATCTGCAGGGCTACGATGTTCTCTCGATGTGCCCCTACGCGCCTGTCCCGGGCGCTGCAATCAACGGCTTTGCGATCACCGTTCCCGTCGCCGCGTTTGCGCCGGTGCACGGCAAGGCCTTTGTGTATGCGGACCAGATTTTTGACGCCTATTATGGCGGCTGGACGCAAGAACAATGGACAGTGATTACCAAGACCGCGCCGGGCAAGGTTCAGTTTGGAAAAGCAGACTGGGCCGCCTATGTAGGCTTCTTCGGTTATGAATTCCTCGGGAACTACGGCTTCCTGACGAACACACTTCCGGGGGCCGCGAAGAAAGCTCTTCAGAAGAGCACGATCAGCACCAAGACCGTGCAAGATCTGAAGGCGGCGCACCACCCACAGAGGTAGCTCAAACGGTCACCAGTGCGATGGTTTGCTTTAGGAGAGGGCCACGCCGTTTCGCGGCGTGGCCTTTTTCTTGTATTCTTTGGAACTAAGTTGCGTTCAAGAGGAGTGCGATGATCCGGTGGGTTCTGTTCATGCTGTTGACCGGTTGCATGGTGGCACAGGCAACTGGCACGCCCGCGCAAAAACAGGAAGCGGCCCAGGGTGAGGGGTTGGAGCAGGCGCCGGCCGCACAGCCAGGCGCAACGACACCCTCAGCCAGCGGGTTTCCTTTTGATCAATTTCAGGAGTTTTCGGCCATCATGGTGGGAAGCTTATTACCTGGAGACGAGCGCGAGGGGCATATTTACCGTTCCGGCACCCTGCTGAGAACGCAGTCCGCGGAAGGACTGGGCTACTTCCTCACCGACCTGGCGTCGTTCGAGACCTACGCGTTGACAAAACTGGGATGCGTGAGCGACTCACACCCATATTTCCGTGCCTTTCCTTTTTCTGCTGCCAAGCCAGGGCGCAAGATCGAGCGTGCAGTCGACGGGAAAGAATCTGTAGACGGCCATCCTTGTCAGGTCGAAACAGTTACTATTTCTGCCGGCGACTTGGCTTTACCAATCAAGCTGAAGCTCTGGGAAGCGGAAGATCTGCACGGGTTTCCGGTCAAAGTGCAGGTTTTGAACGGTGGCGGGCGCGGCACGATTCAATATAAAGATGTCGTCCTGGGTCCGGCGGATCCCTCGCTTTTCATTCGTCCAAGGCATTGCATGGCGGGGTTGCCGCAACCCCCGGACAAGAAGCCAGCGGTGAAGAAAAAGCAGGCTACGGCGCCGGCGGGCAAGTCGCAACCGTGATGCGACAGTTGATGATTCGGATTTTAAGTACTCCTAAAAGCATGGGTGTGATTCGGCAGTGGTTGGTGGTCGCATGGTTGGCAGCGAGCGCGCTGGCGGCGACGGGCGCGGCAAAGGCGGCGCCTCCCAACATTGTGCTGATCACGCTGGACACGACGCGCGCGGACCGTATGGGTTTTCTGGGCTCGAAGCGGGGGCTAACGCCCAACCTGGACGCGTTGGCGCGGCAGTCGGCCGTTTTCACGCACGCCTACGCGCAGGCTCCGCTCACACCAGTGTCACACGCGACGATTTTCACCGGCACCTATCCGCAATTTCACCAGGTCCTCGATTTTCCCATGCCGCTGGCAAAGGACCTGCCGTTTGCCCCCGATATCCTGCGCGCCCACGGATATCACACGGCGGCATTTATCGGTTCGCTGGCTCTCGATCCGGCGGGGGGCGCTCCGGGTTTTGATCGTGGTTTTGACACCTACTACGCTGATTTCCACTCGAAAGATTTCCACGAGAAGGACCGCTACAAGACGGTGGAGCGCCGAGGGGGAGAGGTGGTAGCACACGCTCTGGCGTGGCTGACGGAGCATCCGAAGGGTCCGTTTTTCATCTGGGTGCATCTGTACGATCCGCACGATCCGTACGATCCGCCAGAGCCCTACAAAAGCCGGTACGGCAAGGAACCGTATGACGGCGAGATTGCCTATGTGGACTCGGTGGTGGGGAAGTTACTGCACGAGTTGAAAACGCGGGGCGTCTATGAGGGTGCGGCGATTGCGGTCATGGCCGATCACGGCGAATCGCTCGGGGCGCACGGCGAAGAGACGCATGGGGTGTTTCTCTACGATGAGACCATCCGGGTGCCGCTGGTGATCAAGTTGCCGCATGAGGGCGGGGTGGGCAAGCGGGTGGAGAACCGGGTGGAACTGGTGGATGTGCTGCCGACGCTGTTGCAGGTGGTGGGGATCGAGGTGCCGGCGGAAGTGCAGGGAGAATCGCTGCTGGGAATGATGAAGGCGGGCAACGGCGAGGCGGCGGAGTTGTTTCGCGACCGGCCCGCTTACTCGGAGTCGGA
>PMBA01000188.1:13633-45689 GCA_003152795.1 Acidobacteriaceae bacterium | reverse complement strand
CATTTCCGCGCCAAGCATCTGGAGGCACGGCACAGGTTTGCGGCGGAACAGATGCAACTTCCGGGTGCGCCTTCGGCAATGCTGCCGTCGTGATCAGTACGTCGTGATCAGTCCAACGATGGAACCACGAACGCGACAGTTCAGAGAAGGTGGTCCAGAACCAGAGTCTCAAAGGTTCCCACCCGCTCAAAAACTGGATCGTTGGCAATCAAACCGGTGGCTTGCGCGTGCACGGCTGTCGCCGCTTGTAGAGCGTCGGGAGTTCGCAGGCGATGAAGAGCGCGAATCCGCGCCGCCAGATCCGCGATCTCCAGGCTCGGAGCAATCCACTTTAGGTTGGGATAGGTGGAAAGCAAGCCGTAGAAGTCGTTTGCCCGCTGTTCGTTGTCTTCGCGATACGGCAGTACGAGAAGTTCCGTCATGGTTATTGTGGATGTGACCGCCCTGGATTCCGGCCGCTCCAGCCAGGAAAAGATAGGGTCGGTGTATGCGAGATACTTTGGGTTGGGCTCTAACTGATAAATGAAGATACTCGTGTCCAGAGCGATTCGACGGTGACGCCGGAGAAAGGCGCGGAGCCGCTCTACTCCCAACTCTGGCGTTCCTTTTGCAGATAATCTTTTGGATACTTACCCCGAGCTAACCCACGGATCGCGGCATGATAAGACTTCGGTTTCTGCAGGACCAGGACTTGCCCCCCGCGAACCACCACAAGAATCTTGTCGCCGGGTTTCAGTCCCAGCGCTTCGCGGGCCTCCCGCGGGATCACAATCTGGTTTTTCGTCGAAAGCGTGGCTTCGGTCATCGCTTTACATTATATCAGAAAGTAAAGCCACTTGCGGCAAGATTGCGGCCCGCCCAATCCCGCCAAAATGAACAATTTCCGTCGAACCCGGGTCCTGAATGTTGCGACACGCTTAGTCGTCCTGGGAATAGTGGAATACGCTCTCGAGCGGTTTGCCGAACACGGCAGAGATCCGGAATGCGGCTTCCAGAGACGGCGAATATTTTCCCAGTTCGATGGCGTTCACGGTTTGGCGAGTGACCTTGATTTTTTCCGCTAACTCCTGTTGCGTCATCTCGCCGTGCTCGAAGCGCAGTCGTCTGATTTCGTTGCGAATCACGCCCATGTTACGCTCCCCGCCGGTATTGGACGATCTGGCAGGCGCAGCGCAGGATCTCGGCGGTCACCAGAATGAACAGCAGTGCGTTCACGTTGAATACGATCGGAGGATTGAAGGCTCCGAAAAAGCACGCAAACGCGATGCCGGTCGCAAGTCCGCTGTAGGCGACTCGCATGGCCCTGAGTTCGATCAGTTTGTCGCGTTCGTCGGGCGGGGCATCTGCTTCTTTGGGTGTAAAGATGGCGACAGCGACTGTGAGCACGACCTGCAAGACCACCAGCGCGATGATCGTTCCCAGCAGGCCGCCGAAGCGGATGTCACCGGTCCGATGGCCGGCATGAATGACCGACCAGAAGTAGAAGCCATAAATGCCCGACATCGATACCAGCGATATCCAGGCGCTTTTTTCGCGAAAGGACATGGAACCCTCCTTGCTGTGTCTATGTTTCAAGACACACTGTAAAGTATGTAATACGACGTGTCAAGTATTATATACATTGAAGGTGCGTGACGGAACTTGAGCTAGCGCAGCCACTCTTCCAACTCAATCCCGCGCTCCGTCTTTTCGTCGTGATGCTTCACGATCCGATGTGCTCCAAACGAATGGCAAATCAGGCCCTATTGAGGGTAGACGGATGATGGAAAATCAGGGACTTAGAGTCCGACTGACGATGAAGCAGGAAGGCATGTTTCGATGCGAGTTCTTCCCCAAGCTGATGGCCAGGGATTGGGGCTGACTTAGATCTGGTTCGTTACGCCCGATCAGAGGACAGCGCTTAAGGCCACTTCTGGGCTCCGTGGAGGATACGAGCGATGTGAATTACATCGCCGCTGATACGGTAGACCATGAGGTACGGCAGCGGAGCAAGCACGAGTTCTCGCGTCCCTTGTTTCTTGCCCAAGCGCGCACGGTAGGGGAAGCTCAGCAGAGCGGTTGGGGCGTTGTAAATGACCCGCGCCAGCTCGGGCGCATGTCCTGGAGTCTTTTCGAACAGGTAATCGGTGATGCGTTCAAGGTCGCGAACGGCTTCCTCTGTCCAACGAAGTTCCATTAAGAGCGCGGCTGCTTGTCAGCCAACAATCGTTCAAGGTGCGCTCCAACCTGCTCGTGGCTCAGTAGTGCGCCGCGGTCGGCCGAGGCCAAACCTTTCTCCACTTCGCGGATAAACCACTCGTCGTAGTCCACAAAGCGCTCAATAGCCTCTCGGGCCAACATTTCTGCGTCACTTCCGCGTGCGGCGGCGATGCGGCTGAGCTTGGATTGTAAATCTGGATCTAAACGGACTTCCATGCCTGGAGTGTAAAAGTGTGGCCGGGTGCTGTCAACGTCACCAGCGGTGCATCGGTCAAAAACCCACGGTTCCCTACCGCAGCCACTCTTCCAACTCAATCCCGCGCTCGGTCTTTTCGTCGCGATATTTCACGATCACTGGGGTATACAGCGAGATGTTCCAGTCGTCAGTCTTGCCGTTGCCTTTTTTCACGGGGCGCGAGCCGGGAACGACCACGGCATTTTCGGGAACTTCCAGCGGATGGTCCGGCGTCGCCCGGTAGATTTCACCGCGCACCAGGTCGTAGAGCGGCGTGGATCGGGTCAGGATCGTTCCCGCTCCCAGCACCGCGCGGGCGCGGACCAGCGTGCCTTCGTACACTCCGCAGTTGCCGCCGACCAGCACATCGTCTTCGATGATCACCGGGGCGGCGTTGATGGGCTCGAGTACGCCTCCGATCTGCGCGGCGGCGCTCAGGTGCACGCGCTTGCCGATCTGCGCGCACGACCCGACCAGGGCATGGGAGTCGATCATCGTGCCTTCACCCACATAGGCGCCCACGTTGATGAACATCGGCGGCATGCACACCACCGAAGGCGCAATGTAGGCGCCTTCGCGAATCGAAGATCCACCCGGCACGAGGCGAACCCGGTCGGTAATCGCCAGGCGGCGGGCAGGGAAGGTGTCCTTATCGACAAATGAGAGCACGTCGCCGTCCGACATCGCCTGTAACTCGCCCAGTCGGAAGCCGAGCAGGATGCCTTGCTTCACCCAGGCATTGACGACCCAGCGCCCGCCGACGTTCTCCGCCGCGCGAACGTCGCCCCGAGTCAGGGCGGCGCGAAAATCGAAAAAAATAGGACGAGCTTCGTCGGGATTGGCGATCGTTTCGGACGCCCATAGGCGTCCAATGGCCGACTTCAAGGTAGATAGTGAATCTGGCATAGAGAGTTTAGAGAGAACCTATGATCATGCGCCGCGCGCTACGAGTTGAGAGCTGAATGCCAAGTGCCAAATGCTACGAGCCGCTCTTACCCCACGCACTTGCATTCGCTGCGGATCAGCACTCCGGGCATCTGATGCGTTGCCTCGCGGGCCTCGGTAAGATTGCCGTACGGTCCGTGCCATTTCGAGTGATTGGGGTCGTGTCCGGCGGGGCGTCCTTTCCCGGAACTGCACTGGCCACAGGATGCGCGGTGCAGAATCGCTTTGTGCGGGCCCGCTGCCCAATTCTCGTAAATATAGAATTCGGCGGTAACGGCGGGCGGAGCCGCGGGCCGGGTAATCAATCCCGCGTCGGTCGCAATCTTCTGCAGCTTCGATCGCGTGTCGCGCCGCATGGGAAGCAGGGGCAGGCGATAGACTTCTTCGATCTTACCCATCATCGCGAGGACGGCCTTTACGGGCAGCGGACTCGATTCGATGAAGTTGGCCAGCATGAGCGGAAGATACTTGCGATGAATGGTTCGCGCGGCGTTCCAGTCATTGTTCAGAGCGGCGCGCGTCATCTCCGCCATTTCGTGGGGGATTTCGTTGGACGCGACCGAGATGACGCCCACGCCGCCAAGCGCGATCACCGGCAAGGTGACGGCGTCGTCACCCGACAACACCAGAAAACTCTCCGGCACCGCGTTCAGCACTTCGGCGATCTGCGTCATGTTGCCGCTGGCTTCCTTCACGCCTGCGATGTTTGGGACTTCACACAGTCGGACCAACGTCGCGGGTTCGAGATTGGCGGAGGTGCGCGCGGGCACGTTATAGAGGATGACGGGCTTGTCGACCGCTTCGGCAATCGCACGGAAGTGCCGGTATTGGCCCTCCTGCGTGGGCTTGTTGTAGTACGGCGAAGCGGTGAGGATGGCGTTGACGCCGGGCCGGGCCGCTACTTCTTTCGCTTTTGCCACCGCTTCCTGGGTCGAGTTAGACGTGGCGCCGGCGACAATCGGCACGCGCCCGGCGACGACTTCGATGGTTACGTCGATGACGCGGAGCCACTCGTCGTGCGTGAGGGTTGGAGTCTCTCCCGTGGTGCCGCAGGGTATCAGGAAATCGATGCCCGATTCGACCTGCCAGGCAACCAGATTGCGCAATGCGTTTTCGTCGACGGCGCCGTCCTGGGAGAACGGCGTGACTAAAGCAGTACCGCATCCTCGGAGTTCCATGAGCTAAGGATACTCTTATCGGGAGCGCTTGCAGGAGTCAGCCGTGATGCCCGGGCAGTGGGCGACCAGGAAGCAATGAATTGCGAGACGCCCTTCCTCCTTGGGGCAGAGGAAGGGCATCTTTCCGCAGAGCCATCCGCCATGCGAACCCGGCTCCGGCTGTTACTTCTTGCTGCTTAGCTTTGACAGTTCCGCGATGGTCGCCTTGTCGTCGTAGACGCCGGCGGAAACCAGGTAGTGCGTGCCTTTGGCGTTCAAGTGATATGTGACCTTGCGGGATGCTTCCTTCTCGCCGGGCTTGGGCCACCAGTACTCGTTCCAGATGCCGGAAGGACTCGCCTGCGCTTTCTCGCAGAAGCTTCCCGGATCCGGGTAGATGCTTTTTCCCGACTTCGCGTCCTTCACCAATGTGAGGTCTTGGCCGATCATCTCGGGTTTGATAGGGTGAGCCGCCATGACCTTTTTATCGCAGTCCTGAATGAAGATGTAGGTGTCCTTCCAGACCCACGGACCCGCCTTCTGGTTAAACTGGGCCACGTCGCCCGACTTCGATAGGGCGCTGGCCGCTTCTCTTACCTTGGCGATGACTTCCTGAGCGGTTGCCTTGTCCTGCCCAACGGCGACAGTGCAGAGGGCGATGCTGAGCAGAGCCACCGTCACACCGGCAAAAATCCTGCTGCTGGTCATGCGGAATCTCCTTAAGGGGGAATTCAAGAGCGGCACTGAGTCTACACCCATCGCGCCGGTTCGCAACCTCTAAAGCTCGCGCCAGACGCTGCGAAATTCGTAGAAACCGACTTTTCCGGATAGCCACTCGGCTGCCCGCACCGCGCCCTCGGCAAATCCCTGTCGTGACTTGGCGTCGTGGCACAAATAGATCCGGTCGCCGGCGGAATTAAAGACGAGCTCGTGCATGCCGACCGCGTCCCCTTCGCGGAAGGACACGATCTCGACCTCCTGCCCGCCCGTTTCGCTCACAATTTTCTGAATCGTGAGCGCGGTTCCGGAAGGCGCATCTTTTTTTTGCGCATGATGGCGCTCGAAAATCTGGCCCGAGTAATCGTATTTCAGCGCGGCTCCGGCAGTTGAGGCGATCTCGAAGAACAGGTTCACGCCGATGGAAAAATTCGATCCGTAAAGAAAGCCTGTATCGGCCGAGAGCACCATTTCGCGCAAGCGGGGCAGTTGTTCGTACCAGCCGGTGGTTCCGACCACCAGGTTTTTCTTCGCGCCGACGCACGCTTCCGCATTCGCTATGACCGCCGCCGGCGTGGTGAAGTCGATGGCCACGTCGAAGGGGGCAAGGAAACTGGGAGTAAGAGCGCAGGCGTCGGCGTTCTCTTCGACATCCAAGGTACGAACGTGGTGCCGACGCTGGCGCGCCACTTCTGCAACCACTGATCCTGTCTTGCCGCAACCGAGAATGAGGAGATTCATACGCAAACCTTGAACCGCAGAGTACGCCGAGAGAATCTGGGAACCAATGCTAAACCCGATCTTTTGTCTTTCTCCGCGTACTCTGCGTTCTCTGCGGTTAAATGCACTTACGCAAACACTTCCGGATCTGCTTCGGCGAAGAAGGCGTGGTGCAGGCGCCGGACTACCTCGGCCGCGTCGTCTTCTTCAATCACGAAAGTAAGATTAATTTCGGAGGCGCCCTGCGAGATCATGCGGATCTTCACATCCTCGAGAATGCCGAACACCTTGGCGGCGATTCCGGGCGTGTCCCGCAGATTCTCGCCCACTAAACAAACGATGGCCTTGCGCCCTTCGTATTTCACGTCCGCGAGTTTCGCCAGATCGGCGGCCAGGGCGGGGATGGCCTCGTTGGTCTCGGCCGTCACCGAGACGCTGACTTCGGAGGTGGAAACCACATCCACCGCTACTTCGTGGGTATCGAAGGCCTCAAAGATGGACTTCAAATATCCGCGCACCAGCAGGCGGCGAGGCGCGGCGACCTCCACCAGCGTGATTTTTTTCTTGAGCGCGATAGCCTTGAAAATGTTCGTGCAGCGCGGGGCGCGCGCCGTGACCTTCGTCCCTTCGCAGGTCGGGTTCAGCGAGTTCAGAACATAGACCGGGATATTCTGCTGAATCGCGGGCAGCACGGTTGCGGGATGCAGAACCTTGGCGCCGAAGTAGGCGAGTTCGGCGGCTTCGTCAAAGCTGATGACCTTGATGCGGCGGGCGTCGGGACAAAGGCGAGGATCGGTGGTCATCATGCCATCGACGTCGGTCCAGATTTCGATGCGTTCGGCATTGAGGCCAGCGCCAAAAATCGCGGCGGAAAAATCCGATCCTCCGCGCCCGATGGTGGTGGTGATCCCGGCGCGATTCGAACCAATGAACCCGCCCATCACCGGGACCTTGCCGGCGTCGAGCAGCGGCTGGACTTTCTTGCGCAGGCGCTCGTTGGTTTCTTCCATCTGAGGGACCGCGCGGGTATAGCTGCTGTCGGTGAGCAGAACCTGTCGCGAATCGACATGAACTCCGGGCAATCCTCGGGCGGCGAAGGCAGCGGCTACGATCTTGCTCGAGAGCATCTCGCCGAAAGAAGCGACCATATCGTAGGTGCGGGGAGTGATTTCGCCGACCGCGCCGATGCCGCGCAGCAATTCGTCCAGATCTTCGAAGTCGGCGCCCAGGTCGCCGTGAAATTCGGTGAACAGGGCGGTGCCGAGCAGTTCTCCGGCGGTGTCGTAGTGGCGTTCGCGCAAAGCGCGCGCCATTTTGAGAGCGGTTTTGCGATCGCCGCCACCGGCAGCTTTTCCCATGGCGAGCAGGGAATCGGTGACCTTGGCCATGGCGCTGACCACCACCACCGGNNGAACTTCATCACAATCATGGGCGGGGAACCTCTTGAAAGAAGTACCCAGTACCCAGTACCCAGTTGCCAGCAAAATCCGCGCCGACAAAGGTTTGTCTAGGCGCTGGGTACTGGGTACTGGGTACTGGCAACTGTCCCTTCGTGATGGATTCTGTTCTCACCCTAGATACCCCTTGGCCTTGAGCAGTTCGGCATTCAGCAAGGCAGCTCCGGCAGCGCCGCGAATCGTATTGTGCGACAGCACGGTGAACTTCCAATCGAGGACGTTGCACTTGCGCAAGCGGCCGACCGAGGTGGTCATGCCTGCGCCAAGGTCAACGTCGAAGCGCGGTTGCGGACGGTCCGGGGCAGCGATGTACACAACAGGTTGCTCGGGCGCGCTCGGCAGCCGCAGTTGCTGGGGTTCGGCGCGAAAATCGTTCCANNTGGCGATGTAGGGGATGACGTTGCCGAGAATATCGAGCGAAGGCACGCCGGGATAGCCCGCGCCGCTGACCGCTTGCATCGTCACCGCCATCACCGTTTCCAGGGTGAACGCGCGATGCAGGGGAGCGAGCGCCAGCACCAGTCCGATGGCCGAGCAGTTGGGGTTGGTGACGGCAAAGCCGCCGGACTTGCGCCGCCAAGCCTGAGTGTCGATCAGTTGGATGTGATCGCCATTGACTTCGGGAATCACCAGCGGAACGTCGGCCTGCATGCGCAACGCGCTCGAATTGGAGACGACGGCGCAACCGGCATCCGCGAATTGCGGCTCCAGTTCGCGGGCGATCGAGGCATCGAGGGCGGCAAAGATNNGCTTCGGCATACGGGCGGCCTTCCGAGCGGTCGGAAGCGGCCAGCCATGCGACTTCAAACCACGGATGGCGCTCCAGCATTTGAATGAATCGCTGGCCGACGATGCCGGTGGCGCCGAGGATTCCTACAGCAAGTNNGCTGATACACGGCCGAATTCGATGCGCGGCTGGACTCCTCCGAGAGGTGTCGCAATACGACCCTCGGTGACTGTTCGAGTCTTGATCGTGCATGTACGCTTGATCCAGGAGTGCCTATGTCAGAGCTGCGCCAGAATTTTGCTACCAAGGAGTGGGTCGTCATTGCTACCGAGCGCGCCCGGCGTCCGGAAGAAATGGCCAGCCATCACGAGCGCAAGGCGGTGGCATCGTTTGTCGCGAACTGCCCTTTTTGTCCGGGAAACGAGAAGCTGACTCCGCCGGAAGTTCTGCGGGTACCCACCTCGACGGATGTTCCGTGGCATGCGCGAGTCGTGCCCAATAAGTTTGCGGCTCTTTCGCGCGAAGTGCAGCCCACGCGCACCGTGCACCGGTCGCGCCGGACGGTGAACGGCTTTGGGGTCCACGATGTGATCGTGGAGACGCCCGATCATTCTCAGGTTATGGCCCTGATGTCCGATTCCTACGTGACGGAAATCCTGCGTATCTATAAAACCCGCTATGACGAAATCAGCCTCGACCCGCGCATCGCCCTGATTACGATTTTCAAGAATCACGGACCCGACGCCGGCACCAGTCTGGAACATCCGCACTCCCAGATCATCGCGACTCCAGTGATCTCGATACAGGTGCGCGAGCGCTTCCAACAGGCTCTGCGCCACTTTGACGACTATGGCGAGTGCATGTTCTGCCAGATGCTTGAGGAAGAATTAGAGGAACAAACCCGCATCGTCGCGGTTTCCGAGCACTTCGTCGCCCTCGAAATGTATGCCTCGCCGGCTCCGTTCTGCACCCACATCTATCCCCGCCGCCACATGGCGAGCTTCGGAGATGTGAGCGCCGCGGAGATGAACGATATGGCGCGCATGTTGCGTTCGACCCTGGCCAAGCTCTACCACGGTCTGGCCGACCCGGACTTCAACTTTACGATTCGAAGCGCGCCCGCCGAGAGCGTCGGCGTGAAGTACTTCCACTGGTATCTGAGCATAATCCCGCGGCTGACGCGTGTGGCGGGGTTTGAGCTGGGCTCGGGAATGTTCATCAACACGGTGCTGCCGGAAGCGGCGGCCGAGTTTCTTCGCAAAGTCGATGGGGACACGGTGAAGAACGTGGCCACGGCCGCCAAAACGTAAGTTCTGGAGCACGCCACCGCGGAGACACGGCTGGTCCCGCGTCCTTGGCCCACGCCGAGCAAGTGCCCGCGCCGAGTAAGACGGTGCCAACCTGTCTTTAGGCGAGTCTTCTAAGTTCTTCCTCGTCCCAACTCTGGAGGGAACGAGTACTCATTGAGCGGTCCGAACTTGCGCTTTTCGGCGTAGATGCGCCAGCGGCGCCAGACGATTCGCAAACTGGCCATCACCGGAATGGAGAGATAGACGCCCAGCACTCCGGCGATCTCGCCGCCGGCCAGAATGCCGAATAATGCCGCCAGCGGATGCAATTCCACGCTGACTCCCATGATGCGCGGTGAGATGACATAATCCAGCACCATTCGCCAGAGAAACAAAAACAAGAGCAGGAATGGCCAGTGCTGGTATCCCGAGAGGACGGCGACCACCATCATGGTGGCGCCGGCCAGCAGCGGTCCGGCCAGCGGGACAAACTCCAGCGCGCCTCCGGCGGTACCGAGCATCAGGGCGTAGGGCACGCGCATTGCACCCAGCATCGACGTGTACGCCAGCAGCGACAAGGCCGCCAGGGTCAACTGGGCGCGAATGAATTGAGCGAGCATCTGGTTCAGATCCTGGAGAACGTCTTCCAGAAACTCACGCTGCGAGCGCGACTGTACCAGCGCTACCAGCACTTCGTGGAAGCTGCCGCCATCGCGCAGAAAAAAAATGGCGAGGATCGGCACGAGAAACAGCAGCCACACCTGCTGCGCCGCTTCGGCCGCGCGAAAGCCGATGCGCTGCGCCAGGCTGGCTATGTCGTCCCGGTGATTTGTCAAAAAACCCTGAATACGTTTCTGGGTCTCCGTGGTCCAGCCGTGTTGCTTTCCGATCTCCGCGGTGAGCTGGCCGCTGGTGGCCCTATCCATCAGTCCAGGCAGCGATTCTCCAAGGCGCGCGCTCTGCCGGGCAATCCGTGGACCGGCAAGAAAACCGGCCACTCCCAGGCCGAGGAGAAGCAAAAGGTAAATGACGGTGATGGCCCAGACGCGGCTGCGGAGGAGTTTCTCCAGTCGCCCCACTGCCGGATTAATAAGGTAGGCAAAGAAAATCGCGAACAGGAAGAGAATCAACGTTCGNNCGTGAATCAAGAAACGTCAAGAGCTATCCCAACTTCCGGAATGCCGTGGTTCAGTCGCCGAAGGTCACCCGCCCAGCCTAATCGCGGTCCACTTCGGTATTGTCGCCCAGAACCGACATCCGCATGACCTTGAACTGATCGTCGAGCCAGAGTTGCCACGTTCCCGCGTCGTTCTTCAGTTCCAGTTTGATCAGATCCTGTTGCCCGTTTTTCAGACTCACTTTTTCCCGGCCCAGGAACTCAGCGCTGAGCGGCGCTGAAGAATGCTGGTGCGGGTTCAAGGTCCCGAACTGGGCGCGCTGCTTCAGAGGGCATTGCACCTGGCCCTTGTCCTGTTTGCAGGATGCGCCGAGAAACTTCCACGCCAGCACTTCGCGGTGGACAAAGAAATAGTCGTCCAGGATGCTGGTCGACTTGGGCAGCAGGTAGGGCTGTTCATGTTCCTTCTCCTGCGGACCGGCGCTCCACTTCTGGTTCAGGAAGTCATCATTCGGAACCACCACCGACTCCGCTTTGTCCGGACTCAACTCCTTCCACTCGTAGCGCCGGATATCCCCGGTGGCAGTGAGTTGCAGTTCGGAAGTCTGCACATCCGTTGTGGGAGCATTCTCCGTCTTGAACTCGGACTGGATGACGCTGCCGTAGGCGGTCTGATAGATCGAAAACGTTTCGGTTCCCACCCGATGGCCATTCTGGAAGACGCCGAAGGAACCGGAGTCGACGTTCTTGCCCTCGTGCTCCTTTTCTTTCTCCTTCTCTTTGGGCAGGGGAGCGGCCGACGCCGCCATGCAGCAAACCAGCGCCATGATGAAAGCGAGCAGCCGATAAGACGACTTCACTGTGATTCTCCTGTTCTGAAATGCGGCGAGGGTATCTCAGACGGGCCGCCGGCCTCGCTGTTGCCCCGAGACTGCAACCTACTCTCGATCTCGGCGCAAAGGGAGGCGAGATCCTTACCCGAGGTTACGACGGTCACGCTCGCCTCGCGATAAAAGGGAAGGCGTTCCGCATAAAGCCGGGCGAACTGCTGGGGATCTCCTCGCAGCGGCCGTTCGATGCCATCCGTCAGGCTTCGTTGCCAGAGTTCGGATGCGGGCGCTTCGAGAAAAACGGTTGGCCACCCCAGTAGCAATTCGCGATTCCTTTCCTGTACGAAAGCGCCGCCGCCGAGCGCGACCACGCAATTGCCTGGCAGCGACTCGGTCACCAGATCGCGCAGCGCGTTGGTTTCGGCCAGTCGAAACCCGGCTTCCCCCCGCTCCCGAAAAATCTCGGGAACGCTTTGCCCCTCGCGGGCTTCGATTCGGCCATCCAGATCCACGAAATCCCAGCCCAGTCGCCGGGCAAGTTCCTGCCCCACGCTGCTCTTGCCGGAAGCCATAAATCCCACAAGAAACACCGCGCTCACTCCCATGGCGCTCCCGGGGCGCTGGCAGGCGATGTTGTCAGCCCTCGGTTCGCGCCCATCGGCTCCCAAATTTATTTTCTATGGTTCAGCGTTGCTTGAGGCGGATTTTACCACTGAAAGAGCGCAGCACGACCTCCGACGCGGCCTTGCCGACCGTGCCGAAGAAGGAACGTCCCGCTTCCACGGGAAAGCGTGAGTGCATGGCTTGGAGAGGAAAGTCGTGTTGCACGCGGCCCAGCACCGAGTGCGCTTTGAAATCGGCCGAGACATCGGCGGGCACCAGCGCCTCGATATCGCCGGTGTGGGTGGTGAACTTATAGTCGCCCCCCGAGCCGAAATCGCCATCGTAAAAAATTTTGCCACTGCCCGAAGTCGCCTGCACCAGCGGTCCCGTCACCGACTTCAGATTCAGGTCGCCGCTGATCGATGCGATCTCCACGTGGCCGTTCCGAACATCGGTGAGCGTGATCGGCCCGCGCATCGTCTGTACGTGTACATGACCATTCTCGACGTTGCGAATATTCACCATCGCATCCGGGCCCTCCAGGGTAAGGTCTCCCTGCAAGTGCTCAACCGAAAGCGGGCCGGTCGAAGAATGGAGAGTGAGGGTCGCGTCGGGTGGAATCAGCAGTTCGTAGTCCACCTGGCCGGTCTCCTGGCTCGACCCCGGCAAAAGGTGTGACGCGATTTCAATCCGATTGCCATTTTGCTGCCGGTCCACCTCCACCTTTTCCGAAACCAGCGTGGCGGTCACGATTACCTCGTTGACGTTGCCTGGCCGCACCGAGATCGCCCCGTATTGCGTATCCACCGAAACATTCGCGTTGGGACCCACCGTGAAACGGTATTCCTTCTTGGTCTCGGCGAAGGCTGTCGTCGCCAGACAGGTTGCCAGAACCAGGGTCACCACCGTGGTGTCTCGATTTACTTGCCGAAGACTCGCCATAAAATTCCGCCCCCGCGGCCGGCAACGCCGGTCCGCCCTTCCCCTATTGAATACGATCCAACGCAAGCTGATAAAGAAGTGCCTTTTCCTGATACGCATCCATCAAATGCTGCCGGGCATCCGCATCCCCCGGATTCCGATTCACGTATGCCTGGGTTTCCCGGATGTCGGCATTCACCGCCTGCAGTTGATTCTCGTACGTGACCCTCATCGAAGGGGACAACGTGGACACCACGCTAAGAAACTGCCGGTCTTCCGCGTTCGGCGCGGGCGAATTCGGCGCGGGTTCCGCCGTTTGGGCGGCGGCCACCATCGGCTTGGCCGGTTGCTTTGCTTCCGGACGAGGAACTTGCGNNTGTCGGAACCGTGGCAGTTTGCTGCTTTGCTACCTGCGAGACTGGCTTATGGCTGACCACGTAAGCGCTTGCCGCTAGCAGCGCCGCCGCGACCGGCGCCAGCCACCAGGCGCCCCATCGTCGTCGGGCAGAAGCCGGGAAAACGATCGGCCGCGCGAATTCGTCGCGGGCAGAATCGGAGCTCGCCGGATCGGAGATCAGCCCTTCGGCGCGCAATTCCGCCGCAATTCGCACCCACACCCGCGGCGCCGGTTCTTCGGATGCCGCCAGTTGCCGGGCTTCGCTCGCGATCAGCTTCAGGTCCAAAACCAGATCCGAGCACGCCGGACAGGTCTTCACGTGAGCATCAAAATCAGCCTGAATCCCGCCGTCCCCACTGTGCAACAAACCGTCCGGATCCCCTGCCAGGAGTTCCGGCAGTACTCGCTCTACATCGGAACACGTCATAGCCACTCTCTCCCCAATACCGCAACTTCCGCTAACCAGTCTTGGCCTTTTCGGCTCTCATGAACTTCAGATAATCCCGCAGCTTCAATCGCGCCTTGTGGAGCTGCGACTTGCTGTTGCCAATCGAGCAGCCCACCATATGGGCGATTTCGTTGTGCTCGAACCCTTCAACGTCATGCAACACAAAAACCGTTCGATAGCCCGGCGGTAGCTTGTCGATCGCCCGCTGCAATTGCAGCCGGTCGATGGAGCCCGTCAGCTTCAAATCCTTGGTACCAAATTCTTTCCGCGGTGCTTCGTCGTCGGCTTCCAGAGTCTCTTCGAGCGACACCACCGGCAGACCCTTTTTTCGCAGTTGCATCAGCACCACGTTCACGGTCATGCGGTGCAGCCAGGTGGAAAACGCAGACTCGCCCCGGAACGTGCCGATCTTGCGGAAGAGCTGAAGAAATGCTTCCTGGGCCAGATCTTCGGCCTGGGCGGGATTGGAAACCATGCGCAAACATAGCGAGTACACGCGGCGCTTATGCAGGTGATACAAGACTTCGAAGGCTGCTTCGTGGCCCTGCTTCGCCTGCTCGATCGCTTCTGCTTCGGTGATACCTTGTTTCGGGTCGGTCAAGTCGCCTTTTTCCGGCCGCTACTGCTTCAGATGCGGCATTAAACTCTTTTCGTTGTACGAATTTGCCGAGGCAGTTGTGGAAGCGCTCTCGACCGTTCCTGAACCGCCAGAATACCAAAAACTGTAGTCTGCCGGATGATCTATCCGACCAAAGTACTCGCCTAAGTTCAGCCTTACCTCAACCGCAGATCACGTTCGTAACCTCAGCCTCATGCCGAAGCTGACCTCCCGGCCGCTTCGGAGAAACTCCGGTCTCGTGGCAGGGCAATTCTCTACCGATACCGAAATTTTCCGAAATCAGAGGTCCCTTTAGGGGCTGTACCCGCCGCCCGCCTAGGCTTTTCCGGCTGTGATCGTCTCCAAGCCATGCCCGTGCGGCCCCGTCTCCCGAATCCGCAACAGGATGGCGAACGTAAGCCCAACGAAGCCCAGGATCGAGAAGATCCACATGCCCAATCCGTATCCTCCCGGGTTGTCCAGCCCGGCATGGGCGAAGTCGTTAGCCTTGCCAATCAGCAGGTTCATGATGAAGAAGCCGATCTGCTGAATCAAAGTCATCAACGCGTAAGCCGTCCCCAGCCGGTTCTGGTCCACGATGTATGCGACCGAAGGCCACATGACCGCTGGAATCAGCGAGAAAGCCACTCCCATCATACAAACAGGAACGAAGAGCGAGACATTGGTGTACCCCATCATCAAATAAACCGGCATCAGCAGGACGGAGGCGAACATCATCAAGAACGCCCGCTTGCCGATCTTGTCCGAGAGGAGTCCGAAAAGAGGGGTCGCGACCATGGCCGAAAGGGGAAGCAGGCTGTTGAACATACCCGCTCGCTCATGCGCCAGCACCCGCATCGCTTCCGAAGCGGTTATGCCGCCGTGGGTCGCCAGGATCTTATTGGTGAAGAAATCAATGGCAAATGTCCGGAAGGGGAAAATAGCGGAGTAGAAAGTGAAACACAGTCCCACCACGAACCAGTAGGATGCGTTAAATCGAAAAGTCTGCCCGAACTCGAGTTTGTCGATGGAGCCGGCNNACCGCCAGCACTCCAGCGCCGACCGCGATCAATAACGGCCCCTGCCAACTCGGCTCGCCCGCCGGACCTTGCGGATAAAACGCCTTATTCGCCCAGGTCGGCGAGTTGTCGGCCGCCACCGAAGCCAGACGGGCAATCGTGAGGTTGATCCCGAAAGCGAAGCTCAGCTCTTTGCCCTTAAACCACTTGGCGAGCACGGTCGTCACGGCCACGATCATCGACTCGGCGCCCAGTCCGAGCACGGTGCGGCCGGCAATCATCACGCCGGGACGCCCGCGCGCGGCGGTAAGCGCGGCGCCTGCCAGGCAAAGCATGGCAAAAAACGTAATCGCCTTCTTGGTGCCAATCCGGTCGATGATGATGCCGCCGATCAACAGTGTAGCCACCGCCGCTACGCTATACGCCGAGTTCAGCCACCCGAACGCCGTGGCGGAAAAACCCAGCTTGTCGATAAAAACACGTTCCAGCGGGTTGATGCTGTCGTAAATGTAGTAGTTGCCGCCCATCGCCAGACTGACGAACAGCAGCACGGTCCAGCGGTAGAGACGAGAAGGTTCCGGTCGAGCAAGATCAGGCATGATGGCCATCATCCTCGGCGCGCGGCGGCGCCTGCATGGTATGGGTGGAAGGAATCAATCGACGAAGATAGCAGATTGGGGCGGGGAATGGCGCGGCAAAAAGAGGGGGCTGCGTAAACCTTTAGTCTTGCGCAGTTCAGCTTGGCGACGGCGGTGACGCAGAGTAGAATCTCATTGCAAGTCAAGGAAATTCAGGTGCTTCGTGTGAAGGAAGTCATTTCGAAAGATCCGGAAGTGCTCGGCGGGACGCCCGTCTTTAGCGGCACTCGTGTGCCTTTTCAAGCGCTGCTGGACTACCTGGAAGGGGGCCAGACGCTGGCCGAGTTCCTGGATGACTTTCCGACCGTCACTCGCGACGCCGCCATCGCTGCGCTCGAACAGGCAAAATTGCTTCTTCTCAGCCAACTGGGATGAAAATCCTTCTAGACGAGTGCCTTCCCCGGAGACTTAAAGATCGGTTCCCGGGTCACGACTGCCAAACCGTACCCGAGGCCTCGCTCGCTGGCAAGAAAAACGGGGAACTACTGGCAACGGCAGAGCGTCAGGGATTTGAGATTTTCTTGACCATGGACAAAGGGCTCGAATACGAGCAAAATCTCGCTGGTCGCCAGATCGCCGTCATCATTTTTCGCGCCAGATCGAATCGGCTAGCGGATCTCGTGCTTCTGGTTGAGGCTTGCCTCACACAGATACGCTCGATCAAGCCGGGCGAAATCGCGCGAATCTAGAATGGCGTTGCCCCTCCGAGCATAAGAAACCTTCCAGCCGCCGACGCGAGGTCGCGACCAAGAGCCACCAGCGAACTGCCAGAAGCCGCCTTCTACAGCTTTTCCGTCTTGCCGTCGTACTTCACCGTCGCCGTTCTTGTCGTTCTGGCGGGTGACGTCGTCGTTGGTATAGACGTGGTTGGCTTTCTTGAAACCCTTCGCTTGCTGGGCCACCAGCGCCGCGTCCGACGTGTGCTCGCGTCCCGTGTAATACGTCCAGCCGGCGCGCGCTTCTTCGCGTGGCGAACGTTCGTCGCGCATTCCTTCGCGCATCGGATGCCCTTCTCGCCCAAGCGGCTCGGGCCACAGGTGAACCTGCGGCGTGGTCAGCGGAGCGCCGCCGCCCTGGTACCACACAGCTACGGTGGAAACCGAACTCGTCGATCCCTGAATTTCCGAAAGGGTTCCGTTGGTTGCGCCGGCAACCAAGCCCGTGGTGGCGTTGCTCGCTCCCACCGGGTTTGGCGAAACCGTTTGCAGCGAAATCTCTGGCGTCGTCACTAGCGGAATGAACGGTCCGTATCCATTAAGACCAGGACCGGAGTGAGGGAAGGGTTGTTGCCCAAAAGCCGCTGCTGCCAGCAAAACTACCGCGCTCAAAATCAAATAGGGTCGCATTCTGCCTCCACAGGGGACTAATACATCCCTGTTTCAAGTGCAGTTTGCTGGCCAGTTCCGACCGAGCCGAATACAGCGGGAATCTCAGGAGATTTACGGCGCTCTCGGCTGATTCCCCCAGACTCAGGCCGCGCCGTCCTGGAAGCTGGTGAAAACCCGTGCGCACAACCTGCAATCGATTGACGCACCCGCGACTTCAACTGTCACTTTAACTGCCCACGAATCGCGCATACAGACTGCGCGCAATGGCCGTGTCGGTCGTTCCCTTGATGATCGCCCGGCCGTCGGGAAACAGCGTCAGCTCGTAGGGATCGCGCCAGAATTTCAGCACAAACTCATTGTGACGAACCTTGCCGAGAGGCTCTAACCGAGTGCTCAGTGCCACGAAGTCCACCGGCCGCTGCCGCTCATGAATCTGCACCGAGTTCCTGCCGCACATCGTAATGTGGGCTCGCCCCTCACCCGCCAGATGCACAAAGTCCCGCAGGCAGGTTCGGCATCCGGTTCGCGGATGAATCGCCGCCAGTTCCGCCCGTTCGTTCGTCCACACATCCCAGGAAAGCAGCGTGCGCCGCATTTTCGCCCGGGCGCCCACCAGAAATTTCACCGCCTCGGTGGCCGCCAACGACGCCACCAGATTTACCGCGGAATTCAAAATGCCGCTGGTCTCGCAGGTCTCCACCGTCCCGCGCGGAGATTGCGGAAAAATGCAAGCCAGACATGCCGTTTCGCCGGGCAGGATGTTCATGGTCACGGCATAACTCGCGACCGCCGCCGCGTAGATCCAAGCCACGGAATTTTTCACCGCGTAATCGTTAATCAGGTAGCGGGTCTCGAAATTGTCGGTGCCATCCAGAATCAGGTCGCAGCCGCCAAGCAGGGAATCGACATTCGCGGGAATCAAGTCAGCCACCTGGGGCTCGACCGCGATCAGCGAGTTGAAGCGCGCGATTTGCCGCGCCGCCGCGATCGCCTTAGGCACGGACTCGCGCGCGTCGTTCTCATCAAACAGAGTCTGCCGCTGCAGATTGCTCGCTTCAACGTAGTCGCGGTCGATAATCCGCAGTGTCCCGACGCCCGAGCGCGCCAGCAACGAGGCCAGGGCAGAACCGGTGGCGCCGCATCCGACGATGACGACGCGAGATCCGGACAGTCTCTTCTGACCCTCCGCTCCGATCTCCTTAAACAACACCTGCCGCGAGTAACGGTCGTCTATTTCCAAAGCAATAACCTTGGCGATTACCTTTCCCAGGCTTTCTAACCAGTATTATAGGTGCCGGTCGTCAAACTCTGTTTTTGCGAGCAACGTGTGCCGTTTAGCGATTCATCGAACCCGATAGGTCTCGTGATTAGCCGGCCTGAATTTCGGGAGGAGGCTTTGCCTCGGCGCGGCGCCGCTCGGATTGTGCTCGCCCTTATGGTTGCGCTTTTGCTGGCGCACGGATCAAGTTGGGCGCAGAGTCCCACCCCCGCCCCGCAGCTACCCGCCGAATCGGCCGCCAACTTCGGAGCCATCGCCCCCTATCTCGGCCTGGCCATCGATCGAATCGAGTTGCCGGGAGTTCCGCCGGAGGAAGCGGCTGCGCTGCTCGCCGCCACGCCGCTCAGGATTGGCGAAATTCTCACTCGCGAAAACTTGCACGATGCCATGCAGGCCCTTTTTGCCACCGGGCGCTTCTCCGATATTCAGGCCGAAGCCGATCGCACCGACACTGCCGGCGTTGGCCTGCGCTTTCTGACGGTCGCCAATTTTTTCGTGGGCATGGTCGCCATGGAAGGCGTTTCCAGCAACCCGTCCGCCAACCAACTGGTCAGCGCGACCCGTTTGCAACTCGGTGAACTCTACTCTCGGGAAAAACTCGACCGGGCCCAGGCAGGCATCCAACGAGTGATGGAGGAAAATGGATTCCACAAGGCGACGGTGACCAATTCCGAGCAGCGTGACCAGCAGCAACACCAGGTCAACCTGACCTTCCATGTCGTACCCGGTCCACGGGCCGTGGTCGGCGAGATCAGTCTTGAAGGCGATGCCGGTTATTCGATCGCAGAGCTCGAGGAAATCGCGAGGCTGCATTCCGGCGACCTGGTTCTCTCCAGTCACATTACCCGCGCTCTGCAACGCATTCGCAGCCGCTATCAGAAGCAGGACCGCCTGCTCGCCCAGGTCGAAGTCGCCAGCCGCACCTACCATGCCGAGCACAACACCGTGGACTACGTCTTCAAGGTGGACCGCGGTCCGGTGGTGGAGATTGCTGCCGATGGTTTCAAACTCAGCCAGCGCGTGCTGAAACGGCTGGTGCCGATCTACGAAGAAGGCGCCGTCGACGACGATCTGCTCAACGAAGGCCGGCGCAACTTGCAGAACCATCTTCAGACCCTGGGTTACTTCGAGGCCACCGTCTCCGTCAGTCAGCACAGCGCGCCGGATGGCAAGCATTTGCAGGTGGTTTATGCCGTCAATCCCGGAGACCGCCATAAACTCGCTGCCATTCGTATTTCCGGCAATCGATATTTTCCCGACGACCTGATTCGCTCACGCATGCAGAACCAGGCCGCCGGCCGCCTCTTCAGTCACGGGCGCTACAGCGAAGTGTTGCTCGAAGAAGATGTCCGGAGTATCCAGAGTCTTTATCGCGCCAGTGGTTTCCGGCAGGCCGAAGTCACCAGCAAACTGGTGGAAAAGTACCAGGGCGAGCCCTCGCAGCTTGCCATCCAGATCGTCGTCAAAGAGGGCGCGCAGACCCGCGTTGCCTGGGTTCGGATCGAAGGCAGTTATACCCTGCCGCAGGAACAGCTTCCCGAAATTTCCACGGCCGAAGGCCAGGGCTTTGACGAATCGAGTCTGGCGGACGACCGCGACACCATTCTCAGCAAGTATTTCGACAATGGTTTCCCCAATGCCACCGTCGACGTTGCCTATGTTCCGGTTCCCTTGCCGGACAAATTGCCGCGCGTTGGCGTGACCTTCTCCATTCACGAAGGCGAGCAATTTTTTGTCAATCTGGTTTTTCTCGATGGCCTGCGCCACACCCGCGCCGGAGTTGCCCGCCGCGAAATGCGGGTGCAGCCGGGCGCTCCTCTGAGCCAGCAGGACATGCTGGAGAGCCAGCGCCGCCTCTACGACCTCGGCCTTTTCAAACAGGTGGACACTGCCATTCAGAATCCCGAAGGCACCGAGTCCCGCAAGAACGTGCTGGTCACCACCCGCGAGGCGGATCGCTACACTTTCGATTACGGCGTTGGTATCGAGTTCCAGACCGGACAGCCCTCGTTCGGAACCAACCAGCCTCTGGGTGCAACCGGCGTCAGCCCCAGGGTTTCCTTCGGCGTCAGCCGCATTAATGTCGGCGGCCGTCATCAGACCCTCACCATGAAGACCAACGTCGGCCGCCTGCAGCAGAGAGGGCTCATCAGCTACGACATCCCCAAACTGCTGAACCGGGACAACCTGCGTTTCACCTCCACCGGCCTTTACGACAACACCGTCGACGTCTCCACCTTTACCTCCAAACGTCTGGAGCAGACTTTTCAGGTATCGCAAGTACTCAAACGGGACCAGACCACGGGCCGCGAATTGACCACTTTCGCCTACCGTTTCAGTTACCGCCGCGTGGAGGCCAGCAACGTCGAAGTCACCGACAATCTCATCCCGCTGCTTTCCAAGCCAACCCGCGTCGGAACCCCTAATTTTCTCTACCTTCGCAACCGGCGCGATAGCGATCTGGAAAGTACCCGCGGCAGCTATACCACTGTCGAAGGCGGCGTTGCCTCCAGCTATTTTGGCTCCGAGGCCGACTTCAGCCGCCTGCTGCTCAAGAACTCCACCTATCACACGTTTTTCCGTAATCACTACACCGGACGCGGATTTGTCTTCGCCCGCTCCACCAGTGTCGGGATTGAGAACCAGTTCGGCAGCACCATTCTGTTGGATCCCTCCCAGACCGCGCCCGCCGACCGCACTCTCGTACCGTTACCAGAGCGTTTTTTCAGCGGCGGAGGCAACTCTCATCGAGGGTTCGGGTTAAATCAAGCAGGACCACGCGACCCCTTCACCGGTTTTCCCCTCGGCGGCAGCGCGGTGTTCCTCAATAATGTGGAGATGCGTTTTCCCAACATCACCGTGCCTTACCTTCTGGATAGTGTCGGCTTTACGGTCTTTGAGGATATGGGCAACGTTTTTGCGCGCCCGCAGGAAATGCTTCCCAGCCTCGGGCGTTTTCACCAGCCCAACCAGGACTTCTGTTTTCACCAGTCCACGCACCTGAAATGTGATTACAACTATGTCTCGCACGCGGTCGGCGTAGGCGTGCGTTACCAGACACCGATTGGACCGTTACGCTTCGACTTCGGATACAATTTGAATCCGCCGTACTTTCCCAGCTACACCGACATCACCACCAATACGGTGACGGGGCACTCGGTCGGGCAGTTCGGGTACCAGCGCGCCGGGCATTTTAACTTTTCGTTTAGCGTCGGGCAGTCTTTCTGATGAACATCCGGCGGATCCAACTCGGAATGCATTGCGCGATTGCGCTGGCGCTGAATCTGGCGCTGGCTGCTTCATCCTTCGCCGGCCAGATCGTCGATCGCGTAGTCTCGAACGTCAACGGCCACGTGGTTTTGCAGAGCGATTGGGAGCAGGAAGTCTCGGTCGAGGCCTTTTCCACCGCCCGCGACCCGGAATCGTTCACCTCGTCCGAGCGCAGCGCCGCGCTCGATCGCCTGATCGATCAGGAATTGCTCCGGGAACAGGTGCGTCCCTCTCAGCCCGCTCCCGCCGAGCAGGTCGCAGCCCGCGTTGCGGAAGTCCGCAAGCTTCATCCCGATTGCGTCACCGACCAGGACTGGCGCGCCAAACTCCAGCGGTATGGGCTCACCCAAAGCTCGCTGGAAAAGCGTCTCGGCGATCAGATCCAGCTCATGAGGCTGGTGGAAGACCGCCTGCGGCCTTCGATCCAGATCGATCAGCGCGCGGTCGAGACCTATTACAACGATCAGTTGCTGCCGGACATGAAACGGGCCGGCAGTCGCGCCACGCCGTTGCCCGAGGTCTTTGGGCGAATTAAAGACTTGCTGGCCGAACGAAAAATGAACGAACTCCTTTCCGGTTGGCTCGCGAGTCTGCGCTCGGGCAGCCATATCGCGACTCCTGAATCCAGCGCTGGAGAGCGCAACCGTTGACCGAACCGTTAACCGAACCGCTGACCGCGCCTGTTCCTCCGGTGCGCCGGCGCATTCTATGGCACCTCTTTTGGCTGTTTTGCGTTTTCAGCCTCATCGCATTCAGCCTTCTCGCCTGGTACGTCACCACCGATTCCTTTCAGCAGATGGTTCGCCGCCGAGTGGTTGCGTCGGTCGAAAAACTCACCGGCGGCCGCGCCGAACTCGGAGAACTCCACACCATCCCCTTGCGCCTGCGCGTCGACGCCCGCAACCTCACCATCCACGGTCGCGAAGCGGCCGGCCAGGCGCCATTTTTCCACGCCGATCGTTTGCAGGCGGAACTGAAAATCATTTCCATCTTCAGCACCACCATCGGATTGCATTCTCTGCTGCTCGAACACCCTGTCGCCCACGTCATTGCCTATCCCGATGGCACCACCAACGTTCCCGTGCCCCAGGCCAGCCTTTCTTCCGGCCAGGGGCCGGTGGAGCAACTCATCTCGCTCTCGGTTTCGCGCATCGAGGTGCAACGCGGCGAACTGCTCTGGGAAGACAACCGGGTGCCAATCGATTTTGTCGCCCGCGACCTGGCGCTGTTTTTAAACTACTCGTTGCTGCGGCGGCAATACGAAGCCCAGGTGCGCACCGGAAATATCACCACCCACTTCTCGCCCTACCCCCCGTTTGTGTGGCGGGCGGATGCGTCCCTGGTCCTTGCCCGCGGACGCGCCGATATCGGCAGTTTGACGGTCACTTCCGGAAAATCTGAAATTCATTTCGCCGGACGCCTGCAGGACTTTCACAATCCCAATTTGACCGGCGACTACCAGGGCCACGCGGATCTCGCCGAACTTGCATCCCTGGCGCGCCAACCCCAGCTTCGAAAAGGTACGGCCCAGTTCGAGGGCAGAGGTTCGTGGAGCCTGCAGGATTTCTCCACCCAGGGAACGATCCAGTCCAAGGACATCGAATGGGCGAACAACAAGCTGTCGATGCGCAATGGCCGTTTTAACGCGGGGTTCTCCATTACTCCGGCCCGCTTCCACCTCTCCTCGATCAAGGCGAACCTGCTTGGGGGGGACCTGGCGGGCGATGCCGACGTGACGAACTGGCAGACTTCGCTGGAAGCGCCGCCCGCGTCAGGTCGTCGCCATGTGATTGGACGAGTCCCGCCGGGCAGTCTGCAGCACGGCTCGGTGCGCCTGCAACTGGCGGCCTTTCCGCTGCTCCCGGCTCTCCAAATGCTCAGTTCCAGGAACCTCCCCCTGGATCGCCTCGACCTTTCCGGAAACGCGACCGGCAATGTTGAGGTGCTCTGGGTGGGCTCTATCCGTGACGCCGAGACTCGTCTGGATCTTGGCATTGTGCCACCGCTAAAACCGGCACCGAGCGAGATTCCCGTGCGCGGGAAGGTGGAAGGCATCTACCGCGGATCGCGCGACGAGGCGGAGGTAACCCAGCTTCACCTGACAACACCCGGCTCTGAAATCATTGCCGCGGGCGATTTGGCCTCCAGTTCCTCGCTGCGATTCTCCCTCACCAGTCATAACCTCAGGGAATGGGCGCCGCTGCTCGAAGCGGCGTACGGCTCCCGCGATTTGCCCTTTAGCGTCCACGGCTGGGCAAGCCTTACCGGCAACGCCAGCGGAAAACTTTCCGCGCTGTCCGCCAGCGGAAATCTGGAAGCCTACGACTTTGACATTACCTTGCCCGCGACCGAACGAATCCCCTCTCGGGTGCTTCACTGGGACGCCCTCTCCACCGCCCTCCAGTACTCGAGCAATCATCTCGCCGCTCACAATGGCTCGCTCATCCATGGCCACACCACGGCGCACTTCGATGCCAGTGCCGCTCTTGGGGCAGAGGCACATCCGCTGGACTCTCCCTTTACTCTGCACTTCGACTTGCACAATGCCGACGTGGCAGAGTTCGCTCAATTGGCCGGACTTGCCCAGCCCTCCGCTGGCACTCTCGATATGTCCGCCACCGTTTCGGGCTCGCGGGCGAATCCTCACGGCGATGGTCACCTCGAGATTCGCAACGGCATGGCCTTCGGAGTGGGCGTTCCCTTGTTGACGAGCGATCTCCGCCTCGCCGGCGGCGAGCTTCAGTTCAACAACATCGATGCCAGCGCCTACGATGCTCCCCTTTCCGGAAGCGCCATGATCGGTACTTCGACCCGCAACTTGTCCAAGAACGACTTTCGTCTGACTCTTTCCGGGCGCAACCTCGCTCTCTCCCGTTTCCCGCGCTTGCAGACCAGCCGCTTCACCGCGGATGGCGTTGCCGATTTCACAGTGCGCGCCAGCGGCACTCTCGAACAGCCTTCGCTCGAAGCTCACGTTCATCTCAAGGACCTTGCCCTGGACCATGAACGCGCCGGAGATTTCTACGTCGACGCGGTCACTCATGGCAGGCAGCTCGATATCAACGCCCACTCCGATTTCGACAAAGCCGGCTTGACCATTGCCGGCAGCGTCGGATTAGAGCGCGACTTTCCCGCCGATCTGAACTTCGACTTCCATCGCTTCGACGTCGTGTCCCTGCTTCACATTTACTTGCCGGGAAAGGTCACCGGACACTCTCCTCTGGACGGCACGCTTCACGTCCGCGGTCCCCTGCGCAACCCGCGAGACTTAAAGGCGGTTGCCGACCTTCAGTCTTTCAGCGTCGAGATCGCGCACGTGCCCATCCATAATGTCGATCCCATCCGCTTCGAGCTCGCCGGCCAGGTCCTGCTAATCGAAAGACTCCACCTCGCGGGCAGTGGAACCGATTTCACCGCCCACGGCCAGGCCCACCTCTCCGGCGCTCAAGAACTGGACCTCCGTCTCGACGGCTCGGTCAATATGACGCTCCTGCAGTCTCTCAACCCCAAAATCCTGGCCCGCGGCACGGTGGGTGTGAACCTCAACGCCGAAGGCACCTTCGCGCTGCCCGTGCTGCAAGGGCGTCTGGAAGTGAAGGACACTTTCATCAGCCACAATGACTTTCCCAGCGGCCTCAGCGATCTGAACGGTGTCTTACTGTTCGATCGCAACCGGATCCAGATTGAAAAACTCAGCGGCACCACCGGCGGCGGCACCATCGCGTTGTCCGGGTCCGCCACCTACCGGTCCGGCTCCGCCTTCTTCGATTTCGGTGCAACTGCCCACGGAGTTCGCCTGCGTTATCCCCCCGGCGTAAGTTCCACCGCGAATGCGGATCTTCGCCTGACCGGCACTTCTAATTCCGCCGTGCTGAGCGGGGATGTGGTGGTGACCAAGCTGGCCGTCACTCCAGGATTTGACTTCGCCGCCTATATCGAAAAAAGCAGGCAGACGATCACCCTCACCGAGAGCGACAGTCTGCCCAGTCGCCTTAAGCTCGATGTTCACGTCGTGACCACTCCTGAACTCCAGATGCAAACCGCCGTCGCCAGGCTTTCCGGCAACGCCGACCTCAGGGTGCGTGGCACCGCCGACCGCCCCGCGATTCTAGGCAGGGTGGAGGTTCTGGAAGGGGAAATCTCCTTCAACGGAAACAAATACAAGCTCGAACGCGGCGACGTCACCTTCGCCAACCCCGCCAAGACTCAGCCCGTCATCGATCTCCAGGCCACCACGCGCGTGCGCGATTACGACATCACCGTACAATTCCGCGGCGACGCCAGCGTTACCAACGGGTTGAAAGTTACCTGGCAGTCCGAACCGCAGCTTCCCGAAGCCGACGTCATCGCCCTGCTGGCTCTGGGCCGCACTCGCGAAGAATCCGCTTCCGCGGGTTCCAGCGGAACCTTTGGCTTTGGCGGCGAGGCTTCCAACCTACTGATCAATCAGGCCCTCAACAGCACTGTCAACAGCCGCCTGCAGCGTTTGTTCGGAGCCAGTCGGGTCAAGATCGATCCCCAGGGTTTGGCCAGCGAGACCAACGTGGTTCGAGGCCCCCAAGTCACCGTCGAGCAGCAGGTCGCAAACAACCTCACCCTCACCTACAGCACCAACGTCTCCGTCTCCAATCAGCAGATCATCCAGGTGGAGTACAACGTAACCCGCAATATTTCGATCGTCGCCCTGCGCGACCAGAACGGAGTGGTCAGCTTCGACTTCAAGATACGGCGCCACAAGAGGTGATGCCTGGAATTGGATTTTGTAATTTGGCAATTGGAGATTTTGCAGTCCGAGAACGGTAAAATTACTGCTCGCAAATTGCCGGATTACCGATTGCAAAATCGCAAAATGGCCCAGCTCCCTCCGCGTCTTTGGTGTTCGATACCGGTTAATTTGCAATACTGTCCAATATCGCCTTGACAGAATTCCCCAAACCAGCAACCCTATCTGTTTTCCACCACAGGCCAAGGGAAGGGAAGGAAAGCCATTTTGCGAGTGCGGGTCTTTTATCACGACAAGTGTTTTGACGGGGCTTGCTCAGCCGCCCTGTTCTCCCGTTTCTACCGGGAACGCATCCGCAGCGATGTGGATTTCGTTTACTCCGGCCTGCTGCATCGTGCGGGCGCTCTTTTCGACGAGACGCAGTTCGACGGCGACGAGAATGCCATCGTCGACTTCAAGTACTCCAGTTCGCCCAAAATCACCTGGTGGTTCGATCACCACGAAAGCGCCTTTCTTTCCCCGGCCGACGCCGCCCACTTCGAACAGGACCGGAGCAACCGCAAGTTCTACGATCCGGCTTTCAAGTCCTGCACCAGCTTCATCGCCATGGTCGCCGAACAACGCTTTGGCTTCGATCCGCGCCCGGTCGCCGAACTCGTCCACTGGACCGACATCGTGGATGCCGCCATGTACGAAAACGCGCAATCCGCCGTCGAAATGAAAGCCCCGGCCATGAAGCTGACGATGGCCATCGAAGCCTCCAGTGACCGCCACTTCGTCAAGAATATGATCCCGCTGCTCGCCTATCGTTCTCTGGAGCAGATTCTTGAAGAGCCCTTCGTCGCCGCCGTCCTCCCGCCACTGCTCGAACGCCACCAGCGTTCGGTCGAAATCCTGCGCCAGCGCGCCAAGGAAAAGGACGGCACGATTTTTTTCGACATCACCGACCTCGAACTCGAGGGCTACAACAAGTTCATCCCCTACTATCTCCATCCCGATTCGATTTACAGCATCGGGGTCAGCAAGAGTTCGTTCCGGGTCAAGGTTTCGGTCGGGTCGAACCCGTGGTCGAAACGCCAGCCCACCGTGAATCTCGCCAAGATCTGCGAACGCTACGGCGGAGGCGGCCACGCCCGCGTCGGTGCGATCTCGTTCGACGTCACCCAGGGCGATGCCGCTCATAAAGCAGCCTTGGAGATCGTCGAGGAGTTGCGCTCCACCGTCCGCCAGCAGGCTTGACCATCGCGAGCTTCGTGTCCGGGCATCGCTTGTGCGATCCGCTGGTTCTTTGAAATCGAATGCCCCTTTGGGGGCGGCGCTTTAGAATGTTTCCGCGATTGCGCACTCGAGACCGGAAATCGGTTTTTTTCAAAATGCTTCCCATAATCCCGCATCCCAGAATCGACGATCCCGCACACGTCAAAGGCGTGCGCACTGTCGCCACCGTTGAGTTCTCCAAGGGAATCATCGTCGTCCTCGCCGGCCTGGGTGTGTTTTCCATGCGCCATCGCGATATCTGGGGAGTCGCCGAGAGCCTCCTGGAATTTTTTCACGTCAACCCCCATCACCACTACGTTGGCGTCTTTATCGACCTGGTGTCCCGAGTCAGCGACGTGCGCCTGTGGAAGATCGCCACGGTCGCATCGGTCTACGTGATTCTCCGTTTCGTCGAGGCCTACGGGTTGTGGTACGTGCGCCCCTGGGCGGAGTGGCTCGCCTTTGCCTCCGGTGCCGTCTACGTTCCGTTCGAAGCGGCCGACCTGTTCCACCGCCCGACCTGGTTCCGAGTGCTGGTGATCACCGTCAACCTTCTTATCGTCCTCTACATGCTGATGCTGCGCCTCGAAGCCGCGAGAAAACACGGCGCCGCCAGGCACTCGGCACAATCTCGATAGAGCGCCTGGTGTGAATCCGACATGGTGTGAATAAGAATAGAGCGCGTGGGTAGAGACGGCGGTGGAGTAGAAGATGGCGAGCAAGGTCGAGCAGAGCGTGCGCTAGACTATCCCGATGACTCACCAGTTGAAAAATGCAAGACGCCGGTTTCACCCTCATGCCGGTGCGCGTGCAGATTCGCTCGACGGGCTTCTCCTCGCAACCTTCTGGCAAAGGCTGCTCGGATACTGCGTCGACCTGCTGGTTGCTGTGATCATCTGGTTCCCCCTTGAGTTCTCGTGGCGGCACTTTCTTCTTCATGAGACGAACATTCACATCGTTTGGGACTTTCACGAAGCCGGGAACATCGTTGTGATGGTTCTCTATTGGGGATTGGCCAATTACTTTGGCAACGGACAAACGCCAGGCAAATGGATTGCGCGCACAAGAGTTCTGTCGCTTACAAGCGAACACATGGGATTCTGGCAGTCCGTCGAGCGGGGGTTGGGCTATGGCGCGGCGGTGCTGGAGTTAGGTTTGGGGTTCTTGCAGTTCTTTTGGGACCCGAATCGGATGTGTGCACAGGATCGTCTCGCCGAGACCATTGTGATCGACGTGAGAAAACAGAAGGCAGAAGCGCCGATGGCGGACGCTTCCGCGGCCTTGCCTTTGATGCCAGCTACTCCGACTGGCCCGAAAGCCGATGGTTGACAACAAAGATGTGTAACCCGGCCATCCTGAGGAAACCTTCTCAATTAGCGAATAATCGCTTTACCCTCGTTGTTGGGCTGTCATCGTCTCGCTGGAAAAGGCACCTCATGACGCGTTTGTCACGTTCGTCGTTGGGATAGCTCGACCGTGTAGGCTATCAGCGATTGTTGGCGAACCATCGCCATTACACTAAGAACCCCGGCGCGCCCGATGCATCGACTGATTTCGTTATCACGGGCGTGGCGGCGGGCACTATAGCACATAGAGTCGCAGCATCCACCAGACAAGGAATATCGCAACAATTGCCGCCGCAATATGGACGATCCAGTCGCCGCCTGTTTTCGGATTGCCGAGATTGAACACGATGGAATCGTAGCACGCGGCTCAGACGAGGCTCCAATCGGTGGTTGGCGTAATATCCCCTATAACACGTATTGACGGATCCTGAGAACGAGTGTTCGGCCCTGACTTTTTTCATCCCATCCAACCAGTGAGCGCCATCTCAGACCTCCAACCCGAGCGGAGCGGGAGGCACAGAGGGACACGGGGGAAATCGGCGACNNCTTCTCGACGTACTTTGCGATCACGTCGGCTTCGAGGTTCACAGGATCTCCCGGCTTGAGCGATCCGAGATTGGTCAACTCGACCGTGTGCGGAATGATCGCGATGGTGCAGCGGTTGCGTTCGAGTTTTGCGACCGTGAGGCTGATGCCTTCGATCGAGATCGATCCCTTGAAGACGGTGTATTTCTCGATCTCGGATGGGATTTCAATATGCAGCCACCAGTTCTCGGAATCCCGGCCGTCCGAGTCGACGATGCGCTCGAACTCGATGACTTTGCCGACGCCATCCACGTGCCCCTGAACGATGTGGCCATCGAAGCGGCCATCGGCCTTCATGGGCAACTCCAGGTTGACCAGCGCGCCCTCGTGGATCCGCGAGAACGAAGTTCGCACCCACGTTTCGGGCGCCAGGTCGGCGCAGAATGATTCTGGTTTGATGTCAAGGGCGGTCAGGCAAACGCCGCTTACCGCGATGCTGTGGCCGGTGCCCAGTTGTTTCGGCGTATTCAAAGCGGCGATGGTGATGCGGCGATTCTGGCCGCGCTGGTCAATCTTTACGACTTTGCCGACTTCCTCGATGATTCCGGTAAACATAGTATTAAGCCCTCCAGGAGTTTATGCCTGCCCCGAGTAAGGGTCGCGGAGATAGCCTTCCACGGCGAAGTCTTCTCCGAAGCGGTGCAACTCGAAGCGCTGGACGCAGGGTGTTTTTCCGCGCAAGCCTTCACCCGCGATAAATGGGACTGCCCCCTCGCCCAGAATCTTCGGAGCGTAGTAGAGGAACACCTTGTCCACCTCGCCCGAGGCGAGGGCCGCTCCGTTGACCAGCGCTCCACCTTCGATCAGCAGGCTGGTGATCTCCATCTCGCCGAGGCGCTGCATGATGGCGGCGAAGTCGGGGCGGCCGTCGGCCGTAGCGGATATTGGCAGCACGCGAATCCCCCTGGATTCGAGCGCCTGCCGGGCCTGATCATCCGCGGTGGAACAGAGGATGAGAACGTCGCGATCGGCGGTCTGAACGACGCGCGCTGCGAGGGAAATACGCAAATAGGAATCGAGGATGACGCGCAGCAGTTTACGGCGGCGCGGAAGGCCACTGCGGTCGGTGAGGAGCGGGTCGTCGGCGATCACGGTTCCCACTCCGGCCAGGATGGCGTCATTGCGATGGCGGAGTTGCTGCACGTGCGCGCGCGCCACCTCGCCGGTGATCCAGTGGTATCCGCTGCGCGCACCCTCCGATGGAGGCGTGGCCGAGCCCGGCTGCGTGCCGGGCTTTGAGGCGTCGGCGATTTTGCCATCGAGAGTCATCGCCGATTTCAGCGTGACCAGCGGTTTGCCCAGGCGGATGTACTTGGCAAAACTTTCGTTCAGCTTCCTGGCTTCCGTTCCGAATAAGCCAACCTCCACTTTGATGCCCGCCGCGCGCAGCCTGGCAAATCCCTGCCCGGAGACGCGTGGATTGGGATCTTCCATGGAGCAGACGACGCGGCCGATTCCGGCGGCGATCACGGCATCGGCGCAGGGAGGGGTCCGGCCCTGATGCGAGCATGGCTCCAGATTCAGATAGAGAGTTGCGGCCCGCGCATGAGCGCCGGCTTGTTCCAGCGCCAGAACTTCGGCGTGCTTAACCGCCTCGTACTGGTGGGTGCCCGCTCCAACTTCGCGGCCTGACACGTCGACTACAACCGCGCCCACCGCCGGGTTTGGCGAGACCAGGCCGACCCCGGCCCGCGCCAGGTCGAGGGCCCTCCGCATGTGTTGTTCGTCGATGGTCATGAGATCAGAGAGAATATTTTATCGCGTAAGGCCAAGGCCAGCACGGAGACGCAAAGACACCGAAAAAATCGATCATCCGATTCGGCGCGGAGATGAATGCCCGTCTTCGTTCTCGTCGGGTTCGGCCAGCGCGACAGCACCGGAGCGGTTCTGGGGACCGCGGCGGTTGGGCGCTCGCACTCCGGCGAATGGATCCTCGGGCTCGGGTTCAGGTTCGCGCCCGAATAGACGCTTCAGTCGAGTCAGTAGCCGCTGCCAACTTGAGCGAGAAGGGGAGCCATCTTTCATGATTTGTTTCTCCGTGCCTGCGTGTGGACTTGCTCTCTTCCAATCGAAGCTTTCCCCGCGCCGGGCCGACCACTGCCTTAGGCAAACAGCGAGTCCACAAAATCTTTGGGATCGAAGGGCAGCAAATCGCCCACCTTTTCGCCGACGCCCACAAAGCGCACGGGCAGTCCCAACTCGCGTGAAATTGCCACCACGACGCCGCCTTTGGCGGTGCCGTCGAGTTTGG
>PMBA01000188.1:0-13569 GCA_003152795.1 Acidobacteriaceae bacterium | reverse complement strand
CGGCGGTATCGACGATGACGTAATCGGTTTTGTGGGCAGTTGCGGACTGCAAGGCATCAAAAAGCACGGCCGAGGGATCGCCGCCAGCTTTGGTCTTGATGACTTCGGTTCCCGTGCGCTGGCCCCAAATTTCGAGTTGCTCGATGGCGGCGGCGCGGAACGTATCCGCGGCGCACAGCAGCACCGACTTGCCTTGCGCGCGAAACACTTGCGCCAGTTTGCCGATGGTGGTGGTTTTGCCAGCGCCGTTCACGCCCACCACCATGATCACTTCCGGTGCGCCCTCCACCCTGGTCAGGGGCTGCGAAGTGGTCGAGGTCAGAATCGCCAGCAGTTCCTCTTTAAGCAGGCGTTTGAGTTCATTCACGTCCTTGATCTGCCTGCGGTCCGCCTTGTCGCGGAGTTTTTCAAGAACTTCATGGGTGGTAGTGGTGCCGAGGTCGGCGCCAATCAGGGTGGCTTCGAGATCGTCGAGGGTGGAGCGGTCGATCTCCTTGCCGATGGAGACGACGTCCTCGATGCGCTCGGCCAGGTTCTCGCGGGTGCGCGAGACCGCCTCCTTCATGCGCTCAATAAAACTCGGTTTCCGCTCTTCGTCCAGACTGCCAAAAAGGGTTTGAATCATCGAGAACGATTATAGGAGAGTCGAGCGGTGGGAAATTAGTAATTCGTAGATTGCAATCCGAAACTCACAGGCCGAGGGCTTGGAATTGCGAATTACCAATCACCCAAGTACCAATTTTCCAGGTACGCGTTTCTAGGTACGCGTGGTTTCGACCGGAAGGGGGGCGTGGGGCGCGGACTGGGGTGCCGCGGCGGCGGCAGACGATTGCACGGGGGTGGTTTGGGTTGTCGATTTCTGAATGCGAATATCTCCGCGGTAAAACACCGCCATGAGGGCGGTCACGGCATTGGGGTCCAGTCGTTGTCCGGAAAGATTCTCAATGATGCGGAGGGCTTCGATTGGATCGTGGGCCTTCTGGTAGGGGCGGTTGGTGGTGAGGGCGTCAAAGGTGTCGGCGACCGCAATGACGCGGGGCAGCAGTGGAATGTCGTCGGCCTTGAGCCCGTAAGGATAACCGCGGCCGTTGAGCGCCTCATGATGCAGTTCGATTCCCGGCAGCATCTCGCGCAACTGGGGAACCGGACGCAGGATGTTGGCGCCCTTGGTGGTGTGGGTCTTCATGATTTCGAATTCTTCCGGAGTCAGCGCGCCCGGTTTTTTCAGGATGCGGTCTTCGATGCCGATTTTGCCGACGTCGTGCAGTTGCGCCGAGACCCGGAGGATCTCAAGGAACCCGGCATCGAGGCCCATCTCCTGGGCGATGAGGAGGGAATATTTGGTAACCCGGTCGGAGTGGCCGCGGGTGTAAGGATCCTTTTCGTCGACGGCGCCGGCGAGCATCTGGATCGACCCCATGAAGAGGTTTTTGTTTTCGTCGGCGGCGCGCTTCAGATCCTGGACGAATTGTTCCAGTTCCTCCGACATGGTGTTGAATGTGGTCGCCAGTTCGCCGATCTCGGTGCGCGTTTTCAGGTGCACGCGCTGGGAGAAATCGCCGCGCGCAATGGCCCGGCTGGACTGGGCCAGGACCTGGAGCGGGCTGGTGATGCGGCGCGCCGAGAAAATACTGAGACCGACGCTGACAAAGACCGCGAGCCAGGCCAGCAACCGGCCGGTGCGCTGCATCTCGTAGATTCCGCGATATGCGTCTTCGCGGGGCTTCTGGACAACGACGGCCCACTCCAGCGAGGTGACGGGACTGTAGGTTCCGAGCATCTCGGTGGCATTTTTCCCGTCGCGAACGGTGAACTCGCGGGTGGCCGCCAACTGCGCCTTGGAGCCTTCATCGACAAAACTGCGGACAATCTCGAAGTGGCTCATGTCCTGTCCAGTGGCATATTGCGCGGTGGCGGCGGCGACCAGCCTGCCCTGGCTGTCCACGACGTAAGGCATTAATCCGCTGAGAGTGACTTGTTGCAGGCGGCGGATAAGGTATTCCAGATCGACCACGGACCCGATCATGCCGAGAAAGCGTCCGCCGTACATGATGGGCGAACTGACGAGCATGACGGTGCGGCCGGATTTACCGCTGCCCACCATCAGCGGCTGGCCGCTGTAGACTCGACCTTCGCGGGCGGCCTGATAGGCCCGCTCGAGATCGCGTTGCAGAAAAGCGTCGGGTTCAATGCGCCCCGCGGAAACCCCTTTGGCGTCGGCATTCAGCAGGGTGGCATAGGCAATGTCGTTGGAGGAGGAAACAAAATTCTCCAGCATGGCCCGCAGCTCAGGGGTGAGAAGCTTCTGAGCGCTGAGGTCGCTACCGTTGGGATTGGCCAGCATCATGACCTGAATCGACGACGAGAGATTGGCCAGCATCATGTGGAGCGCTTCCTGGTGCTGGGAAATGTCGTCGGCCAGCGAACGGGTGACCGTGTTTTGCAGCAGCATTTCGTTGGTCTTGAGGCGCTCCCGGTTCATGTTCTCGATCTGCACCGAGTAGAAGTACATGGGGAGGACACTAATCGCTAACAGCACGCCGAGGATGACGTAAAGGAGCGGAATGCGCGCGGGTATCGAGAGCTTAAATGGCAAAAGGGGCGATCCTGTCGGCCCAAGCGCGGGGGGTGAGCTGGTCCGTCCTGCATCCATTCTAAGGGGCTTTGCCGTGGTGACCTCAGGTGCTTAAAGTACAGCTCACCGTTACCGAAGTACTCATGCCATTGGTGACCGTGGTCTTGGGCACGGGGCGACTGGGGGCGCGGGTGGCATCCTGAAGCCACTGGATGGTAGCCTTTGCTCTCTCATCGAGGGGCTGGATTGTGGCAAGTCGCAATTCACGAAACGCTCTATAATTGAGCCAGTCAGCCAGACCAGTCGGCCCGGGGTGCTGCATGAGGTTCTTCCACGCTTCCTNNATTGTCCACGCCTTCAATGAAGAACTGGTCTACATCCGGGCGAGTTTTCCGATGGGGAAGACGGGACTGAAACTCAAGAACGGAACCGTCACCCCCAGTGGCGCGGAACTGCAGAGTTTGATGGCGCTCTGGGGACCGGCTGCAAAACCGGGCGACCGGGCGCGCATCACCGACGTCGTGATTCGGGAAGATCACATTCGCTTTGAGATCAACGGTGGTCCCATCCGCAAGCAGAAGTGGTACCAGCACATCCAGATTTCGGGTGCGAGCACCTCGGTTCCGGTTTCGCCGTCGGATCCGAACGCCAATGCCCGTGGCTCTTTCGTGGATCTGTACTTCACTAAATATGTTCCGGAGATGACCGGGCCGGAGCTCAAGGAGTTGCTGAGTCCGGTCTTCGATTTCAATTCCAAGTCAGCTCTGGATGCCTATCTGGAAACGGTTTCACCGCAGGTGAAGGATGCCATCAAGAATCACCACGTGCTGGTGGGAATGAACCACGACATGGTGATCTATGCCAAGGGGCATGCGGAGCGGAAAGTCCGCGAACATGCGGACGAAGTGGAATATGAAGAGTGGATCTATGGCACGCCTCCGCAGGACGTGGATTTTGTGCGTTTCGTGGGCGACGAGGTGGTGCGGGTGGAGACCATGAAGGTGGACGGCCAGAAAGTCGTGCGCACGGAAAAGGAAGTCGATCTGGGTGCGCCAACCGTGGCCAGGAAACGGGAAGAACAGCCCGGCAAGGCGCCCACGTTAAGGCGTCCTGGAGAAGAGGCGCCGGAGTTGAGTCCGGCGAACTCACGCACCCCGCCACCGATGGACGCGCCGACGACAGGCCCTGGCACGGACAAAGGTCCGAACTGGACTCTGCTTGAGCCGTTGAGCGACTGAGGCATTACATCATTGACGCATTGAATCATTAGTAATTCCAAGGCTCGCGGTCTTCAGGCTAGCGCTAATGCGATGATTGAAGCGCCGCTGGTCTTGCGAACCGAGAGTTCTTTTGCGGGCTTCCGGCCCGATTCCCTGAAGAGCGCCCTACGGTCCCGACCTTCTGCCCGTTGAGCTTCTCCACCTCGAGTTTCTCCACCTCGACCTTCTGCACCTCGTCCCTCTACACTAGGAGCGTGAAGATTGCGCTGGGCCAGATCAACCCCACCGTGGGGGACTTTTCCCGGAATGCCGACAAGATCATCCAGTTTGCGCTGCGAGCGCGGAGTGCCGGCGCTGGTTTGATTGTATTTCCCGAACTCGCCGTCTCCGGTTACCCGCCGCTGGATCTGGTGGAGCGGCCTTCGTTTGTGGCGGGGAGCCGCGCGACAGTCGAAAGGATCGCGGCGGAGACCGACGGCATTGCCGTGATCTGCGGGACGGTGACGCCGGCGGAAGCGGACTCGGGCAAAAAAGTGATGAACTCGGCCGCCGTGCTGCGCGAAGGGCGGGTCGACTTTGTGCAGTCGAAGATGCTGCTGCCGACCTATGATGTTTTCGACGAGGCGCGCAACTTCGCTCCCGCCCGCAACCAGCACCTGTTCGGTTTTTGCGGCAGGCAGATGGCGTTGACGATTTGCGAGGATGCCTGGAACGACAAGCGCTTCTGGCAGCGGCGACTCTACGGCGTCGATCCGGTGGAAGAACTGGTGCGGGCGGGCGGGAACGTCGTGCTCAACATTTCGGCGTCGCCGTTCTGGCTGGGCAAGCGCGAATTGCGCCGCGAGATGCTGGCGTCGATCGCGCGGAATCAGAAGGTGCCGGTGGCGATGGTGAACCAGGTTGGAGGCAACGACAGCCTGGTCTTCGACGGATCGAGCCTGGTGATTGCGCCCGATGGAGAGGTGATCGCGCAAGGGAAGTCGTTTGAGGAAGACCTGATCTATTTTGATTTGGAGACACTCACCGGAGACATGCACCCGCAGGTTGCGGGTGAAGAAGCCAGCGCCTATGAGGCGCTGGTTCTGGGCACGCGCGATTACGTTCAAAAATGCGGCTTCGAGCGGGCGATCATCGGACTCAGCGGAGGCATCGATTCCGCGCTGACCGCGTCGATCGCGGCCGATGCGCTCGGCCCGCAGAACGTGATTGGCGTGGGCATGCCGGGGCCATACTCTTCGGCCGGGTCGATTGCGGACGCGCGGGAACTGGCCAACAACCTCAAAATTCGCTTCGAACTGCTGTCGATCAGCGCCCTCTACGACGCCACGCGGCAGACGCTTGCGCCGGTGTTTGCGGGGATGCGAGAAGACGTTACCGAAGAGAACATTCAGTCGCGCGCCCGCGGATTGCTGCTGATGGCGCTGTCGAACAAATTCGGCGCGCTGGTGCTGTCGACCGGCAACAAGAGCGAACTGGCCGTCGGTTATTGCACCCTGTACGGCGATATGGTGGGTGGACTGGCGGTGATTTCCGATGTGCCGAAGACCCTGGTGTATCGTCTGAGCGCTTACGCGAACTCGCGCCGCAAGGTCATTCCGGAAGCGACCATCGAAAAGGCCCCGTCGGCGGAGTTGCGTCCGGATCAGAAGGATTTGGACTCCCTCCCGCCCTACGACGTGCTGGATGCGATTCTCGAAGATTATGTGGAGGAATCGCGCTCGGCGGAGCAGATTGCTCGCGCCCATGGTTTCGATGAAGAGCTGGTGCGGCGCGTGATTCGGATGGTGGAGCGCAGCGAGTACAAGCGGCAACAGGCGGCGCCCGGTATTAAGATTACCGCCAAGGCGTTCGGCTATGGGCGGAGATTTCCCATCGCGGCCAAGTCCGAGCTCTAGCGCCGCGACCGCGATGGAGAGACGGGCGCTTTGCGACTCGGCGGTTTGACGGCCGGGCCGAGCCGGGCGGCTTTCCCGTCATCAAGAGCTCGGAATATCAAGATCTCGGAAATGACAACTCCGCCGGTTTTTGTAACAATCGAGTTTCAATTGAATTTCAAAATATGAGACCCATCCATCGCACACTTCTTGCTGCTGTTCTGTTGTCCGGCAGCGCCATCGCTCAAACCCAACCCGCCCACCCTGTAAAAGCGGTGGCCAAGCCTGCGGCGGCTCCGGTTGCCGCGGAAGTGGCAACGGTTCTGCCCACCGAAGACACGGTGAATTCCTTTCTGTTCCAGATGTTCGGGTACGATGCCACGATCACCTGGAAGGTGAATGAGATTCGGCCGTCGGAGGTGCCGGGGCTGGCGGAGGTCCTGGTGGTAATTACGAACGCGCAGGGCTCGAACCCGAACCGGTTGCTGGTGAGCTCAGACGGCAAGCATGCAATTACCGGCGACGTGCTGCCCTTCGGAGCGAAGCCATTTGAGGAAGCCCGCGTCAAGCTGGAAAAGGGCGTGAACGGTCCCGCAAAGGGCCCGGCCAAGGCTCCAGTGACGATTGTGGAGTTCAGCGATATGCAATGTCCGCATTGTGCGAAGGCGGCCCCGGTGATCGATCAGTTGATGGCCCAGGAGCCGGAGGCGCACTTCGTTTTCCAGAATTTTCCTCTGCCCGCGCACAACTGGGCCGAGAAAGCGGCTGGCTATGTCGATTGCGTGGGACGCGCTTCGAACGATGCCGTCTGGAAGTTTATTCAGAAGGCATTTGACGAGCAGGCGAACATCACCGAGGCCAACGCCGATGACAAGCTGAAGGCGATCGCGACCGCATCGGGCGCGAATGGCGACGAGATCGCCGTTTGCGCCGTCAAGCCGGAGACCAAGGCGAGAGTCGAGGCCTCGGCCGCGCTGGGCAGGTCGGTGGGCGTGACCGGCACTCCGACGCTGTTCATCAACGGACGGAATGTACCTGGGGGGGCGCCACTCGATTTGTTGAAGAAAATTACTGACTTTCTGGCAAGCCAGGAGAAGCAGTGAGTCATTGAAGCATTTAGTCATTGAATCATTTAGACATTGAGACATTGAATCATTCGGAGTCCAAAGAAATTGTGCAGGAAAGAGGTCCGGTTGCAGAGGTGAGTCGATTCACCGGCTGGCGGCTTTCAATGATTCAATGGCTCAACGATTTAATGGCTCAATGATCGAGACTTACTTTCCGATCCAGATTTCCGGGGCCTCGGTTCGTTCGGGGCCGCGGATGATGTAGGGCGTAATCAGGATGAGCAGTTCATCGTCCTCTTCCTGTTTCGAATTCTGCGATGTGAGAACGCCGAAGCCCGGGATCCTGGAGAACGCGGGCAACCCACTCAGGCTCTTCTGATCCGATTTGGTGATCATTCCCGCAATCACCGCCGGTTCCCCTTCCTTGAGCAGGATTCCGCCTTTGTACTCGCGATTAAAAATTACTGGAATGCCATTGGAGCTGGTGCTTCCGAGTGTGCGGAACTGGACCTCCAGTTCGAGAGCCACGTCGGAATTGTTGTGAACCAGCGGTTTGGCCTTGAGCGTGAGGCCGATGTCCTCATAATTGACGGAAGGAAAAGCCGAGGTGAAGGACTGATTTCCGATGGCCTGGGAGATGGCGGGATTGTTGTAAATGGGAGCAAAGCTGGCGTTGAGGATGGGATAGCGCGATCCCAGCTTAAAGGTGGCTTCCTTCTCCTGGGAAGCGCGCAGGTGGACGTGATCGAGAGAGCGAACGGAACTCTCATTCAAGGAGAGCGCGGCGGAGAGTTGGTCGAGGCTCAGGCCCATAAGCGTGAGGCCGCCGCCGAAGGTCGCGACCGGCTGGCTGAAAATCGAGTTTTGCTGGCTCTGCAACTGTGCCAGCAGGGCGGCGATGGTTTGATTGCCGGCCTGGTTGATGCCGCCGGAGGCGATCAGTTGGTTGATGAGCGCCTGGATATTTTGTCCGCCGAGAGCGGCGAGGGCGGAGACCGGAATGTTGAACAGGTTGAACTGGTTGGGGACGTGTATTCCCATATTCCGCATGTAGGTGTGGCTGACCTGGAAGACTTTAAGATCGAACATCACTTCCGGGCGAGGGCTATCCAGTTGTCCCAGAAACTGGGTAGCGGCTTCGAGTGCGGCTTGGGGGCCGCGCAGGGTGATGGTGCTGGAGGCGGCGTTGAGGCTGGCGAACTTGAACTCAAACAGCGTCCGCAGCGAGTTCATGAGTTCGTTCAGATCCTGGGAACCGCCGCCGGAGACGTAAAACGAACGCATGCCCATGCGGTCGTAGAGGCGGTGATTGTCGGCGGTGTCGGCGCTGGCAAAAAGCACTTTGTCTTCCACCGCGACGCTGAAGCTCTTGGTGGCGGCGGAGGCGGCGCGGATCGCGGTGGCGAAGTCGGCATTGTCGATATCGAAACGCACCCGGCGGCTGGGAAAGGTATCGTCGAAGATTACGGTCAGGCCATAGCTGGTGGCGACGGCGGAGAGCAGGCCGCGCGAGTCGCCGCGGTAGTGGATGATATGAATCACGTCCATTGGTTTGGCGGTGATCACGTCGGCGCTCGCGACCATTTGCGGCGGACTGGCGGCGCGCACCGGCGCCGGCCCCAGGGCGTCGCCGATGCGTTGCTGGGCGAATTCGTTTTGCGGATCCAGGTTCAGCGCGGTTCGGAACTCGGCCAGCGCTTCCACTTGCCGGCCATCGAGAAGGTCGCGGTTTCCGCGTTCCAGATGCATCCCGGCCAGATGCTGTCGCGTCATCTCGCGCGCGGTCAGGTACTCCACGTTTTGCGGGACCAGGCGCGAGGCTTCCTCGAATTCATAAAACGCCTGGTCGAGGTTTTGCGATTTCTCAAGTTTGAGGGCGCGGGCGAAAGCCTGGCGGGCGGCCTTGAGGTCTTTGGCCGGACCCTGGCAGGCGGGCGCACCCTTGGAATTGGAGCAAAGCGATGGCGTAGCCGCTGGGGTGCCGGCGGCTAGACACGCCGCCGCCAGGCCGAAGACTCCTGCGAGCAACCATCGCATATTCCTACTATAGAATGCCGCGGCTCTGCTGTCTTGCACCAGAAATACACGATAGGGAACTACGGCCGTAACCAGCGGAACTCCTGCCACCAAGCCTCTAGCGCAGCATCAGCCGTTCCATCTTTGTGGCGCGGCCGCTATGATCATCGCACTCGACCACGACGGCGCACAGCCGGACGTCGCCGTTGGCGGCTTCGAAGCGCGCCGGCATCCCGCTGAGAAACCTCTCAATCACTAATTCTTTTTTCACGCCGATGACGCTGTCGTAAGGCCCAGTCATGCCGACGTCGGTGATGTAGGCAGTACCCTTCGGCAGAATGGTTTCATCCGCCGTGGGTATGTGGGTGTGGGTTCCCACCACGGCGGTGACGCGGCCGTCGAGATACCATCCGAAGGCAACTTTTTCCGAACTCGCCTCGGCGTGGAAGTCGACAAAGACGATTTTCGCCTTAATCTGTTCCAGAAGCCGATCGGCATAACGAAAGGGATCGTCGCACGAGCCCATGAACACGCGGCCCTGAAGATTGACGACGGCATACGCGATGCCGTTCTTCTGGCCTTCGTAGACTCCCCAACCGGGCAGGTTCTGGGGGAAATTCGCGGGCCGCAGCAAGCGGCGGGCTGGACTATGGGGGTTGCCGTCGGCCATTTGGAAGTATTCGATGATCTCGCGTTTGTCCCAGACGTGGTTGCCGGTGGTCATCACGTCGATGCCGAGGTCGAAGAGCTCTTCGGCGAGCGGGGGCGTGATGCCGAAGCCAGCCGCGGCATTTTCGCAGTTGGCGATGACCAGGTCGAGAGCGTGCTGCTGGCGGAGGTGGGGCAGCCGGTCTTTTACGATGTTGCGCCCGGGCCGGCCAAAAATGTCACCGATAAAAAGGATTTTCAAGATCAGGTCTCAGGGGGGAGTTCTCAGTTCTCGGTTCTCAGTTTTCGGGAACAAGACTGCTTCCGGTCAGGTTCCACCCGACGTTCGATGTTATCACGGGGAAAACCGGCTACTGGCTGCTGGCTACCGGGGAGTGATCTCAGCGGTCTTCAGAAAGTCGTAGTTTCCCGACGGATTGAGGGTCAGATTGCGCACCCGCTTTGTGTGCACAAGCACGTTATCGAAGTACCAGAGATTGATCGAGGGCACATCTTGCGCCAGGATTTCCTGAACCTCGACGTACAGCCCTTTGCGGATATTCTGATCGGTCTCACCGCGGGCTCGGTCGATCAGGTTATCGATGCGGGGATTGGAATAGAAACCGCGGTTCCTTCCCGCCGGAGGAAAATTTCTGCTGTGAAAAACCGTGTCAAAAATGTCGGGATCTTCGTTCCCGATCCAACGCAACGAATAAAACTGGAAGGCGCCGCTGGTGACATCGGCCATGAACGTGGCGAACTCAAAGGTGCGAATATCCAGCGCGATCCCCACCTCCCGCAACTGCTGCTGCAGAACGGCCGCCAGCAGCCGCGTGCTCTCCTCGGTCGAGGTCTTCATGGTGAGATGAAAGCGCACGCCGTCACGCAAACCATAGCCCGCCGCGTCGAGCAGTTGCCGCGCCTTATTCGGATTGTATGTGAACCCGTTTGCCTGGGGAGCGTACGCCCAACTCTGGACCGGCAGGATACTCGATGCGGGCTGCGCAAAACCGCGCCAGATGTATTGCAGAAGTGGACCCCGGTTAACCGCGCAAGCAATTGCCTGCCGCACGCGCACATCGCGGAGCACGGGGTCGCGGAGATTAAACCCGATGTAAGCGAGGATCGTTCCCGGTCCGCGCTCGATCCGCAGGTTCGATTCGCTCTCCAGCGCCAACACCGTGTCAGGAGTTAACGCGTTGATCGCAACATCGGCGCTGCCCTTGCGCAGCGCCAGGGCGCGCGTCGTGGCATCCGGCACAATCGTGAAGCGTACGCGAGAAAGGGGAGGCTTTGCTCCCCAGTATCGGTCATTCCGCTCCAGGATGACTTCCTTGTCCTGTTCCGCGTCCACAAACTTGAAAGGCCCCGATCCAATCGGCTTTCTCGTCATCTCGCCGAGCGCACCGTAGGGCACGATGCCGATCGCGCCTTCCGAGAGATTCCACAGCAGGCTGGCGTAGGCTTCTTTCAGATGAAAGACCACGGTGAACTCGTCGGGCGCATCGATGCGATCCACGAAACGATAGGTCGCGGTTTTTGTGCTGCGAAGTTTTCCCTGGAGCAGGGAGTCGAAAGTCCACTTCACATCGCGCGAGGTCAGCGGACGCCCATCGTGAAAAGTGACGCCGCGATGCAGATGGAAGACGTAGGTCAGCGGGTCCGGAATCTCCCAACGCTCGGCCAGTCCAGGTTGAACATTGAAGTGCTCGTCCCGGGTCAGCAGCGCATCAAAAATAAGCTCGTCAATCCGCGCCGACTGTGCATCGAGGCCCACTCGAGGGTCAAGGTCGGTGGGGCTGCTTTCGATGATCATGACCAGCGTGTTGGGGTCGGGAGGTTGTGCGCAGGAGAGCAGAAGCAACACGAATCCGCCAAGCAACCCCAACAGAATTGTCACCCTGAAACAACTTGTCATCCTGAACAAGCTTGTCGCCCTGAAAAGAGTTGTCATCCTGAGCGAAGCGAAGGACCTGTTTTTCGCGCGCGCTCGCGCTCCCGCCTTACGCATACGAGATCTTCCCCAAAATCGCCGCCCGCTTTGCTCCCGTAGCCGACGGCACATTGCTGGGCCGCCGATGCCACGTCTCATGGGCCAGCAGGGCAAATGCCACGGCCTCTTTCGCTTCCGCCGGAATTCCGAACTCGTCCGAGAAATGCAGTTCAATCCCCAGGGCTGCGATTTCATCGCGCAACATGGCAATCAGCGTCGGATTCTTCGCGCCTCCCCCCGAGACAATCATTTCGTGATCGCGTCGCCGAACTCCGAATCGCGGCAACACGAAGCGCGCGACGGCATCGGCAATCGACCGCGCTGTCAGCGCCGTCGCCGTCGCTACCACGTCGGGTTTGCTGGCGCCGTGGCAGATCTGAATAAATCGTCCTGCGTACTCGCGGCCAAATTCCTCGCGCCCCGCCGTTCGCGGAGGCTTCTGCCGGAAAAAGCGCGCGCGCAGCAACCGCGCAATCACGCCATCCAGTACGCGTCCCGAGGCCGCGACTCTGCCATCGCGGTCGTAGCGCCGTCCAAAAAGCTCTTCCATCACCGCATCGACCACCATGTTGCCGGGGCCGGTGTCAAAAGCAACCACCTGGCCGAGCGACGCGCCCGCGGGAATCGCCGTCAGATTNNGGCACCAGCGGCGCGCCTTTTCCCCCGGCCGCAATATCCGCGGGACGAAAATCGGAGACCACCGGCACGCCCAGCCGCGCCGCCATCACCGCGCCTTCGCCGGTTTGCCACGTCACCGCCAGTTTTCGTCCGAGAAATCGCTCCGCCACTCCCTGGTGATACAGCGTCTGCCCGTGACAACCGACCAGGTCGAGTTTTATGCGATGCTTGCGGACGGTTTTGGCGACCGCCTCCGCATACAGTTCGCCCAAAAGAAAATTCAGCCGCGCCAGATCCGCGACGTGGGCCAGTTCCGCGTTCATCATGCCCAGGATGGCGCGCCGCACCGGGGCAGGGAACGGATACTCCTCGTGACCAAGAAGTGTGAAGTCTGAGTATGTATGCTCGTGTGGTGACGGGCCTCTGGCCCGTCCTTTGCCGGAGGAGGCAAACCGCACCAGCGCCACATTGATTCCGTCCGCCGAGGTGCCGCTCATCACTCCGGCAACAATCATGCTCATGTGTGTTCCTCGCGGGCAAGCGTTGCCAGCCGTATCTCTTCGCCGAACTCCCAGAGCTGGCGCGTGAGCTTCTCAACTCGCGCGGAAGAGGGAGCCGTGTGGCGCGGGCGCCCCCGCCCGGGTGCTCTTTTAGATTTGAACGCGAGCACGCGCCGTGCCGATTCCTGGACGCGGCGGGCGAACCTGGGGTCGCGCTCCACCTCGCGGAGCAGCGCTTCATGCGCGCGCAAAATGAAATCTTCCCGATGGCAGATCAGGCCCAGATCGCCCCCGGCGCGGATGTGCCCGATCATTACTTGTTCAATTGGGCCCGCTGCCAGGACGCCGCCCATCTCCAGATCGTCGGAACAGATGAGGCCGCGGTAGCCGATTCTTTTGCGCAGAATGTCGGTGATCCACTTCTTCGAGAGCGATGCCGGAGTGCGTGCCTTGGTCACCGCCGGAAACGCCGCGTGCGAAACCATGACCAACGGCAATTCGCGCCGCAGCAAACGATAGGGAACGATATCTTCCGCCCACAATTTGCGCAGCGGCTTTTCCACGCTGGGGAGTTCGTGATGGGTATCGAGCGTGGCCTCACCCAGTCCGGGGAAATGTTTGCCGCAGCCGAGCACGCCGGCATCGCTCAATCCGCGCAGAAACTCGCGCGCGTACACAACCACTTGCTTCGGATCGTCCGAAACCGCCCGCGAACTCATCACCTTGCGCGATGCCTCGCAGGCCAAGTCGAGCACCGGAGCAAAATCCACGTCGAAGCCAAGAGCGCGGCAGTTTTCGCCGATCACGCGTCCATGCTTGCGAAAGAGCGCGCGGCTTCCGGTGGCAAAAACCTCTGCCGGAGAAGGCGCTGAACCGATCACGTTGCGAAACCGGTCCACCGTGCCGCCTTCAAGGTCGACGCAAGTGAAAAGCGGCGTTGCTACGTGCTTCTGGCAGTCGCGCAGAAGAGTATGCGTCTGCTCAGCTCCCGTGATGTTGCGCGCAAATAGAATCACCCCCGCCGGCTGAATCTTCGCAAGCAGGGAAGCGAGGCGCGG
>PMBA01000180.1 GCA_003152795.1 Acidobacteriaceae bacterium | reverse complement strand
GCTTTTTGAGATTGGTTCCCTGCAATTCCTTTTGCGGAGGTGGATGCGAGAAACCAGAGCCCCACTAGGTTAGCATTGGCTCCAAGTGTCGTTTGTTGGTTAGTTTGGTGCGAGAGGTATGGGTGATGGGGCNNGAAACCACCAAGGGCACGAAGGATCACGAAGGCTCTTAGTTTCAAGGTTCTCCTTCGTGCCCTTCGTGGTTAAGGTTTCGTTAAGCTGAGACACTATCACGCGATGACTTTTCTTGACAGGTGCGGGGCGTTGGCTCATACTTCGGCCAAACCGCCCGCGCCGCTTGTGTTCTGCGGGATTTGTCCGCCAACTTTCCGATCGAGAGATATCCGTGGTTGCGCCTGAATCCAAGCCGTTGTGGACCGGGAAAGGACCTGATCCATTGGATCGCGATTTTGCGCCAGAGACTTCCACCAACCCGTCCGGCAACGCAACGGGCAACCTGGACGAGAGTACAGTCCTGGCGTTACTGAACGATTTGATCGCCTCCGGGGACCACCGGCTGGACCCGATGCTGGCGACCATTACGGACGCTGCGCGGCAACTGACGGGCGCCTCGGGAGCGGCGCTGGCGATGTGGAAGGACGGAGCCATGGTTTGCCGCGCGCGCAGTGGGGAGACAGCCCCCGCGCTCGGGGCGCGGTTGAATGCGGAGACGGGAATTTCGGGAGAGTGTCTGCGCACCGGAAAAATTCAGCATTGCACAGAGATCGAGACTGACCCCCTGGTCGATGTGGAAGTGTGCCGCAGCCTTGGGTTGCGTTCGATTGTGGTCTTACCGATTCAGGGCTGGCGCGGGGTGAACGGAATTCTCGAGATTTTTTCTACCCAAGCGGCAGCATTTACAGAGGCGCATATTGCTCTGCTGCAGCAACTCGCGGCGCTAGCGGAACAGGCACGTGCATCGCAGCCGCGTGGCGCATCGTCGGTGGAAGCGAAGCCTTCCTTTGGGATTGAGAAGCCGGCGCAAGCCTCCGGCCGGCCGCTGGAGTCGGATGGTGCCGGGGAGGCGCCTCGCGGTTTTGCGGGTACGCGATCGCGGCCGTTGGTTCTGGGAGTCATCGCCGTTCTGGCGATCGGGCTGCTTGCGGTGGGGCTGTGGCTCGGGCGGCGGGGTCCGGATGTGTCGGATGCCAAAGCGCGCGCAGCGACGCCCTCCTCTTCTCTCAATGCCGCATCCGTCGGAGCTGCGACCGCTGGCAGCGCAGCCGCGCATCCTCCCGATAATGATCCGGTCTGGAAAGTGGATCCTGGGGGTGAATCGCTGGTTCCCTTGAAAGGGGCGGCTGCCGCGGGAACTCCCGTGAAGTTCGCATCCAAAGTGGACCTGGACGTGGTCGTGGGGAAGAAAGCGAAAGTGGATCGATCTTTGGCAGATCGGTCGCCCTCGGTCGGCAATGTCGCCAGCCGGCAGGAGGTGACGGACTCGCAGATTGGATTGCGTTCCAACGCGCAGTCCGGCGACGCCACCTCGGCGGAACCGCTGGCGATCGCCGCCGGTTCAAGCAGCCAGTCCGGTCTTAACGGAGTTCTCTCCGCCAAGATTTCGTTGCCTGGACTTTCTGCGCCGGTGTCACGAGGAATTTCGGGCGGAAAACTGGTATCGCGGGTGCCCCCCGTTTATCCTGCCCAGGCCCTGCGGCGGCGACTGGAGGGCAATGTGATACTGGCGGCCATGGTCATGGAGGATGGGACGGTGCGCGATGTGAAAGTTGTGGAGGGGTCGCCAGTGTTTGCCGAAGCCGCAGTGTACGCGCTGGAGCACTGGCAGTACAAGCCTTTCGCACTGGATGGAAAACCGGTGAAGCACGAGATCAGAATCAACGTGGAATTCAAGCTGCCTTGAGCATTGAATCATTGAGTCATTGAGTCATTAATCATTGAGTCATTGAATCATTGGAACTTCGGACGGGGGGATGATTTGATGGCTCAATGGCTCAATGAATCAATGACCCGATCTCTATACTCCCACCGGGAAGGGCTTGGTGTGGTTTTCCGAACCCACCGAGAGTCCCGCGAAGCGGCCCTGCAGCAGTGACATGAGGCCCGTGACCCAGTAACCGATCACAAACAGCAGGAGGAAGGGAACGGTGAAGTAATTCTCATTGTCGATGGCATAAAAGACAGCCAGGGCAAAGTACGTTCCGATCAGGAGCTCGATCCACGGGACCCAACCCAGGCGCTTGCGGTATTTTTTCGCACCGACCCGGTCCTTCTTCGATTCGACGCGATATTTGGGAGTGCGGGCGAAGGCGGTCTGCTTGCCGGCCAGGGCTTCGAGCACGGCGCGAGTATTGGTGATGGTGAGCCCGATGCCGAGAGCCATCAACAGCGGCAGGTAGAGCAGCGATCGCAGCCAGCTTTTAGGGAAGAGTTCTTTTTGGGAAACCAGATAGAAGCTGGAAATGGAGAAGGTCGAAGCCATGAACAGGGGCAGGTCGATATAGAGCATCTGGAACCATCCCTGGTAGAAGCGGATGATCATGGCAGGCATGAGCAGAACCGAAAGCACGATCATCAGGGGATAGCTGAGGTTGGCGGTGAGGTGGTAACAGGCTTCGATTTTTACGTGCCGGGATGCGTTGCTGGCAAACACCTTGGGGAGTATCTTCTTCGAAACCTGGATCAGTCCCTTGGCCCAGCGGGCCTGCTGGGTCTTGAAGGCGGTCATTTCCACGGGTAACTCGGCCGGGCATTCGACGTCCTGCAGGTAAAGGAATTTCCATCCTTTGAGTTGTGCGCGATAGGAAAGATCGGTGTCTTCGGTGAGCGTGTCATGCTCCCAGCCGCCGGCTTCGTCGATGGCGCGGCGACGCCACATGCCGGCGGTGCCGTTGAAATTAAAGAAGACGCCGCTGCGCGCCCGTCCGGAGTGCTCGAGCACGAAATGGCCGTCGAGCAGAATGGCTTCGACCTGGGTGAGGAGCGAGTAGTTGCGGTTGATGTGGGTCCAGCGCGTCTGCACCATGCCGACCGTGGGATCGGTGAAGTGGTGAATGCACTTCAGAAGAAAGTCGGGAGGGGGAACAAAGTCGGCGTCGAAGATGGCCACGAACTCGCCCTTTGCCACTCTCAAACCCGCTTCCAATGCACCGGCCTTGTAGCCCTCGCGATTCTCGCGGTGCAGGTAGGTGACGGGGTGTCCCAAAGCGGCGTAGCGATCGACTAAGAGCCGGGCGACTTCGACAGTTTCGTCGGTCGAGTCGTCGAGCAACTGGATGTCGAGCCTGTCTTTCGGATACTCGAGCCGGCAGACGGCATCGAGCAAGCGGTCGACAACGTACTGCTCGTTAAAGATCGGCAACTGCACGGTGACGCGCGGCATGTCCGCGACGGGGAAGTGGGCCGAGGGTTCCACCGTTTTCTTCTCTTTATGCTTGTAATAGAGATAGACCAGCCAGTAGCGATGGGCGCCGTAAGCCGCCAGAATGATGAGCACGATGAAATAGGGAATCAGCAGCGCGAGATCAAAGGCATTGACCTGGTAAAGACCCACGAAGGTCTTGTCCAGAAAATGCTGGCGGAGGTAGTGGGCCAAGCCCTTGGGGGCAAGGATCAGGGCCAGGGGCAGCGGGGAAGAAATGAGCGTCAAAGCCATGAACTCAACAGCACCATGAAGCAAAAGAAAAGAGGGCAGCCACAGCATTGTACCTGATCGGGAGAAAGGCATTGAGGCATTGAATCATTGGGTAGTGCCTCAGTTTCGCGCTGTAACCGGCAAA
>PMBA01000027.1:2018-3804 GCA_003152795.1 Acidobacteriaceae bacterium | reverse complement strand
TGGAAGGACCTCGTGCTGTTCTATGAGTATTTCCACGGCGACAACGGTCGCGGTGCCGGTGCCAGTCACCAAACCGGTTGGACGGCGCTTGCGGCGCGCTGCATCGAGGAGACCGTCCGCATGCGCGAGGAGAAACACACTTAATCCTCCCGCCATTACAGATTGCAGGGGCCCGATGGCCAAGCCCGGGTATCACATTCGTCAAGACTGACTCGACTTTTCCCCGATGTCCGCGTATTGCAGAAGGGTTCAGTCCTGTCGCAGTTGGAATGAAACCAAGACGGAATCGGCTGCAAGTGAGCGTGCTCAAACGGCTGGAAGCGGGTTTGCCTCCGACCCGCTGGCAGCGGTTTTGGCTTCACATTCAAACCGTCTGGCGGCATCGACGAAACCAGAGCCCGCATCGAATTGGGTTTCAGCTCAGGGGAATCCTGCGCGCCCTCTTTCGCCGGGACAGGAAGCGGATGAATTAGATGGACCCCGCACCTGACACTTCATTGCGCCCGCGGCTGCTCGCATTCATCCGCGGATTGAACGCCGAATCGCGCCTGGAACTGAACGAGTGTACTTCGCTACTCCAGTCGGGTTTGCTCGATTCCGCGGCCATGCTCCAACTGGCCGAATGGATTCAGCGCGAGGTCGGTGTGGATGTCGACCTACTCCAGTTCAATCTCTCCAAAGAATGGGACACGATCGGCGACATTGAAGGTTTCATCCAGCGACGTCGGCACAACCAGACGGGTTGAATCAGGTGATCATGCCAACTGCTGATTACCGCATCGTCCCGTATCGCCCCGAGTACAAAGCCCAAGTCATCGAATTCCAAAAAGATCTCTGGAGCCCCAGCGTGGAACTGAACGAGGCTTACCTCGACTGGAAACACCTGCGCAATCCGTATGTGAGCGAGCCGCTCATTTACCTCGCCTTGTGCGGGAATGAGATCGTCGGCATGCGTGGGTTTTTCGGAACAAAATGGCAGTTCGGGTCGCCACGGGAGACGCTGCTGATCCCGTGCGCGACCGACATGCTCATCGCTCCCGACCACCGGAACCGCAGTCTGATGACGCTGATCATGAAGGCTGCGCTCAAGGACCTGGCGCAGAAAGGCCACACCTACGCCTTCAGCATGAGTGCCGGGTCAATGACCCTCGTGAGCCAGATGGCGATGGGCTGGCGCAGCACGGGATTGTTGCAGCCCGAGCAACGCATCGTTCCGGCAAGACAATCGTTCCCCGGCGTGCGTACGCTCCTCAGGAAGTCGCCCGGGGTCGTCTCCGTTTACCGATGGTTGCGCCGTCCCGGTCAGACCGCAGCGTCTGACGCAGCCCGCCAGCCACCCGCGAACCACTTCGATGTTTTCGACTTGCGCAGCGACCAGCGCAGCCACCGAGTCGGCACGCACGTGTCGATCCAGAAAGTCCCGCGGCCGGCAGACATGGCGGAACTGGTTGCCAGACTCGAAAACGACGGCCGCATCCGTCACGTCGAGGATGAACTGTACTTCGCGTGGCGCTTTCAAAACCCGCGCAGCCGCTACCGCTTTCTCTTCTGGGACGACGGCCGGCTGGAGGGTTACCTCGTGCTGCAAGCGACACCACTGCCGTGGATGCCCCATATTAACCTGGTCGCCTGGGAAGCGACAACGGAGCGCGCCTGCGCCGACCTGCTGCAGGCGGCGATTGGGCTTGTGGGTCGCGAGACCCTGTTTACGTGGTCGGCGACACTCGGAGAAAGCGAATTGCTAATCCTCAACGCAGCCGGCTTCACGCGAGTCGTTCAAACTATC
>PMBA01000027.1:0-1961 GCA_003152795.1 Acidobacteriaceae bacterium | reverse complement strand
AGCAGATACCAGCGCGCGGGCATTTGATGTTTGGCGATGTGGCGCATCAGCCAGTCGTGCAACGCGCGGATGCTTTCGTCGCCCGGATCTTTCAACACGACAGCGAGTCCGACGTTCTGCCCGTACAAGGAATCGTCGTACGCGAAGGTGCAGGCATCTACCGCTCCTTCGAACCGCTCGACAACTGCGTCGAGGTCGCCGGGGTAAATCTTCATGCCGCCTTTGTTGATCTCTTCGCGCTCGCGTCCGCGCAGGTAGAGGTAGCCGCGCTCATCGAGCAGACCGATGTCGCCGGTCATGAACCAGCCCTGGCTGACCACCGCGTTCGTCAGATCGTCCCGGCCGAGGTAGCCTTTCATCAATGCGGGCGTGTTGAGCCAGACGTAGCCCGATTCGCCCGCGGCGCATTCCGCGGCTGCGCTCGGCGCGTGCTCGGCGCTCGGCGTCTTGAGGATCTTGATCACCGCCCCCCAGCCGATACCGATCAAGCCGTCCTCGGGAACGAGGTCGGGCACGGTCGTGCCAGCGACCCAACTCCCCGTCTCGGTGATGCCGTACGCATTGCATACGTCGCTGGTGCCGGTCCAGCGCTGAATTTCCCTCCACAGGAACATTGTCAACGGCGCCGAACCGCAAAACACGCGCTCCAACGTCTGTTTGCCGGGCGACTTGGCCGTCTTGAGCGCCACGCGCCACACGGTCGGCACGGAAGACATGAACGTGATCTCGTGCTCGTCGAGCAGCGCGCCGAGTTGCATTATCAGGTCGGTTTTGAACGGCGGGACGACGAACAAATCCTGCCCCGAGAGCCACGGGAACAGACAGTTGCAGATCAACCCGTGCCCGAAGTGGGTCGGCAGCAGGCAGAGGGTGCGGCGGAAATTCCTCAAATCCAGATTCTGCCGCAGCCCCATCCAGCGCGCGCGCAGGGAACGATGCGTGTGCACCACGCCCTTCGGTTGTCCGGTTGTTCCCGAGGTGAATAACACCAAGGCGTCCTGATCCAGCGTGAACGCGTTACCGGGGGCGGGACGGGACGACGCCGAATATGCGGAGGCTTCGGCGGTGGACAGCACCTTGACCTTTTGCTGCTCCAGCGTTGCGGCCAGCGCCTTGTCCAGCGAATCGCAACCGATCGCGACGCGCGGACTGGCCGCCTGTGCCAGTGTTCCCACTTCAAACGGCGTCAGCCGGGCGTCGATCGGAATGGCGCACCCGCCGAGCATCCACACCGCCATCAGGTCGACAAAAAACTCCAGTCGGTTGCCGTAGAGCAGGAAGACGCGATCCTGCGACTGCATTCCACAGGTCTGGTAATAAGCCAGGCGCCGGGAAATCTCGCGGGAGATCGTTGACTGATCCCACCTTCGGCCTGTCAACGGCTCCACCAAGTTTCCAACATGCAGATCGAGAAGCACCATCCCTATTACAGCATAAATCAAACCCAAACTATAGCGCTAACCTGTATCCGATACCACGGCGGACATCTTTCCGCACCCAGCCACTCCCCGCGTCGAGTCCAGAAAATAATCAGCCGGATTCTTTCTTGGCAGGACAAGCGTCGCGCTTTTTACCAGGGTTGTTGAGGCTCGCCACGTTCTACGTGGTTCACCCTGTTTTACGTCGGGTCACTCTGCTGTCCGTCGCAACTTCCGTACGCGTCGTTCCGTTACTGGGGTGTGCCCGGCCTTGCCCTATCAGTTTCTAGCGGACAGTCGTTCCTCGGCTGGCATACTTGGCTTGGCTGGCCTGCAAGAAGTGCGACCATGGTTTAATCACTCCTTGGCCCCATGCGCACGAAGAAGGTCGGCGATGTCAATGTGTCCTTGGTCCAATGCCAGACGCAACGGCGTCATGCCGATGTAGTCTTTGAGGTCAACCACGGCCTTGCCGGCCAGAAGCAATTCCACCACTTCCTTGTGGCCACTTTCCGCCGCCCAGTGCAACGGCGTCCAGCCGAC
>PMBA01000185.1 GCA_003152795.1 Acidobacteriaceae bacterium | reverse complement strand
AGAGATTGCCCGCGCACCAGCAACAGCAGATCGTTTCCCCAATACACCTGCTGTGAAATCGAGGCGCACACATAACCGCCGCAGAGCACGAGTACCGCGCACCCCTGCACCGCCTGCGCGCTCCAGTGCCTGATGGAAGGCAACCGCCGCAGGCCTACCGCCGCCAGAATCGCGAATCCGATCGACGGCAAATACATGTAGCGGTCGCGCACAAAATCGCCGTTGCCAAAGTTCCGTAAATAGAGCGCCGGCGCCAAGCCAACCAGCAGCCACCATCCCGCAAACGCGACAGTGGAATTACCTTCGCGCCGATTCCAATACCACAACCCGGCCAGCGCCGCCCCCAGCACCACCACCGGCGCCACCACTTGACTGAGGATTGCTCCGGTCACGTAGGGGGTGTAATAGAGCCCCGTGATGCCCAGCGGTAGCACCAACTGGCGCAGATAAATGGACAGCACGAGCGGCAAAGTCCGCGCTACGTCGATCATCCCGTGTGTGGGATCGAACTGCCCGGTGGAGTGCAGCAGCGCGTGCTTTCGCAGCAGCACGTAAGCCAGCGTCACCAACGCGTACGGAGTTGCCTCCATCGCCGCGCCCAGAATTCTTTGCCCGAATGATGCTTTCCTTTTCGACGGGTGCAGCCACGCGTAGATTCCAATGAGCGCCGCAAATATCACCGCCATTTCCTTGGTCAGCAGCGCGCACGCCAGGAACGCGAGCGATGCCAGCCACCATGCCGCTCGTTTCCTTCGTCCAGGATTGAGCTCCGAGTCACGCCCACTCAGAAACGCCGCAAAAGACAACGCGGCAAACATCGTCACCATCGTGTCCGAAGCTGCGGAAATCCATGTGACCGGCTCGATGTGAACCGGATGCAGCGCAAAAATCAGCGCGGTTAGCGCCGCCGTCCAGTATTCCAGGCCCAGCCGCCGCGCCAGCCAAAACACCGAGGCCACCGCGCCCACGTGCAGCAGAACGGCTCCCAGGTGCCATCCCCACGGACGCAATCCGAACAATGTGTAGTTCAGCATCGACCACGCGACGAACAGCGGCCGGTAGTAAACCTGGTGTCGCGCCACGTGATACCAGAGATCGCTGCCGAACGCGCGCGGCAGATTGCTCCACGACCGGATGAGCGGACTGTTCACGATCTGCGGCCAGTCATCCCACACAAACTCGAACGAAAGGGAGCCGCTGTAAACCACAAAAGTGACCAACCCCAGCATGGGCAGCAAAACGCTCGGCCGTCGCAGATACCTGGCCAGCAACTCCAATGCGCCAGGTTCGGGATGCCCTGGTGTCTCGACTATGGGTATGGGCTTCATGTCCAGAGTGGTTCGGTTTGCTCTCGATCAGCCCCATAGTAACGTCCGCAGCGGCTCCGCGCATGTTACTCAGGTTACCCAGGTGTGCCATTTATTCCCATATTTCGCCCTGCTGTTTATGCGACGATCACTCCATGGGGTCCGTCACTGGAGCCAAACCCGCCGAGGTGGTGTCCCCGGTTTTGTGTGTCGACCTAGACGGCACTTTGATCCGGGGGAACGTCCTTTGGGAGTGTGTTCTGGTCCTCCTTAAGACCCGCCCCCTCCTGCTGGTGATGGTCCCGTTCTGGTTGATTTCGGGACGCGTCTCTCTCAAGCGCAAGCTGGCCGAGAGGATCCACCTCGACCCCGCGCGTCTTCCCTACCGGCAGCAAGTAATTGATTTTCTCCAGCGGGAAAAGGCTGCGGGCCGGCGCATCGCGCTCGCAACCGCCGCCGACCGCGAACTGGCGGAGACCATATCCAGTTATCTCGGCCTGTTCGATGAAGTTCATGCCAGCGACGGCCAACTCAATCTCAAAGGAGCAAACAAAGCTGTATTTCTGGCACAGCACTTCGCGGCGACCGGATTCGAATATCTAGGCGACTCCGCCGCCGATGTAGAGGTCTGGCGGAGCGCTCGCGCAGCTTACGTGGTGGGCACTGAAGCCCGCGCCGGGCAAGCGGCCGCCGTAACCACGCTCAAGGGCACAATCCTCGAACCGCAGGCATCGTTCCGCACGTCTCTTCGAACATGGAGCAGCGCCATCCGCGGCCACCACTGGGCGAAGAATCTGCTGCTCTTCCTGCCTCTGGTTTTGTCGCACAACCTCGCGGTCGAGCCCCTGGTCCGCACCCTTGCCGGGTTCGCGCTCTTTGGGTTTTGCGCTTCCGGACTCTATATTCTCAACGACCTTCTCGATCTTCATTCCGATCGCGAACACCCGTGGAAGAAAGACCGTCCTTTCGCTGCCGGCGACATTTCGATTCCCGAAGGCTTGCTCGCTTCTTTTGTCCTGCTCTCCTGCGCCCTCGGCCTGGCCTTCGTGCTCGACGTGCCATTCGGTTTCGCGCTGCTCGGGTACGCCGCGCTCACCATGTTGTACTCGCTCTATTTCAAGAAGATCGCTCTGCTCGACGTCTTCGTTCTTTCCAGCTTCTATAGCTTCCGGATCCTTGCCGGAGCGTTGATTTCCAGCACGCCGCTGTCGCAGTGGTTCCTCGCCTTCTCGCTATTTTTCTTTCTCAGCCTGGCGATGGCAAAACGTTACTCGGAGTTACTCCACGCAAGCGACTTAGTTAACGCAGGTAATTCCGGACGCGGCTATCATACCGGCGACCGCGAACTTCTACTCGCGCTCGGAGTCGGCAGCAGTTTTTCGGCTGTCGTAATTTTCAGCCTCTACGTCCACAGCCAGGACGTCGGACTGCTCTATTCCTCGCCGGAGTTTCTTTTTCTGCTCTGCCCTATCATTCTTTATTGGCTTAGCCGAACCTGGTTGCTGGCGCATCGCGGAGAGTTAAAAGAGGATCCGGTCACACTGGCGATTCGCGACCCCGTCAGTTACGGTGTGGCCCTGGCCTCGGCAGCAGTCATCGCCGCGAGCATGATACACATGAACTTCTAGGCACCGAACTGGCAAACACTTAGTTTGTAGCGCTTCTTATGTCTGGTCAATCGGCCGCAACTTTGCGCAAGCAACCCGCACCCACACCGTCCGCCGAACCAGTTCTCTCCTGGGGCCGTTACCCGAAGGTCGCGCACCGCTATGTCCACAAGCCTGCGTGGAACGACCAGGTGGCGGACATTCTGAAATCCGCCGCGCCCGGCTCGCTGTTGCCTTATGGCCTGGGCCGCAGTTACGGCGACTCTTGTCTCAACGCCGACCGCGAACTGATCGACTGCCGCCGGCTCAACCGCATACTCGGTTTCGACGAATCCACCGGCATCATGCGCTGCGAAGGCGGCGTCAGCCTCACCGATATCATCGCAGTATTTCTCCCGAAAGGATGGTTCCTTCCGGTCACGCCCGGCACCCGCTTTGTCACTGTCGGCGGGGCGATTGCCAACGACGTGCATGGCAAGAACCACCATTGCGCGGGAACCTTCGGCGCGCATGTGCGGCAAATTGGCCTGCATCGTTCGGACTACGGTCTGGTGAACTGCAACTCGGAGGAAAACTCGGACATGCTGCGCGCCACCATTGGCGGTCTTGGCTTGACCGGAGTAATCGCCTGGGCAGACATCCAACTCAAGCGCGTCGCTGGACCATGGATCGACGCTGAGTCCATACCTTTTCAGTCGCTGAACACTTTTCTCGACCTTAGTCGCGAGAGCAACGAGCGCTTCGAATACACTGTGGCATGGCTCGACTGCTGTGCCGGGAAGAATCCGCGCGGCATTTTTTTCCGGGGCAATCATGCCGCCGACCCAGGCAAACAATTTCACCCCAAGCGCGGCCCAAACCTGCCCTTCGCACTGCCGACCTGGATGCTTAACCGTTATTCCGTAAAAGGGTTCAATACTGCCTACTATAGGATTCATGCTGCCCGGAAGGGCGCCGCCACCGTTCCTTACGACTCGTTTTTTTATCCGCTCGATTCGGTTCGGCAATGGAACCTGCTCTACGGGAAACGAGGTTTCCTGCAATATCAGTGCGTCATTCCGGAATCAAACGTCGAGGCTTTCGGGGAGTTACTCGATCGTATCGCGCGATCCGGCATGGGCTCTTTTCTAGGTGTACTGAAGCAATTTGGTTCCGCGCCACCGGCTGGGCTGCTCTCGTTTCCGCGCCCCGGACTCACCATCGCGCTCGACTTCGCCATGCGGGGCGAGCGCACGCTCAAACTCATGCAGTCGCTCGATGAAATTGTCCAGCAGAGTGGCGGAGCGCTCTACCCCGCCAAAGATGCGCGCATGAGCCCTTCTTTATTTGAGGCCTCGTTCCCCCGCTGGCGCGGCTTCGTTCCCTACATTGATCCAAAGATGTCGTCGTCATTCTGGCGGCGTGTGATGGGGGCACAATAATAATGGCCGCCGCCGCGCAACTGGCAACTCCGCACCCCGCAACCGCCATGCAGAAGATCGTCATTCTGGGCGCCACTTCCGGCATTGCGCTGGAGGTCGAACGCCAACTGGCTCTCCGGGGTTGCGAGTTACTGCTGGTAGCCCGCTCGCCCCAGCGCCTCGCCGAACTTCGGGCGGACTTATTGGTTCGCGGCGCACAACAAGCTCTCACTTACTCCGCCAACTTAGCCTCGATTCAGCAGCACGCCGCTCTCTTTGATTTTATTCGGGGCGCGTTCGCCGACTTTGACACCGTGCTGCTCGCTTACGGCTCCATGCACAACCAGAAAGACTCCGAAACCTCGGTCGACGTTCTGCTGGAAGAATTGCAGGTCAACTTTGTCAGCGCCGCTGCGATCCTCAACTGGTTTGCAGTCGATTTGGAACGGCGGGGCACCGGGTGTCTGGCCGCCATCACTTCCGTTGCGGGAGATCGAGGACGCCGCTCCAACTATGTTTACGGCTCGGCTAAAGGCGGCCTTTCACTCTTCCTGCAGGGACTGCGCAGCCGCCTCTATCCCGCTGGCGTGCGCGTCATCACCATCAAACCCGGGCCGGTGCAGACTCCCATGACCGATGACCTTCCCAACGCCGCTCGCTTTGCCGATCCGGAGCAGGTGGCCCGGGACATTGTGCGCGCGCTCGAACGGCGCTCGCCTGATGTCCTCTACACGCCGAAGATCTGGCGCTACATCATGACCGCGGTGCAACAGATCCCGGAATCTATCTTCAAACGTTTATCGTTTTGACCATGCCGGGCACCCATGGAAAAGGGCCGCATTGCTGCGGCCCACTTGTAACTTTCATGGTCGTCTTTACCAGCTCTGGGCGGCACGGCTAAAGCCGTGCCCTTTCAAAGCTCTGACCTTGCGCACTACCTTCGATCGCGTCCGCCGCCACCGCCGGAATGTCCACCACCGCGACCTCCCGAGCCGCCGCCCGGACCACGCCCCGGGCCACCACGACCTCTTCGCCGACGATTGCGATCGCGATCGCCGCCGCCGCTGGGCCGGCCTTCGCGCGTGCCTTCCGGACGCGCAGCGCCTGCCTCTACCGACGCTACCACTCCATCCACCCGGTTGAAGTTCGGCTCGTCGTCGGCGTCGAAATCAGCGCCGCCTTCGATCACTGCCGTGGGCGCGCCTTGCGGAGCGTTGTGCGACACTGGCGGGGGCGCCACGTCAACTCCCTCGTCTCCTTCCGGAGGCGGAGGCGCACCGCCCATCTTGGCGCGCTGCTCTTTCAGAATTGCCTTGCGAGAGAGCTTGATGCGGTTGCCTTCCACGGCCAGAACTTTCACCAGGACCTGGTCGCCTTCTTTCAATTCATCGCGAACATCTTTGATTCTGTGTTCGGCAACTTCGCTGATGTGCAGCAGGCCATCCAAGCCGGGCAGAATCTCGACGAACGCGCCGAAATCGGCGAGGCGGCTGACCTTGCCAAGATAAGTCTTACCCACCTCGGCCGAAGCGGTCAGATCGCGGATAATCTGTAAAGCCTTGTTGGCCGAAACTTCATCGTTCGAAGCCACGTTGACCTTGCCGGAATCTTCCACGTCGATCTTGACGCCGGTCTGTTCGATGATGCTGCGGATCATTTTGCCGCCGGGCCCAATCACGTCGCGAATCTTGTCCACCGGAATCTGCAGGGTGTAGATACGGGGCGCGTAAGCCGACACCTTGACGCGGCCTTCGGTGATGATCTCGTCCATCTTCCCAAGGATGAACAAGCGTCCACGCTGGGCCTGGGCCAGGGCCTCGCGCATGATCTGCGAGGTGATGCCGGCGACTTTGATGTCCATCTGGAGGGCGGTGATGCCGTCCTTGGTNNTGATCTTCCGCGCCCGCGATGTCGGTCAGGATGGCGTACTGCTCGCCTTCCTTCACCAATCCCATCGCAACTCCCGCCACCGGAGCCTTCAGTGGGACGCCCGCATCCATCAGGGAGAGCGAAGCGCCGCAGATGGTGGCCATTGAGGACGATCCGTTCGACTCCAGAATGTCGGAGACGACGCGCATGGCGTAAGGCCAATTGTCTTCGGTCGGCAGGACCGACGAAACAGCGCGCTCGGCGAGTGCGCCGTGACCGATTTCGCGACGTCCCGCGCCCCGCATGAAGCCAACTTCACCTACCGAGAACGGCGGGAAGTTGTAGTGGAGCATAAAGCGCTTCTTGGCTTCGCCTTCAAATCCCTCGAGGCGCTGCATGTCGTCGCTGGTGCCGAGCGTGGTGGTCACCAATGCCTGCGTTTCACCGCGGGTGAAGATGGCGCTGCCGTGGGCGCGCGGCAGAACACCGGCTTCGATCCAAATCTCGCGGATCTGGTCGAAAGCGCGTCCGTCGGGACGGCGCTTGTGATCGATCACCTGGTTGCGGAAGATGCGCTCCCGCAAGACTTCGTAATACTCTTTCAGTTTCGCCTTGGCGGCCGCATCGTCTTCGGGGATCGCGGCCAGTAGTTCCTTCTCCAGGGTTCGGACCAGTTCGTAGCTTTCAGCCTTGGGATGCTTCGCGGTGTCAAGGGCGTCGGCCAGTCGCAGTCCAATTTGCGATTCCAGTCCCTTGAAGTAGGTCTGGTCGAACTCCGGCGGGGTGACTTTGCGTTTCGTCTTGCCGACCTTGCCGCGCAGTTCGTTGATGGCGGCGCAGATCTTCTTGATTTCGGTGTGGGCGAATTCGATCGCGTCCACCACCGTCTCCTCTTTCACTTCCTTGGCGCCGGACTCGATCATGACAATCGCATCGGCGGTGCCGACGACCATGATGTTGAGCAGGCCGTCGCGCATTTCGGCATAGGTGGGATTGGCGATGAAGCGGCCTTCGACCAGGCCGACGCGCACGGCGCCGATGGGGCCGAGAAACGGAATATCGGAGAGGGTAAGGGCAGCCGAAGCGGCGTTGATGCCGCAGACGTCGGGATCGTTGTCGGTGTCGGCGGACAGGACCAGGGCGATGACCTGAGTCTCGCACTTGAAGCCTTCGGCGAACATGGGACGGACCGGCCGGTCAATCTGGCGGCAGGTAAGAACCTCGCGCTCGCTCATGCGGCCTTCGCGCTTGATGAAGCCGCCGGGGATGCGTCCGCCGGCGTAGGTGTATTCGCGGTAGTCGACAGTAAGCGGGAAAAAATCGATGCCCAGGCGGGGCTCGGGATTGGAGGTGGCGGTGGCGAGGACAACGTTTTCGCCGAATCTCACGACGGCCGCGCCGCCGGCNNGCGCGGGTGCGAAGTTCGCGTGGGCAGGCGGATGCCAGGCGGCGGTTGGGAACGCACATTAGCAAAGGCTCTCGGAGGTCTGGACCGGCTCCACACGGAACCGGCCGCGCTGTTACTTGCGGATGCCGAGCTTGGAAATAACGGTTTTGTACCGTTCCGAGTCGTACTTCTTCAGGTAGTCGAGCAAGCCACGACGCCTGCTCACCATCATGAGAAGTCCGCGGCGCGAGCCGTGATCTTTCTGGTGCGTTTTGAAGTGTTCCGTCAACTGACCAATGCGCTCGCTCAGCAGCGCGATTTGAACTTCGGGACTGCCGGTATCGGTCGGGTGCGTGCGATACGTGTCAACGACGGATTGCTTTTGCTCTCTGGCTAGCACTTACCTGTTGCACTCCTGTCTCTTCTCGTTTTCGTAACGGTTTCGATGGTAACACGTTGCTGTCGCAGGTGGCAAACGATGAACCCCCGATGTGAGAAAGCAACCGCGCATGCACGATGGGACGGTAAGGGATGCAAGCAGTGTCGGCGTCGCTCACACTCGGTTATACTATGATCTAGATTCGCAACAAACGACGGACGCGGCGATCTTCCGGTTGATTTCAGCGGTTTATTCCAGGGACAAAAACTGGGCCAACCCTACAGATGCCGCGGGTAGCCAGCCATCATAATGAAATCTAGAGATATGGGGGTATTGTGAATGCCACGAGGCCGATCGACTTTTACCAAACGTCAGAAAGAACAGGCGCGCCAACAGAAACAGCGGGATAAGAACGAACGCAAGACTCAGCGCAAGCAGGATCAACCGGAAGGCGTTGCGGTGGTGGACGAAGCGGAAGAACTGCGCCAGATGCGCGAGCACGCCGCAGAACAGGCTGCGCTGTTCGGCATCGGCAGCGACGACGAAACTGATGCTGTCGAACTACTGACACCGCACGGCAAGCAAGCCGATCACTAAATGCATGGTAGATTCGCCGGAACCCAAGGGCTCCGGCGAAACCAGTATCAAATCTGCGAAAGCTTATGGCGGAGTGCCGGGCATCTAGGCCCGGCGGGACGGGCGAGGGCGCCCGTCGCTCCACCAAATCCTAGACAAAGACCTCACCGGGCAACGCGGTTAGCGTTCTCGATGCCAGGGTGTTTTCAACAAAGCGCTTCGGCCGATCGTTGGCCTCCGGGCTCACCTGCTTGCGTTCGATGCGCAGCTTCAAGGTGCGCTCGATGCCGCGAAGTTCCAGAACCTCAACGCCCGTAACCAGCGTGGAAGCCCGGCCCAGAGAGCCGGCGCGTCCGGTGCGACCGACGCGGTGGATGAAATCTTCCGCCATCTTCGGCAGATCGTAGTTGATCACGTGCGCCACGTCATCGCAGTGCAAGCCTCGCGAGGCAATGTCGGTGGCGACCAGCACCTGGTAGCGGCCTTCCTGAAATCCGCTCAAGGCGGCGTTGCGCTGGGACTGGGTGCGATCACCGTGAATCATGGCGGCCGAGAAGCCATCGCGTTCGAGTTCCTTGGCAAGCCTCTGCGAGCCCCGTTTGGTGCGGGTGAAGATCAGGGTCTGTCCCTTTTCCGCGTACAGCAACTGCCGGAGCACGTCCAGTTTTTCGGACGGGCGCACTTCATAAGCTTCGAGTCGCACACTCTCCGCCGGCTTCAGGGTTGAGCCCAGGGCAATCCGCACGGGCTCGCGCATGTAGTCGTTGACCAGCGCGGCTACCGACTGCTCCATGGTGGCTGAAAAACAGAGTGTTTGCCGGCGCTGCGGCAGGATTTGCAGGATACGCCGGATAGCGGGAAGAAAACCCATATCCAGCATGCGGTCGGCTTCGTCGAGGACGAGGATTTTCACATGGCGCAGGTCGGCAAATTTGCGGGTGATGAAATCCTGCAAGCGTCCCGGAGTGGCGATGACAAACTCGCAGCCGGAGCGGAGACTGTTGATCTGCGCTTTCTCGGCTACGCCGCCGATTACCAGCGCCGCCTTGGGCATGTTTTTGTCGCGCAGTTGTTCGTACTGCTCGTGAACCTGCATCGCGAGTTCACGCGTGGGCAAAAGGACGAGGGCGCGAACGTTCTTGGGCGCTCCGTTCTTGGCCGATTCAGCGCGCAGCATTTCAATGATCGGAATCAGAAACGCGAGCGTCTTGCCGGTGCCGGTCTGGGCGGTGCCAATCACGTCCTTGCCTTCAAGGGCAGGAGAAATGGCTTTCGCCTGGATGGGTGTGAGGGTAATAAATTGAGCTGCCGCCAGCTTCTGCTGCAAAGCAGCAGACAGGGGCAGTTCTGTAAACGTTGTCATTCGATTGTTTTCTTTCTGGAGGGGCTTACTNNGAGTTTCGCATGCCGCTCGCAATGAAATTGGCGCTGGAACCAAACGGCGGGCAGGAAATGCGGAAGTGTATCGGATCCAACAGGATCCCCGCGTGACTAGCAAACCGTAGCAAAAGCGTTAACGTCAGTATAGCAGAAGAAGGCAGGGTGCGCGGTTACGTCGGTGATCACGCGGCGAAACCTATTGATAAATAAGGCACTGCATGCGGGGCGCAGAGATTGCAATCCGCGTTTCACGGCACCGCGACGTGGCCGCGGAGCACCACGACCGAGGCTGCCGGCAGCTCGTAAACCGCATCTTTATCATCTTTATCTTTATTGTTGCCGCTATTCTGTTTGGAGCGCAGGATCGGCCCATCTGGATCAGCCGTGCCGTTCGTGTAGGTAACGACCGTCGGGGCCGCGGCTTGTTCCGCGTGCGCCATGAAGCGGGTGCGCGGCGGGTTCCACTTGTACTGGCCGCTGCCGAACGTTGCGATCTCGACTGGCCCGGCAAATCCCACGGCCGAACCGGCTTCCCCCCGAAATGCAACGCGCACGCGATGGGCGTTCTCCTGGTCGCGATTGACTACGAGCAGCGACCATTGGCCATCGGGACGCTTCAGGGCATAGGCGGTGACGAGTTCGCGTCCGGCGCCGTCTTCGATATCGGATTTGGCCGAATACACCTGATGCTCTCTGCCGTCGGGTTGAGCCCACTCCAGATTGATGAGTTGCGCGACAAAGAACTGGGCCAGCGGTTGCTGGATTTTGTAAGACGCGTCCACCGTGAACATGCCGAAGGTGCCTGGAGAACTGTTGCAGCCGGGCTCCATCGGCAACGGTAGATAGTGGAAGAAATAGACGCCTTTACCACCCGCGTCGAGCAATGACCCGATGTAATCCGCCAGCCAGATACCGGAAAAAATGTCCTGATACGTCTCGCTCGCGCCGGAAGAAAGATTTCCCTCGGTGACGAACATTGGCAAATCCGCGGGAACACCGTCTTCATGCCACACCTGAATAATGTGGCGGATAAGTTCCGGCTCGTCATAGAGCACGCCCCACGGCGTTTTGCATGGGTCGTAGGGATAGTGCTCGAAGGAGAAGAAGGCAAGGTCCTGCATGCGTCCGTGCTGTTTCAGATAATCGAGAAAGCGCGCGGTCCACGAGACTCGGCCGCTGGCGTCGGGCCAGACTTCGATGTCTTTGTTCACACCCTGGAACGAAGGACCGCCGAGTTTGAGTGCCGGATCGAGGCGATGGAGCGCGGCCGCCCACTGCACATAGAGTGCGGCGTAATCTTCGGGGAGCATGTACTGGCCGTCGGCCTCCTCGCCCATCTCGACATAGGAGATGGGATAGTGGCGTTTCTCGATGTACGCGATCTCGGCCACGGCGTTCTCGGGAGTGTCATAGAGCATCGCCACCGGAATCATGGCGGGCAATCCGCGAGTGACGCCGCTGGTGAAGAAAAGGTCAAAGCCCACCTGGGCCTGGCGAGTGGAGCCGAGATTGGAAGGCTCATGCCAGGGATCGACGGAAGAGCAATAGGTCGTGGTCTGCTCCTGATCGGCAGTGTGGCGCAAGGAGTCGTGAAAAGCGCCATCGTCACCGATACTTCCGGTGATGGTTCCCAGGTAGAGTTCGCGGATGGAGTAGCCGACGCAGTTGCGGGGATCGGCGGAGCCATCGGCATCGCAGGTGTTGGAAGACTCGGTCATCCAGACGCGAACGAAGCGGGCGGCTATGGGAGATGTGCCGAGGCGAGTGGTTTCGGTGCGGCCCCTGCCGGCGGCGACCGTCCCCTGCGGGAAAGTCTGCCAGACGCCGCGAGTGGGCGATTTGATGGGATCGTCACCGGTCCAATACTGGATGACGTAGCGAGTCGCGTAGGGCTCGCCCCACGCGATTCGAATGCCGCTGACGGGCTGAGGCTGGGCCAGATCGAGGACAATCCATTGCGGATGAAGGGCGTCACTTTCGCCGGTGAAATGTCGGGTGAGATAGGGATTGCTCTTCCAGAAAGTGTTGAGGTCGCCGTCGGTGAGGCGGGAGAAGCCGGCGTTTTCGGTGCCATCGTTGCGGGTGAAGCCGCGGCGCGGAAGCGCGTATCCGTAGGAGTAGCGCAGGCTCTCGCTGGGCACGGCAGAGCCAGTGAAGTAGCCTTTGCCCGCGGGATCACTCCAGCTTCCCTGGGGATTCCAGTGCCAGGCTTCTACCGCCAACTCGGTATTCTGGCGATAAGACACCGTCTGCCAGCCCGCGCCCAGCGTTGCTTCGAGCGAGAGTGGAAGCAGATCCTTGTCGATGGCTTCGGCTGGAATACGGTCTACGCCAGCACCCAGAGTTTCACTGGGGACAAAGCGATTGGTGGAGCGGGAGACGTCAACGGTGATGGTTTGGGCAGCGGATAAGAGAGTGAAGAATGTCACGACGGCAAGAACAGTGGGCGGAGTTTTCATGCGAACGCCTCCAGGTGCCGAGCGCAGAGTCAAGAGATCCGACTATTAAAACGATTGAATTATACGGATTTTGCGCTTCGGCGACGAGCGGCTTTTCGAACGTGCGCAGAACATCGTGGCCGGCGGAGCCTCGAGCGTCCACGAAGGGCTCAACGGGCGAGATGCCGCTTCCCCGCCCTATTGTTCAGGCCAATGAAAAAAGCAGGCCGGACAGCGCTCCCGGCCTGCTCTGGTTGGTGGTGCGCTTATTTCGCCGCGGCCGCCGCCGTGACGAAGTTTTCGCCGTTCGGTGTACCCAATCCGGTGACGTTGTCCCATCCCGGGCCGGTGGTCAGTGAGGTGTCGGTGCCGAACGTAAGAACGTACCAACGGGATGAGAGTCCGTTGAACAACGTGCTCACGTATTCGGTGGTGTTACCCAGAGGAGCCGCCAGCGCGTCGGGAGTTTCGAAGACCGGCGGATTGGGCGGGCTCTTGATAACGCCGCTGACGTTGTCCGGCCCGTTGGTGGCGACCACGTCGGTGATGGCGTCCGCCGGCAGACTGTAAAGCAGCGGCGCAGCCTGACCAAGCCATGTACCGGCAGCCTGATTGGAGATCGCCCAGAGAGCGGAGAACATGGGACAGGCGAGGCTGGTTCCGCCGACGACTCCGATGCCGGCTTGTCCATTCTCGGTCAGCACGAACTCGGCGCCGGTGTAGGGATCAGCCAGGAATCCGATGTCCGGGACGAGGCGCCAGCTACCCGGCAGGCTCCCCTGGTAGGTCGGCTTCGACCAGACGCCGCTGGTGCCGCCGCCGGCTCCGAAGATAAACCCGAGTTCGAGCGGTGGAATCACGGGTGGATTGGGAGTCGCCGCGGCAATGCGGGTTTCGTTGTTGCCCCAGCCAGTCTGCAACTTCAAGGTGTGGTTAGGGTTGAGAAACAAGCTGGTGCCGCCGACGCCAGTTGCATAGGGAGAAGCGGCGGGCATCGAAACCGTTGCCACCCCGAGCGCGATCGAGAAATCTCCGTTGTCGCCGCTGGAAAAATTGACGGAGACACCGAGCGAGGCGCCGAGCTGGTTGAGGTTGTTCTGCACGGTGAGCTCGGCGGGGTCGTAGGTTGCCAGGACAATCTCGCCGATGCCGTAGCTGTTGGAGATCACTGAACCAAGCCCGGTCTCGATGGCGTAGAGCACCGAGAGATCAAGGTTGGTAAAGGAGTTGTCGGCCGCCAGGACGAGGGCGATGCTGGCTCCCGGGGCAACCGAATGCGACCACTCAACGTCGAGGCTGGTCTCCGTATCCCAGCCACAGGTTCCGCCGCAACTGGTAGGGCCCGTGGGGTAGTAGATCGAAAAGTTGCCGCCTGGGTTCAACTGCGGAAGACCGTTGATCTGGGAGAAGAGGTTGGCATCGTTCGTAATGGTGTCGGAACCGTAGGCATCAACGATGACCACGGTTTGGCCGGTACCATCAAGTTTCTTCTTGTACAGGGAAGTGAGGCCGTAGGCCTTGTCCACCTGCGGTGCGGTGTATCCACAGTAGGGGAGATTGGGTGGTCCGTCGTTGATATTGGTGCCGTAGCGGGCGCCGGAATAGACGGCGTAGGGGCCATGGCCACCGGTAAAGAAATCGCGTGTCTGGGTGCCGCGCAGGCAGTTCGCATTGAAGAACTGCTGGGCCGGCCCGACGTGGGCAAGCGGAAGCATGGGCACGGGAAAACCGGTGTCGGGGTTCACGGGACGAGCCGAATAGTTCTGGTATTTCAAATCGGCGAGACCCTGGACGGCATAGACCAGCTTACCCGCGGCGCCGGGAATGACCGGCTGCGAGGCGGGGAAGCGATGAACTTCTCCGTTCAGGGACACGCGGTTGAGTTGCACGCCGGTCGCGCGTTGCACGTCCGCCACGGTCCCGCGAGCCGTCACGTAGTGATTGAGCTTGTCGGAGGAGACCACTTGCAGGTTATGCGCCGCCAGATGCTGGCGGACGATGGCCAGATCTCCGGCGCTGGGGGCGAACCGGGCTTTGTATTCACTCAACGTAAGCCAGTGATGGTAGTTGGGCGAATTCCGGTCGTACATCTGGCGGACCAGCTCGTCGAAACCGGCTTTGTCGTGTTGGTTGAGCCAGAATGTAACCGCAATCTGCCTGGACTGATCTTCGGCGCCAAGGATCTGAGCATTCGATAAACCGCGGACGCCACCAGCCGACTGCGAGAACGCTGGAACGGCGATCAGCAGAGCCGCCATGCAGGCAAGCACCACAACGGGGATACTACGTTTGTCTTGGAACATAGAATGAAATCTCCTGAAAGAACGGTGAGTTTGCCCGCCGGTGCGGGCAGTCGCGCTTCGACCAGCCGGGTTGAGAAGAGGAAGGGTCATAGGTGTCTTTCCCGGTACGAGCCGCCGGAATCTCGCACTGTCCAATCGAGGCCAGCACAATCGCCAGACGTCGTACCGAAGAGATCACCACCGATGCAAACAGAGTGGACCATACTTACGCCGTCGCAGTGCCGACTGTCAACAGGTTTGCGGCAGCAGAGCGTGGCGAAAGCAAATGGTTTGCAGCAAAGCGGCAGATAAATGACACTGGCTGCGGCGACACAAGCCCCGCTAAAGGACCCGCCGGAGCTGCCTTTTCATTTTGTTTTCTCGGCGAAGGCGCTCGCGTCCTCCAGCATCTTCTCGATGCGGCGGGCCTGGGCATCGGGAGTGCGGTAGTAGAAAATGCCGAACAGATGCCCCCGCCGGCGCGATGTCGACATCAGATCCCAACCTTCACGGGCGCTGGCGTGGGGATAGCGCGCGAACGCCAACTGCAGAATGGGTGGCAGTTCCTGTTCCGCGTCCATCACGGCGAGCAGTCGCTCCGCCATCTGTTCCGCGCGGCGCGCCCGGGCTTGGGCGCTCTTGGGATCGGCAATCCACTTGGCGATTTCGTTGCGTGTCGAATGATTCAGCTTGTCGTACCAGCGTCGAAGGGAGCGATCCTGGCTGAGAATTTGCTTGAGGTCTTCGGGGATGGTTACGGTGCGTTCTTCGCGATCGAGCGCAATCTGAAAACGGGCGACGCTGCCTTCGCCCGCTCGCGCTCCCTTCTGCATGCGCTTGTTGACGAGCAGAATGTGCCGCCCGTCTCGGGTGGGAAACAGCGAGGTGCGGAACGCGAAGCCATTGATTTCGCCTTTCACTTTGACCTGGCCGCGCAACCCCCAGACCGCGGCGGCATCGAACGGTACGTGGATGACGATCCAGTTGAGGCGGGAGCGCATGCGTTCGAGCCTGGCCTCGAAACGCTTCGCAGCCGGCGTGGGCGTGGCTTTGGGGGCCTTCGGCATAGGCGGAAACCGGGTATCGGCATTCTAATATGAACGGACGGGCGCAATGATATGGCCGACGAGAGTTAAAGAGTTAAACTGTTGGAAAAGACATCCGGAGAATGATCGTGATCTGCCCGAAGTGCGGTGAGGACAATTCGGACAATTTCCGTTTTTGCGGAATGTGCGGCACCCTGCTCGAATCCCGGGTAGAATCTCGGCGACCGGCGGGCGCGCCAGTAGCGGGCCTGCCAAAGCCAGCGAACGCGCCGGAAGCGCTGCGGCCTCCCGTGGCACAGGGCGCGACCAGGCCCGCCAACACACCGGTCCAGCCGATCAGCGGACCCTCGATGCTGGGATTGAATCAGCCTGGCGCGAGTCACACTGGTTCAAGTCAGCCTAATGCAAGTCAGCCGAGCATAAACTCGCTGCGGGAAAATTCTTTCTCCGGCTTGGATTCTTTTCTTGAGCCCGAGCAGCCCAGGACCAGCGGAAGGCGAATCCTTTTGCTGGTGGCGCTGCTGGCGGCATTGGGCGGCGCCGCCTGGTGGACCTACACAAACTATCTGGGCGCGACGAAGGGTCGACCGCCGGAGGCGGCGACGGCGAGCGACGGCGAAGCTCCGGCCGAGACGCCATCGACAAAAGCGGCGGCCAAGGATGCGACGCCAGCGTCCGATGCGAGTTCGCCGCAGGCGGAGGCTCCGGCGGCAAATGCTCCGGAGCGCCCATCGGAAAACGCAAGTGCCAGCCCCGAAACTCCCCGGAAGACCGTGGACGCAGCACCAAAGCCTGCGCCCGAGGCGAAACGGGTGACTCCGGCGATGATCGTACAGGCCAAAAAGAATGCGAAGAAGCGCGAGCCCAGCGCGAACTCTGCCCTGCCTTCGAAATTGCCGGCGCCCGCCGCGGCAGACACCGGGGACGCGGCCTTCCGCAAAGGCGAGGGGTATCTCTATGGGCGCGGCGTGCCGGAAAACTGCGACGAGGCGGTGAAGAATCTGAAGGCCGCTTCGGCGAAGCTGAATGCCAAGGCGCGGAGCGCGTTCGGAACCATGTACGCCACCGGCCACTGTGTGCCGCGCGATCTGCCGACGTCGTATTTATGGTTTGCGCTGGCTCTGCGGGTGGATCCGAACAATCAGATTCTGGAAAAAGATTTGAGCGCGATCTGGAACCAGATGACGCCGCCCGAACGACAGATGGCTACGAGGATGAAACAGTAACAGATATAGATTGTCATCCTGAGCGAAGCGAAGGACCTGTTTTTTTCCCTGCGAGGAACAGCAGGTCCTTCGCTTTGCTCAGGATGGCAACTTGATATTTGAAAGCTGAGAGCTGGTTGATCCTTACTCGCTCGGCACCAGATTCAATGCCTTCTTCACCGTGCCCCGTTCAATCATGATCTTCTGCTGCAGCAGCGTGATCGCATAAATCAACTGCTCGGGACGCGGCGGACAGCCGGGAACATAGATGTCCACGGGAATCACCTGATTCACGCTCTGCACCAGCGCGTAATTCTGGAACACGCCGCCGGAAGTCGCGCACGCTCCCATCGAAATCACCCACTTCGGTTC
>PMBA01000243.1:1123-12769 GCA_003152795.1 Acidobacteriaceae bacterium | reverse complement strand
GTTATTTTTCGATTTCCACCCAGCCGGTAATACGGCGCTCCGTCCAGAACCCGCAGCAATTTCACCTGGATTTGCGGCTGTAGTTCGCCAATTTCATCGAGAAATATCGTGCTCTTGTCGGCCAGCTCAAATAATCCGGGCTTCGAGCAATCCGCGCCACTGAAGGCTCCCTTCTCGTAACCGAACAGTTCACTCTCCACCAGATGTTCGGGCAGGGCGGCACAGTTGATGTCGATCAACGCATTCTTGTGCCGATAGGAGGATCCGTGGATGGTGCGCGCCACTAACTCCTTGCCGGTGCCGGTTTCGCCAGTTACCAGCACGGTCTCGGTGTGCCCGGCTACACGATCCACCATGCCCATGAACTTATGCATGATCGGGCTGGCAATCAGAAATTGTGTGCCGTCGATTTCTCGCCGGGCCAGCGGGCCCCCGCCGCCTGCATCCAAAGCAGCAGCCAGAAGTTTCTTCTCGTTGCGGTCGCTGCTGTCGTTGCTGTCGATCGAGATTCCCAGAATGCCCGCCGGAGCGGCGCTCGAATCACGCAATAGCGTCAAACACAAATGAACACTCACGTCCTCGCCGGACTTCGGGCGGCAGCGAAACTCGCCCTCGAAACGTCCTTTCTGCAGAACCGAAGCCAGCGCCGTGGCAAGCAACGTCGCCTGTCCGACGCCATAGAGGTCAGCCATCTTTCGGCCCACCAGTTCCTGCGCGGCAAAGCCGTATCGACTTACTCCCTGGTTACAACTGGTAATCACGCCATGCAGGTCAGTGGTGAAGACCGCGTCCTGCAACTGGTCCAGAATGCCGGGCTGAAGAATGGTCTCATCCACCCGAGTGGAGACATGGCGAGCACGGCTCCCCGTTGTAGATTTCTGCGCGTTCTCGGCTGGCGGAGTCGTCGATGAGGTAGGCATTTCTGTGTCGTTGGCTCAAGGGACGGCCACCGCCGGATCCAAATACGCTGGCCCCAGGGCAATCACGGACATGAGCCTTCCCCATGATGCTGCCATAACCCCATCAATTCGGGGCTCCGTTCGGTGCGAACCCTCACACCGAAGTAACTACCTCCTACTTGAGAGTCACGCCGGGCCTTGGATTTTTCATTTCGCGCTGCATGTTTTCACCTCAGATTTCCTGTTACCTCAGTAAGTTCCTGATTCTCCGACGCTGAACTACTATCCGATACAACGGGAGAACCAGATTTTCCGCTGCGCCTGGCACCGGATGTTGACGAGCCAAAGTGGCCCGGACCGAGCCACTTTCGGGACAATCTGGCGGTGTGCCTGGGCGCGTCGCGGAACTGGTAAGCATAACTGTCGTCGATTCAATGCAGTGACAGAGGTAATGAAAATCGCCGGCGTGGATGTGCAGGTGCACGCTGCGTAAGTAAGAAGTTACGGGTCGGCCTATGTCCAATCGGGCAAGACTGTTCATCGGAGCCACGGCAGCGCTCGGCATGTCGGCGCTGGCGTACGCTCTATGGAACTGGCAGACCGTCGACCTGACACGGTTTGTCTGCTACCTGCTGGTTGCAGTCCTTGCTTCAAGTCTTAAAATTCAGCTGCCCGGCATTGACGGCACCATGTCGGTCAACTTCCTGTTCATCTTGCTGGGCGTGCTCGAACTGAACCTGCCCGAGACGCTGATCCTTGGTTGCACCGCGACCCTCGCCCAATGCGTGTTCGGATCGCGTCAGAAACTGGTTCCCGTCAAGATCGTTTTTAACGTCTTCAGCATGATGGCAAACGCCATCACCGTGTCTTACTTCGCCTATCACGGTTTGCAGCGAGTGCTCGGCGCCGGCACGCTGCCGCTGCTGGTCATCACGGCTCTGATTTTCTTTGTCGCGAACACCGTTCCCGTGGCCGTGATCATCTCGCTGACCGAAGGCAAACCGGCTTACAAGGTCTGGACCGAATGTCACTTCTGGTCTTTCCCCTTCTACATGGTCGGTGCGGCAGTGGTTTTTGCGGTGGGGTTCTTCAGCAAACAGGTGGGATGGCAGACCTCGCTTCTGGTGCTGCCGCTGATCTACTGGGTCTATCGCTCATATCACCTTTATCTCGCCAAGCTGGCGGAGGAAAAGAAACAGGTCGAGATCGAAAAGCGCCACGCCGAACAGGTCGCCTCGCTGCACTTGCGCACCATCGAGTCCCTGGCGCTGGCCATCGAAGCCAAGGACCATACCTCACACAAACACCTGCAACGGGTGCGCGTTTTCACGGTTGAGGTCGCAAAGGAACTGGGTTTTCCCGACGATGAGGTCGAAGCCCTGCGCGCGGCCGCGCTGCTGCATGACATCGGCAAGCTCGCGATTCCGGAACACATCATCAACAAGCCGGGGCGCCTGACTCCGGAAGAATTCGAGAAGATGAAGATCCACGCGCTGGTGGGCGCCGAGATCCTGCAGCGCGTTGCCTTCCCCTATCCGGTCGCGGCCATCGTCCGCTCGCACCACGAGCGCTGGGACGGAACCGGCTATCCCGACGGGTTGAAAGGGGAGCAGATTCCGATGGGCGCACGGGTGCTGGGGGCCGTCGATTGCCTGGACGCACTGGCATCGCATCGCCAGTACCGCAATGCCATGTCCCTCGATGCCGCCATGGAGAAGGTCGCCTCCATGTCGGGCACCGCCTTTGAGCCCCGGGTTGTCGAGGTTCTGAGACGCCGTTACCGGCAAATGGAAATCATGGTGCAGTCGGATTCGATGACCGCGGAAGAGACGACTTTATCGACCGACGTCCGGGTCGAGGCCGGCGGCGGGCCAGCTTCGGGATACGAGCAGTCCGCGACCATTCCTACCCCCGCGAGCGACGCGGATTTCCTCTCCTCGATCGCGTCGGCGCGCCAGGAAGCGCAGACCATGTTCGAACTCAGCCAGGATCTCGGTAACTCACTGAGCCTCGGCGAAACGCTTTCCGTGCTTTCCATGCGGTTGCGCAAGATGATTCCTTACGATTCGATGGCCGTATTTCTTTTGAAGGAGGGCAGGCTGGTGCCCGAACTGGTGAGCGGCGATAACTTCCGCCTGCTCTCGTCGCTGAACATCGGCATGGGAGAAGGCCTGTGCGGCTGGGTCGCCGAAAAACGCAAGCCCATCGTCAATGGCAACCCCGAGGCCGAAGCCGGATATGTGATCGATCCCGCAAAATTTACCGCGCTGCGTTCCATTCTCGCCGTGCCCCTTGAAGGACTCAATGGCGTGGTCGGGGTGCTGGCCATGTACCGTGCCGATCGCGACGCCTTCTCGGCGGATCACCTGCGCATCCTGCTCGCCGTCAGCGCCAAGATCGCTCTCTCGGTTGAAAATGCGCTCAAGTATCAGCAGGCCGAGGACTCGGCAACCACCGACTACTTAACGGGATTGCCCAACGCCCGCTCGTTGTTTGTTCATCTGACGCGCGAACTGGCGCGCTGCCGCCGCACCGGCACTTCCCTCGCGGTCATGGTCTGCGATCTCGACAACTTCAAGCAAATTAACGATCTCTATGGCCACCTCGAAGGCGATAACCTGCTCAAGGATTTTGCCGGCCACCTGAAGGAAAGCTGCCGCGGTTACGATTATGTTGCCCGCATGGGCGGAGATGAATTCGTGATTGTCGCTCCCGGGCTGAGCCCGGACGCTTCCAGCGTAAAGGCCAGCCGCCTGAATCAACTGGCCGCCGAATCAGGCAGGAAAATTGCCGGCCGCGATCTGGTTGGCTTGAGCGTGGGAACGGCATTTTGTCCGGAGGATAGCTTCGACATCGAGCGCCTGCTCGCCGAAGCCGACCGCCGTATGTACTCCATGAAGAATCTCCACCACTCCGAATCCGGACCCGACACGAACCTTCCACCCTCCCGCGCCCGAAATGCGACGGTGAACTAGGACGCTCCTATGCCGCGGAAAACGCTGCTCTGGAAAATCGCGCGGCACCTGGGGGCGATTGCCGGACTCGTCCTGCTCGGCGGACTGTTTTCAGCCACGCTGGTACGCCTGGCTCCCGGCTTCGATGCAGACGAGCGCGAACTCGACCCCAGCCTGAGCGCCGAAAGTGTGCGAGCCTTGCGCCAGTCGCGCGCCGGTGAGCACAACGTCCTCGGTTTTTACGCCGCCTACCTGCGCGGCGCCATGCACGGCGACCTCGGCACTTCTCATGCCCTCGGCCAACCCGTACAGACTCTTTTCCGCGAACGCTGGCCCGTTACCGCGCGGGTGGCTGGCATTGGCCTTTTGCTGGCGTGGTTGCTGGCCTCCGCTCTCGCCTTCACCGCCTGCCTCTGGCGCCGCCCCGGGTTTGAAATTTTCGGTATCACCCTCAGTGGCGCTTTCCTCTGCATTCCAGCCGCGGTGTTGGCCTTGCTGTCGGTCATCCTGAACGCTCCCGGATATCTCGCCATCGCTTTCATCGTTTTCCCCAGGATCTACCGCTATTCGCGGAACCTGCTCGCCAAGGCCTACGCCCTGCCGCACATCACCGCCGCCCGGGCTCGCGGACTCGGCGAGGCCCGCATCCTGGCCTGGCACGTGCTTCCGGTCGCCGGTCCGCAGATGATCGCACTCGCCGGCATCACCGTCAGCATCGCTCTCGGCGCAAGCATTCCTGTCGAAGCTCTATGCGGACTGCCGGGCATCGGTCAACTCGCATGGCAGGCCGCCCTTTCCAGAGATCTTCCTTTGTTAGTGAACCTTACGATCCTGGTTACGCTCGTAACCTTGCTGGCGAACTCAGGGGCCGATGTAATGAATTACATGCTGAGGCCTCGTGAGGCATGAGCGCCGCCCGCAAGCTGGCGTTGGTCGTGGTGCTCGCCGTGTGCGCGGTGTCGCTGGCCGCGAATTGGCTGGCGCCCTCCGGATACGCAAAGCAATTTCGCGAAGCTCCCGGCGCGCCTCCTTCCCATCGGCATCTGCTTGGCACCGATGAAGTTGGCCGCGATCGCTTCGCCCGCGTTCTCTATGGCACGCGCATCTCGCTCCTGCTCGCTCCCGCCGCCGCCCTGGTCTCGACCCTTTTGGCCGCGCTGGTGGGCGGACTCGCTGGATATCTGGGAGGAATCTGGCTGCGTCTCGCCCGAGGTTTTACCGACCTGTTTCTTTCCCTGCCCTGGCTTTTCCTGTTGATCACGGTTCGCGCCCTCTTGCCGCTGAACGTTTCTCCGCTGGTCTCGGTCCTGATTACGTTTCTCATCCTCGGCCTGCTGGGCTGGGCGGCTTCGGCACGCGTACTTTCGACCAGCGCCGATGCCTTGCGCAACTCNNTACGCGCAATTCTGGATTTCGATTCCGGTTTTTATCCTGGCCGAGGCTAATCTGGGCATCCTCGGTTTGGGCGTTGCCGAACCGCTGCCTTCATGGGGAAGTCTTTTGCGCGAACTGGAAGGGATGATCTCGTTCCGCGAAGAACCGTGGCGGCTGGTGCCGTTGCTGCTGCTGATCGTGGTCTTGACGTCGTTTCAACTGCTGTTGTCGAACGAGGAGGTGACCGCATGATCGGCCGCCGTGCATTTCTACGACTTGCTCTCTGTTGCACGCTTCTCTCACTGGCTGTGATATCCGGCCCCGCCTTGGCACAAAGTGGCGGCGAGCTGCGCTTCTGTCTGCGCTCCGAGCCCAAGACTTTCGATCCCCTCCTGGTCGATGACGACTCTTCCCTTTCGATCCGCTACCTGACGGGCGGTGTGCTAATGCGCGCCAACCGCAAAACGCAGGACCTCGAACCCGAACTCGCGGAATCGTGGACGGTATCGAAAGACGGCAAGCAAATCACCTTCAAGCTCCGCCACGGCGTTACGTTTTCCGACGGCAGCCCGTTTTCCTCCGAGGACGTTGCCTTCACCATGCAACGGCTCATGGACCCCGCGCTGCACTCTTCTACCGGAGACGCATTCCGTTCCGGAAGCGGCGCCGTCACCACCAAGATCATTGCGCCCGATCAGGTCACCATCGTCTTTCCCGCGCCCATTGCCGGACTCGAACACCTCTTCGACCAGGTGGCGATCATGTCCGCGCATTCTCCTAAGAAGGAAGCGGCCGTGCTCGGGCCATTTCTGGTGGCGGAATACAAGGCTGGATCGAGCGTGCTCCTTCGCCGCAATCCCAACTACTGGAAAAGAGATTCGCAGGGACACCGCTTGCCTTACATCGACTCGATCCGGCTCGACATTCAATCGAATCGCGACGTCGAGATGCTGCGCTTCAAGCGGGGCGAACTTGACCTGATCAATGTCATCGATAGCGATTACTTCGACCGCCTGGCGGCCAGTTCGCCGCAACTCGCGCACGATGCCGGCGCTTCGCTCGATTCCGACTTCATGTGGTTCAACCAGGTAGCCAGCGCTCCTATCCCGGAGTACAAGCGCGCCTGGTTCCGCTCCGCCAATTTCCGGCGCGCGATTTCTCAAGCCATCAACCGTGAAGATCTGAGCCGCGTCGTCTTCAATGGTCACGCTCAGCCCGCCGTGGGCCCGGTTTCGCCCGCCAACAAATTCTGGTTCAACAGCAAGCTCAAAGCTGAACCATATCGTCCCGACGCCGCTCTACAGCGCCTGCAAGCCGAGGGTTTCCACCTGCAAAACGGGACGTTAGTCGACAAAGGGGGTAACGCCGTCGAGTTTTCCATCGTCACCAACGCGGGCAGTAAACCTAGAGAACGCATGGCTGTCATGGTGCAGGAGGATCTCGGGAAACTCGGTATCAAGGTCAACGTGGTGACGCTCGACTTCCCTTCTCTCATCGAGCGCATTTCGCAGAAATTTAATTACGAAGCCGCGATGCTGGGCTTCCGCAATGTCGACCTCGATCCCAACGGGCAGATGAACATCTGGTTGAGTTCGGCCGAGAATCACGCCTGGAACCCGCAGCAGAAGTCTCCGGAAACCGCGTGGGAAGCCGAGATTGACCGGCTGATGCGCGCGCAGGCGTCCACCGCGGATCCGAAGAAGCGCAAAGAGAGTTTCGATCGCGTGCAGGAAATCGCTGCCGAACAGACGCCTTTCATTTACCTGGTCAATCAGAATGCGTTGTCCGCCGTCTCCAGCGCCGTCCAGGGCGCCAATCCCGGCATCCTTTCTCCGCAGACGTTCTGGAATGCCGAACGCCTCACCCTGAACCCAACCACACGGGCGAGCCGATAACCGAGTCTATAGCCATGACACCGACGACGCCGGACACCTCGCGAAGCCTGCTCTCCGCGCAGGTCACCGTCCGTTATCCCGGCAAAGCGCCGGTGCTCCGCGGTGTTTCGCTGGAAATCGCGCGCGGTGAAATCGTCGGCCTCGTCGGCCAGAGTGGCTCGGGCAAAAGCACGCTGGCCATGGCCATCCTCGGATTACTCGGCCGCCAGCACGCCGCCGTCGACGGCCACATCATCTTTCAGGGCAACGATCTGCTCGCCATGCGCGAAGGCGAATTGCGCAGCCTCCGCGGACGTTCCCTGAGTCTCGTGCTTCAGAGTCCGCTTGCCTCGCTCAATCCCGCGCTTCAAATCCGCACGCAACTAAGAGAAGCCTGGCGCGCGCACAGCGACAGCAACGCCACCAGCGAAGACTGCGACCGCGCCATCCAGTCCGCATTGAAAAGCGTCAGCCTGCCCAGCAACCAGGATGACTCGGACTTCCTGCGCAAACGCGCTTCCCAACTCAGCGTCGGCCAGGCCCAACGCGTGCTCATCGCCATGGCCGTCATGCATCGCCCCGCGCTCTTAATCGCCGATGAAGCGACCAGCGCGCTCGATGTGATCACGCAATCCGAAATTTTGGAGTTGTTCGCCCGCCTCAATCGCGAGATCGGCATGTCGATTCTCTACATCTCGCACGATCTCCCTTCGGTCGCCGGAATCTGCCAGCGCATCGCCATCCTGCACGAAGGTCAGATTGTCGAGTGCGGCCCGACCGAACAGATCTTCAACGCGCCCGCGCACGCCTACACCCGCCGTCTGATGGCGGCCCTGCCCCACCTGCCCACCCGCCGCGAAGCTGTCCTCGCCAAAGCGCAAGCCGCGACGGAGTAACGTTGCTGGTGTGGCGAGGGGGTTTTGCTCCGTAACCAGACGCATCAGGCCTTGGCTAGCTGCTCCGCCACTTCCGGGAGCTCCGCCGCATGCCACGCGTCGAAGCCTCCCACCGTGTTGATCACGTTGCGATGACCGGCGCGTTCCAGCAGACTACAGGCAATCATGCTGCGATATCCGCTCTTGCAGTGCACCGCAACCGGACGCACCTTGTCCACCACGGGCAATCCCTGCGGGAAAGTATCGAGGGCGCGGCATTGCACTTCCGCGATGTGACCCGCTTGCCATTCGCCTTCGCGGCGGACGTCAAGCACGTCGGCCGCGCGCCAGCTTCCCGAGCGCAGCTTATCGTTCAGTTCCTGCACGGAAATCTGCGCCGTCCTCGCCACCGGCAGCCCAGCCTTCTGCCAAGCCGCCACGCCGCCGGCCAGATAACCACGCAAATCCTCGATGCCGACACGAGCCAGCCGGAGCCGAGCTTCCTCAATCTGTGCGTCCGTCTCGCCGATCAGAACCGGCTTTGAGTGGATCCCCAAAATCCCTCCCGCCCACGATGCAAATTGCCCCGAGAGCGCGATGCTGATCGACCCCGGCACGTGTCCCTCCGCGAACGCCTCGCCCGGACGCACATCCAGCACATTGGCATTCTGCCGCAACAGCGCCTGCACTTCCGCGGGAGAAAGTTTCCGGAGCGGCGGCAACTCCGTCAACGTCGCCGCACCCGAGCGATTTATCTCGGCGTCCTCCAGAAAATAGTCGGGACGAGCCGGAAGGTTGGTGGTCAACTGCGCGATAAATTCTTCCCGGCTCGCGATCTGCAGCGCATAATTCGTAAGCCGCTCCGTTCCAATCGTGGACGAGCGCTCCGCCCGCATGGCGCGTCCACACAGCGAACCCGCACCGTGCGCCGGATACACCGTCACCGCATCGGGCAGCGCCAGCAGCTTCTGGTGCAGACTGTCATAGAGCAATCCCGCAAGTTCCCGCGGCGTGTGCGTGCGCGAAAGATCCGGGCGCCCAACATCTCCAATAAACAATGTATCGCCGGTCAGCACCGCGCAGGGCTGCGCTGATTCAGTTTCATCCGTGATCACCAGGCAGACGCTCTCCGGCGTGTGCCCCGGCGTCTCCAGCGCGCCAATCCGCACCGCTCCCATCTTCACTTCAAAACCGTCGGTTAACGGCACATGCGGGAATTCGGCATTGGCACGCACTCCGATATAGATTTTCGCGCCCGTGCGCGCCGCCAGTTCCTTGTGCCCGGAAACAAAATCGGCGTGCAGATGAGTTTCGAATATATGCCGGATCTTAAGACCCTGCTCCTCGGCCGCCTGAAGATAGATGTCCACATCGCGCTGTGGATCGACTACCGCCGCCTCACCTTCCGATCCGATCATGTACGAAGCGTGCGCCAGACAGGTGAGGTAAAACTGTTCAAAGTACATATCGCAACTCCGGGCCGGATACGGCTTCCGGCGGTTGTCAGATTATCCCATCCAAAAGTACAACTCCAGACCTGCTCCTGGCAGGCAGAATTTTTTGCACGGAGTTCACTCATTCGTGGAAAAATCTCCTGAAGGTTTTCTGCTCCAAAACCCCGCGGGAACTCCACGTGCCCGCATCGCGTTGCCGCCTTGAGCCCCGCTTTTGAGCGCCCTCGAACCAAGCTTCTCAACCTGTTGACCCGCTTATGGTTAGGGTGCACACCGTCTGCGTACTCCTTTTGTAACTTGGACGCGCACCCGTTAGCGGCCTACAGTCAATTGGATCGCGCTTTGGCGGTTTTCGGCCCCCGGCGTGCATCGAAGTACTTGAAGGTTCTGTTATTTACGGGGCGCCCAATTGCGATTGGCGAGCCGGGCAAGAGTAATGACCAAATGATGAAGCGCAACCAACTCGAACTGGCAACCGGCGCGCTGATCGTATTCGCGATCGCCGTTTTTCCTGTTCTGTCCGTTGCCGGATTCGCCCAAACCAGCCCCTACGTCGTCGCCGCCTCTGCGCTTGCGGTGGGCTCCAGTAGCGCTGCTGCCCTTCCGCCCGCATCCGCCGACACCAGCCCCGATGCGGATCAACCGATCCTTACCATCAGGAGCCGCGTCGATGAAGTCAACGTGCTCTTCATCGCCACCGATCGCCACGGCAAATTCGTCCGCAATTTGAACCTGAACGATTTCTCCATCCTCGACGACCACAAGCCGGTGCAGTCCGTCCTCAACTTCCGCCCTGAGACCGACCTGCCGATCGAATTGGGCTTGCTCGTCGACGTCAGCGGCTCCGTCCAGAGCCGTTTTGGATTTGAAAAAGACGCTGCCAACGGATTCCTGCAGCACATCATCCGCCCCGGCTATGACCGCGCCTTCGTCGTGGGTTTCAACAAAGAGAGCCGCCTCACCCAGGATTTCACCGACAAAGTTCCCTTACTCGCCGCCGGAGTAGAGCGCCTCAGCAATGGCGGCGGCACCGCGCTCTACGACGCGATTTATAAAGCGTGCAAGGAAAAACTGCTGCGCGAGCATTCGGAGCATCCCATTCGCAAAGCGATCGTCATCCTCAGCGACGGCGAAGACAATCAAAGCGAATACACCCGTGCCCAGGCCATTGAAATGGCCGAGCGCGCCGAAGTCCTCATCTACGCCATCTCCACCGACGACAGCGGCCTGATTCTGCGCGGCGACAAGGTTCTCGAGGACCTCGCCTCCGCCACCGGCGGCCGCGCCTTCTTTCCCTACAAGATGAAAGACATCACCCACTCCTTCGCCGCCATCGAAGACGAACTGCGCAGCCAGTACGCCGTCTCCTACAAGCCCACCGACTTCGACGCCGATGGACGCTACCGCTCCATCCAGATCACTGCCCTGAAAAAAGATCTGCAAGTCCGCGCCCGTCGCGGCTACTACGCTCCCCGGCAATAAACCCAAGGTTCCAGAATTCCAGGGATTCAAGGTTTCAAGGTCGTGTATTTCAAGGACTGGAACCATACTCTAAAACTTCGAAACCTTGAAACCTTGAACCTTTGCTGTTAACGTCGCGTTGAATCCGCATCAAGGAGGCCTCCACATGGTTCTTGCTGTCCTCGCAGTCATCGTTCTGTTGGGCGTCTTCCTGATTGCGATGTACAACAGCCTGGTGCAGTTGCGCGTGCGCTCCGAATCCGCCTGGTCCGACATCGATGTCCAACTTAAACGCCGCCACGACCTGATTCCAAATCTGGTCGAAACCGTAAAAGGCTACGCCGCCCACGAGAAAGACACCTTCGAAAACATCGCGAAATTCCGCTCCATGGCCATGCAGGCCACCGGCCCTGTCAACCAGGCTGCCGCCGAAAATCAACTCACCGGAGCCCTCAAAAGCCTGTTTGCCGTGGCTGAAAATTATCCCCAGCTCCAGGCCTCGCAGGAATTCACCCAGTTGCAGAATTCTCTCAGCGAAATCGAGGACGCAATTCAAAACGCCCGCCGCTACTACAACGCGGTGGTGCGTGACCTGAACACCAAAATTCAATCTTTCCCAACCAACATTCTGGCCGGGATGTTCGGATTCCAGCAGAAGCAGTTCTTCGAAGCGGCTGCCACCGATCGCGAGCCAGTAGCCGTGAAGTTCTAGCCATGTTCGGGAAGCGATCAAGCCACCGCCAAAAGAGCTACGA